>JBIIJV010000132.1:0-7778 GCA_044233545.1 Cyanobium sp.
GCTCTGGGCGGAGCGCAGGCCCTGCTGGCTGCTCCCCAAGGGACCTGGGCTGAGGGGCAGTTGACGAGCCCCGATCGGGAGCGCCACCAGTAGGGCCAGGCTGCAAAACAGGCCGGCGGTTGCAGAGGCGCGCTCGAACTGGGGTCGGCAGGGCAAAACGGAAAATCACGAACATCACCCCCTGACCTTGATGGGCAAAGCCAGACAAGGCCAACCCCCCCGCCGCCTCCCTGGACAACGGCACGGGACTATGCAAGCCGCGATCTAAGCGGGCCGGCCCTGGTGGCGGAGCGGGCAGAAGAGACTAGGGCTGAACTGGGATTTTCAGCTCTCTGCGCGGAGAGGGCCAAAGGGGCGCTGTTCAGTCAGGATTCCCCCATCGAGAGCTGCAATTGATCAGTGCAGCTGATCAAACGAAGGTCGATCGTTTAGCTCTGGCTGGGGCTTGACGGCAGCAGGCCGAGCGCATTGCGGACCCGATCGAGGGTTTCAGCGGCTACGCAAGCAGCTTTTTCCTGGCCTTTGCAGAGCACATCCCCGACGCTGGCGGGATCGTTTCGCCACTCCCGATAACGGGCTTGGAGGGGTTTGAGGGCCTCTACGGCGGCGTCAGCCAACAGGGGTTTGAAGCTGCCCCAGCCCATGGCGGCGCATTCGTTGAGGGCGGCTGCGCGGCTTTGCTGGCTCAACAGCGCATAAAGACCGAGCAGGTTGTCGGCTTCAGGCCGCTCTGGGTTGCCAAATTCAAGACCCATGACCGCATCGGTCTTGGCCCGCTTGATCTTGCGCACGATCAGCTCGGGGGGATCGAGCAGGGCGATGCGGGAGGCCTCGGTGGGGTCGCTCTTGCTCATTTTGTTGCGTCCATCCGTGAGGCTCATCACCCGGGCCCCCTCCTTGAGAATCAGGGGCGACGGCACCTTGAGAATGGGAATTAATTCTCCACTGGCATCTCGGGGCGAGAACCTGGCATTGATGCGCTGCTGGGCAATGTCGCGGGCCAGTTCGAGGTGCTGTTTCTGGTCTTCCCCCACCGGCACCTGGTCGGCGTCGTAGAGAAGAATGTCGGCGGCCATCAGCACGGGATAGTCCAGCAGTCCGGCCGAGACGTCGGACCCTTGCTTCAAGGCCTTTTCCTTGAACTGGATCATGCGTTCGAGCCAGTTCAAGGGAGTGACGCAATTCAAAAGCCAGCAGAGTTCACTGTGGGCGCTGACGTGGCTCTGCACGAACACCGTGGCTTGGCCTGGATCGATGCCACAGGCCAGGTAGAGGGCCGCCGTGGCCAGGGTGTCCTCCGCCAGGCGGGCGGGGTCATGGGGAACGGTGATCGCATGGAGGTCGACAACACAAAAAAAGGTGTCGTGGTCCTGCTGTAGCTCGACCCAATTGCGAATAGCTCCAAGCCAGTTGCCCAGATGCAACTGGCCCGTGGGCTGGACACCGGAGAGAACGCGCGGTCGTGCCGGGAGGGCAGCGGGCGCCGAGTTCATGCTTCGGCCTCAGTTTGCTCGGGTTGCTCGGGCGCCGCCGCTGCGGCGGCATCTGTCACGGCATCGGTCACACCGGCCTCAAGCTCCAGGGCGTCACTGCCCAGCATTGATTCACCCTCGTCACTGGCGGCCTCGCTCTCGGACCCTTCAGACTCCGCTGGCAAGGGGGTTGGCGCCGGGGCCGCTGGTCGACTGGGCCTGGCAAAGGGATCAACCCGGACCTGACGGACCTGCCCCCCCCGATCTCCCCTGTCGCTGCGCTCAAGCCGCTCGCCAGCGCCCTCTTCCCCCCTGGGGCGGCTTCGCCCAGCGCCTTCACTGCGTTGCTGGGCCACCAGGGCATCAAGTTGGCCTGCTTCCAGTTGTTGCGCCAGGGTGCGCAGGGCAAAACCGAGCACGGCCACCGGTGAGCGCAGGCCGAAGGCTTCTTGAAGGGCCCTGGCGGCCTTCATTTCGTTGTCACTAAGACGGATGCGCAACCCGCCTGGTTCTTTGGGTCCAGTTTGACGGACCCCCCGCCCGGGACTCTCCCGGCCTTCGCGGTTGTCACCAGCATGGGTGCCATAGGAAGGAGTGCTTTCTTCGGCCATGACCAGGGTCTCAATCAGGCGCAAGTGTGCCGCATCGGTCGGTTGCTATCGCTGACTTCCGGACGCAGCCAGAAGAGCCCATGGTTTTCGCCACGGCGGCCCCCGTCTGCCCGGGCGAGCACGAGCAGCGGCAGGGGCCGAGGCCTGTCGTGAAAGCGTTGGCGGTAATCGGCCAGGAGCTGTAGATAACGGGCAAATGTCCAGCCATTGTTGCCGCGATCTTTGGCTGCCCAGAAGCGGCGGAGGGCCTGCTGGCAGGCCTCGGCGCCAAATTCCTGCCAGCAGCACTGCTGGGCGTCCCAACTCGGGTATCCCGCCTCAATCAGCTGGCTGTAGCGGCTCAATTCAGGGGCTTCGCGACTGGTGTCCGGCGGTAACCGGTTGGCCAGCTCTTCCACCGCAATGGCCTCCAGCCGCAACCAGCACCGGTCCAGAACCAGCACCGGCAGGCCACCATGCCAATGGTCACTGGATTGGAGCAGCGCCATGGGGGCTTCGATCCGTTGCTTCTGGCGTGGGGTCAACAGGGGCGGCATTGGGGTCATGGCCACACCCCCAGATCAAGGCCATGGCAGCGACTTTGCTGCCGCCGCCTGACCTCGGCAGTTAGGGGGGGGAAGGGGGGAAGGGGGGTCAGGGTGGGCACCGGCGCAGGTGACACGGCGATCAACGGATCTAACTTATGGGGCTTTTCGATCAGGTTCGGTGTTCTGGATGGCAACGGTCAGGGTGTCCGACGCTGGCATCTGAGCTAAACATCATGGGGCGGGTTCACCCGCTTCGTCGTTTTGCCAGCCGACCGTCAGTGACCGCTTCGGATTCCGCTCTGCCCCCTGCCGCTGAGACCTCCAGGTTGCCCCGATCGGTGGCTCCAACCGTCCGGGCCGTATTGGCTGGATTTCCTCTGAAATTGTCAGGGGCCCCCTGGTTGCCGCCTGTGTTGCTGCTGGGCGGGGGGATGGTGCTCAGTGAGGGAATCTCCCATTTGCTGCCCATGGAAGGGGGGAGTCTCTTCACCCTTGGAACCCTGGCAGCAGGCTGGTGGTGGTTGTCCCGGGACCGTCCAGGCGGGCCTTCCCGTTTGCCCTCCAGCCTTGATGGTTGGCAGCAGCGCTGTGAGCAGCTAATCGATCAGTTCGAACGGCTTCAAGGTGGGGAGGCCGGTCTGCTCGAGCCCCGGCGCCAGGAGTTGCAGGCCTTGATGGCGGCGCGGCAGCGCCCAGAACTGCGTCTGACCCTCACGGGCACCCGTCCCCCGGAGCTGGCGGCCCAATCCCTGGCAGCTGCAGCACTGCGCAGCTCCTTGCCATTGCACCTGGACTGGGGTTTGCCCCTGCCCCTGATCAGTTCCGCCTGGCAATGGCCCCAGGCCTTTGCCCAGGCCGATGTGCTGCTTTATCACCTGCGCCTGCCGCTGCTGGCGGTCGATCTGCGCTGGCTTGAGGCCCTCGATCCGGATCAACCCCATTGGTTGCTGGTGGAGTGCCAAGACGCCAAGGGGTCAGAGCCCCTGCTGCTGGAACTGGCGAGTCAGTGGCCTAGTTTGCAGCCCGAACGACTGCTGCTTTGGGATGGTGCCTTGAACACCCTGCAGGAGGTTCTGGGGCCCCTGGCGCTTTGGTTGAACCGGGAGGGCCGTGCCTTGCGCCAAGCCACATCCTTGCGATCCATCCAGGGCCTCCACAGCCGCTGGCAGGCCGATCTGGAGCGGCTGCGCCGCCAGGAATGGCGTCGCCTGCTGCAGCGGACCCAGTGGATTGTGGCCACGGGGGTGGCCATCACACCGGTTCCCAGTCTGGATTTACTGGTGTTAGCCGTCGGCAACGGATTGATGCTTCAGGAGATGGCCCGTCTCTGGGATTGCCCCTGGACCCTGGATCAGTTGCGGGGGGCATCCTTGGAACTGGCCAAGGCCACCGTTGCCCTTGGCTTGGTCGAATGGAGTAGCCAGGCCTTGGTCACTGCGGCCCGCTTGCACGGAGCCACCTGGTTGGTGGGCGGTGCCCTGCAGGCCCTTAGCGCCGCCTATCTCACCCGCGTGGTCGGCCACGCCATGGCGGACTTGCTGGCCCTGTCCGCCGGGGTGAGTGCCCCTGATCTGGCGCTGATCCAACGGGAAGCGCCGCTGCTAGTGGCCCGGGCCGCTGAGGCCGAAAAGCTGGATTGGTCGAAGTTTTTACAAGAGGCGAAGGGCTGGATCCAGGGCGGTGGCAAGGGGGGGTGGGCCGCTTCGTCGTAGCCGAAATTCGTGAAGTTTGGGAGACAAACTTTTTGATGACCTGACGTGCACGACGCCGAGCCACCCTCTGCTACTGATACTCGCCTGCAGCGCTGGCCCTGGTGGCCCTTGCTGCCGCTTTACCCCTATGGCCGTCGCGTCAGCCTCATGCGTGAGGTGATTGAGGGAAGGGTCTGGTGTTTTGAGCAGCTTCACGGTGTCTGGTACGTCGCGGTGCCGATTCGGATGACTGTCCTGAAGGTGGAGGGAGGGCTACTGCTATATGCGCCTGTCCCGCCAACTGCTGAACTGCTCATAGGACTAAGGGGTCTGGAAGCACAGCACGGGCAGGTACTTTCGATCGTATTGGCCACATCTTCGGGGCTAGAACACAAACTCCCCGTGGCGGCCCTGGCCAGGGCTTTCCCCAAGGCCACGGTTTGGGTGAGTGATCAGCAGTGGAGTTTTCCAGTTCCCCTACCCTCCAGCTGGCTTGGTTTACCCGCAGGCCGTACCAAGGTGCTGTTCCGCGATGGGTTGCCCCATCAAGAGCAGCTGGTCTGGGTTCCCCTCGGGCCGATCGACCTCGGGCTTGGCACGTTCCATGAAATTGCATGTATCGATCTCTTCACGGGATCATTGCTAGTCACCGATGCACTTGTCAGCATCTCGGCTACTCCTCCAACAATTTTTGATCTTGACCCTGCACCACTGTTGTTTCATGGCAGGGAAAAGGGGTCCGAAGCAATGATCGACACTCCAGATCTTCGACTTAAAGGTTGGAAAAGGATTGTGATGTTTGCAAATTTTTTCCGGCCTGAATCTGTGAACATCGCATCACTTGGTGAACTTTTCTCCGACGCCATGGCAGCAGATCAGGCCAATCCCCGAAATCACTTCGCCTTATATCCTTTCCGATGGGCACCATCCTGGGAGGAGCAGGCTGATCAATTTATCAACCATGGTGATCAGATTGCCCCCTGTCGGCTGGCACCCGTTTTGGAAAGATTGGTCTTTGTTCGTGCGAAGCAGTTTTATCTCGATTGGCTACGTACCTTGGCCAAGCAGACGACAATCAAGAGTCTGATTTCAGCTCATTATTCATGCCAACAATCAATTTGTGGCAACAATCTTGCTTGCTATGCAGACCTTATTGATTCCACGGATTGGGCTCCATCTCAAGGGTCATGGCAATTGCTTGCAGATATTGACCAGGCGTTGATTCGCTTTAGAGTGGTTCCAAGCTAAAATGTTATTTGCCAGGTATTTAGTGACTCTCTCAACCCTCTCCAATAAAATTGCGACGCACGAGGCATTTCGCTTGGAATACAGCTTGGTTTATCGCGAGTTGCCAAGGATGTGGGGGTATATCCTCGAGCGGAGTGGTTGCCCAGGGAGTTTTCGCTTTTGCCTCCAGGTATTTTCCTTTTAATGGATGCGTGCAGCGAGCATTCCAGGGTTTAATTGGTCCAGAACCGGCAAAGTGAACAATGGCTGGATTTGAAGATGCTTCTTTCTCTGCCTTATTGAATTCATAGTTTATAGTGTCATAAACCTTGTTTAATCCAAATAAGTGCGGGCAGGCGTTCCAGCGCTCAGGCAGGGGAAGCCAATCCGCCTCGAAGATATGATTTAGGACATCTTGGTCCCAATGACGTAAACGATTGGGATGCTCGATAGCAAAACGACGACCACGTTCAAGCAAATCAGATTGGCGCCATTTGTAGAGGTCGACCAACATGATGCCAGAATTAAAATATCCACCGAATTTATAGCCATGATCCTGACAAGATAAACGATGCTCTGCTACGGCAGCAAGGGCACGGCCTTCGAGTGGAAGCTCCCACAATGGAGATAGACTATCTAGGATAATAGTGTCAGCATCAATAAAGATAAAGCGTTCGACTGACATTGGCAGCATAGCAGGTAATAACAATCGAAAATATGCTGCTACACTTCCATGTCCAGAGACTGGAAAGTCAATCAAAGGTTTCGGTGATGCCTGCAGGATGCTTAAACCGGGAAGCAAGTCATGTAAATAACCTGCAGCTTGGCTAAGTTTATGGGAGTCGACATTGTCATAAACTAGATAAACATGCATATTAGGATCTGGATTATGTTCCCACAAAGATTGCAACATCGCAACGCAATGCCGCAAATAGTTTCCATCCGTTGTGCAGACGATGTTCATCCGAGAGTTGACATCAGCTGTTAAAATTCTAGCAGATCCTGAATCAACCCAAAATGTTGAACAAGAGACAACATACGTTCTAGCGGCAGATAATACTATTTTTTGTTAAATTAAATTGAAGGCTTGCTGCATTATTTATTGACTATTAAGCCCTTCGCAAAACGAACAAGTTTGCGAACATACGATCGTGGCTTTTCGATAAATGGGGTCTTAAAAAATACTTTATAGTAAATGTCATTAAGTGGTGTAATAGTTTCATTAAACTCTCTGTGATGAAGAATGATGGTGTTACGCTTAACGGGCTTCGCCTTATAATGAATATCTTTAAGATAGTCAGAATAAGGTAGCATACCTAATCTGTGTGCAACAATACCAGCAGCTGATTGATCGTGTCTATGACCCTTTACCCTTTGGTCATTAGATATCCGGTTATTTCTGTTCCAGGAGATTGCTTGATAATCATCCCAATCCTTAATAAGTGTAGTTGTTCCTCTCGCGGTAATCCCGTCTCCCATAATCAAAGCCCATTGATCTAAAAATTTAACTGCCAGCTCTGATGTCATGTCAAGGCCCAAGACCGAGCAGGGCATTTCAGGAATTGTCATGGCTTCGTCCCGAGATAAGCAGTTTTTAGCAAGCGCATCATCACTAATCCATTGACCCATACTTTGATCGTAGTTATTGTTGAAAAAAATATAGCCATATTTTGTTATCTCATCGAAAATAGGAGATAGTGAGCGTAATGCAATACATGGAGAATCTATCCATAATATTTGGGAGTAACCCATTCTTTTGGCGACATTAAAACAATAAGTTTTAAAGGCAAAGGGCGCTTCAAAGTGAGCTGGGCAGCCCTCTGGTTCCTGCTCATCCCAATAAAGAAAATCACCATCAAAACCTACACGAAAAAGACTTTCTTCTAACCTTTTCAAATTATTAGTAAATGACTTTTTGCCAATACCTAAACTTATCACACAACGAGCAGGATGTTTTGGATTAGAGCCAATCTGGGTGATTTTCATTTGGAGTAGTTTATGCTATTGAATCATGTGAATAAATTGATTTTCTAATTACTTTGGGTGCATAATTGTTGGGTTGAGATGAGAGCTTGGGTTAGTGCTTAAAGTTTTTTTCTTCTTGGTTTTTGAACGGTCAAACACAGCATCATAGCCAAAGATCGCAAAAATGTCAATTTCTTTTTGTGTATATTTAAGCTAGACATCACTGCTGCAACCTGTATTTTGCATGGTTGCAAGGTTATTCTTGAGATAATTGCCAAGCCGGGA
>JBIIJV010000309.1:0-2546 GCA_044233545.1 Cyanobium sp.
TCGGGCACGATCTCTTCGGCCTTGTAGGCCTTGAGCTGCTCGGCGGTCACGAAGTGGCCCACATCCAGCTCGTCGTGAGCCTGGCCGGTGGCCTTGCTGGTTTCGTCGCTGTCTTCCTCGTCGCCTGCGTCGAGGTCGTCGTCGTCGTCGCTGGCGGCAGCTTTGGCTTTCTTCGGGGCGGGTTGCACTTCGTAGAGATCTTGTTCGGCGAAGAAGCCGGTGAAGCTCAGCAGCGCCTCATACACCGCCCCCAGCTGGTTGATGCCCAGCTGGGAGTAGCTCACCCGGCCGCGCCGCTTGCCCTTGCCCTCCTTGGTGAGCGACATCATCTCGATCACCTGCCGCAGCACAGCGTTGCGGAAGCGCACCTTTGGCCAGCGCTTGTCGCCCTTTTCGTTTTTGAGCAGGCCATTGATGATCGGCAGCCGCTCTGGATCAAACAGGTGCGAACGCAGCGGCACGATCTGAAAGGTGTCGAACTCCGGCTTGGCCTCCGTGAGATCGGCCTGCACAGACTCCTGGTCGCCGCGCTTTGGGTAGCCCTCCCAGATCATCTGGAACAGCCGATCCAGCGATTCGCTGATGTAGGTGCTCTCGCGGTCTTCCTCGCTGGCCAGCTCGGCGGTGTCGAGATCGCGCAGGCTCTCCAGGCTGTAGCCGAGGCGGTACACGTCGTTGCCCATCGGCGCGTAGCCCAGCTCCTGCGGCCGGCTCTCGATGAAGAACAGGAACAGCAGCCGGTACATGAAGCGCAGCAGCTCCAGCGTCAGCTGCTCCGGATCCAGCCGCTCCTGGTAGACGCCCTTTTTCTGGGCCTTGATGAACGCCACCACCTCATTGCCCAGCAGCTCGATCGAGCGGCGCAGGGCGTACTTGAGGTCGCTGCTCACCTCATAGGCATGCTTGTGGCTGTTCTCATCGAGCTCATCGAGCAGGGGCGTGCCGCCGCCGGTGGGGCAGGTGTGCTCGCGGTGCAGCAAGGTGGCCGCCGCCAGCAGGGCATCGGGGTTGTTCTCGCCCAGCAGCGTGCCCAGCTCAAAGCGCAGCAAGCGCGAGGCGGCCCACTTCTGGCGGTCG
Organism: Cyanobium sp.; assembly: GCA_044233545.1. Taxonomy (GTDB): domain Bacteria; phylum Cyanobacteriota; class Cyanobacteriia; order PCC-6307; family Cyanobiaceae; genus Cyanobium. The sequence continues at coordinate 1,078 of JBIIJV010000309.1, forward strand.
ATCAGCAGCAGCTGGTCGCGGCTCACCGCCAACACCCAGCGAGGCGGGATGTCCTGGGCAAAGATCCGCTCGGAGATCAGCTGCTCCCAAGTTTCGCTGCCCTGGCCATCGCCATCGGTGAACACCAGACCCAGCGAAGGATCCTTGATCTGGCAGCCATAACGGGTGGTGATCGTGAGCTCCAGCGGGTCGGCCGGTTCATCGCTGGGGTTGAAGCACTCCACCAGCCACAGCCAGGGCTCGCCCTTGGTGTTGCTCACCTCCCCCAGCAGTGGAATCTGATAGGCCTCGCCGCCGATCAGCACGGGTTCGGCATGGGGGGCAAAGGAATAGCCCAAGGCTTCGAGCAGGGGCTGGAAGAACAGCTCCCGCTGCAGCCGCAGCCGCTCCGCCGGCTCATCCGTGATGCCGATCTCGGCTTCTCGGAGTTTTTGCCATGGCTTGCGCAGCGCCTTGAACTGGGCCTCCGGCGTGGATACCGTTGCGTTGGACAGCCCCGCCGCAAGATCCGCCTCCAGCTGCGCCTTGGCCTGTTCTGCCCAGCGCTCGCGCACCTTCTTGATATCCCCCACCAGCACGCTCTCGAGGTAGTGGGCGGAATAGAACTCGTTGGCGTTGCTGATGCCGGGGAGGGCCATGGCTCAGGCCTCCCGGTGCAGCACCGCCACCAGCTTCAGGTAAGGGGCCGGGTCGATCGTCATCACCTGGCTCACGAAGCGTTCGTGATCCTCGAAGCGCCCATCGATGGCCTTCTGCTTCTCCTGGCGCTGCTTTTCCTTGATCTGCTGCGGGCGCTGATTGCCCGCAAGGCTCAGCTCCAGCTGCTCCACCTGGCGGCCCCGCAATCGCCGCAGCCGCTGCCGCTGCGCCTCCAGCTCGGGCTGCACGCGGGCGGTCCACTGCTCGCCGCAGTCGCGCAGGTAGGTGTTGGCCTGCTCCACCGCAAAACGCAGCTGGCTGCTCAGGTGAGCGGGGGGCTTCTCGCCGCTGATGTTGGCGAGATCGCGGCTGCCCAGCTGCAGGCGAGTGGCCACAGCTTCGAACGGCTCCACCGCCACCACCTTCAATCCCGTGCCGGCAAAGCGCACCGCCACCCATTCCTGCACCACCGGCACCCCTTTTTGATTGGGGATCGTGCCCTGAAACACCATCACCACCGCGCCCGGATCGAGGCCATCGCTGAGCTGCAGCACCGGCGCGTGCTGGCGCGGGAAGGTGATCTGGCCCCGGTCGGCCAGCCAATCCACCAGCGGGTGCAGATCCCAGAGGTATTCCAGTTCCGGTCGGCTGTTGTCCTGCCGCCGGCTCTGCTCCAGGGCCCGCTGCAGGGCCGCCGGCTCGGCGCAGAGTGCCAGGCGTTGGCCGCGGGGCGGCTGCAGCTCCTTGGGATAGCGGTCGTAGCGGCGCTGCAGATCGGGCGGCGGTGTGATCTCCAGCCGTTGCTGCTCAGGGAACATGCGCAGATCAAG
>JBIIJV010000310.1:0-2543 GCA_044233545.1 Cyanobium sp.
CCTGCCTGGAGCGACGCGGCCGCTAGACATCAGCTGAAGTTAGAAGGGGCTGCGGTAGCTCAGGCCGACTCGGCCCAGGCATTTCGCTGGCCCAGGCCCGACCGGATCGCCCCCACGGCAGGATGGACCCACGTTTGCCGTATTCCTTGTTTATGGCCTCCAGCAGCGTCCCCCCTGCGACGGTTACCGGTTTGGCTGATCCTGCCCAGGTTTTTGAGCAGCCGGTGCTGGGCTCCAGGCGACTTTCCAATCTGCTGGTGGCCACCGCGGTCAGCATTGGCGGACTTGGTTTCCTGCTGACCAGTGCCTCCAGTCGTTTTCAGCGCAATTTCCTGCCGATCGGCCATCCGGCGGAGCTCGTCTGGGTCCCCCAGGGGTTGGTGATGGGTCTTTACGGATTGGCGGCCCTGGCGCTCGCGACCTATCTATGGTCAGTGATCGTGATTGACGTTGGTTCAGGCAGCAACCGATTCGATCGCACGGCAGGTCAAGCGCGCATCACCCGTCGTGGCTTTCGTCGCCGCATCGAACTGGACATCCCCCTTAGGGATATCCAGGCCGTCAAGGTCGATGTGCGTGAGGGCATCAGTCCCCGGCGCCGGCTGGCATTGCGGCTCCAGGGTCGCCGCGATTTGCCCCTGACCCAGGTGGGTGAGCCCCAGCCTTTGGCCGATCTTGAGCTCTCCGGAGCCCAATTGGCCCGTTTCCTTGGTGTCCCCCTGGAGGGCCTTTGATGCCGATGGCGATCCAGTACATACCCCCACTTCAGTCGCCCTGGCGGCTCAAGTTGGCCCTTTTATTGCTCAGCTTGGTTCTTCCTTTAACTCTGTCGGCCTGCGCTGCCGAACGGGCCACCCCCCCCCTGGGTTGTGCCGTGGCCACGACCCCATGTCTGAGTGGCTCCGCCAAAGTGGCACTGCAGACCACTCGGGGCGAAGTCATCCTGGGCCTAGACGGCAAGGCTGCTCCTTTGACGGCAGGCAATTTCGTGGATCTTGTCAAACGCGGGGTCTACGACGGCACCGTCTTCCACCGCGTCGTTCGGGAGCCGATGCCGTTTGTGGTGCAGGGGGGCGATCCGATTAGCGCCGATCCCAAGGTGGCTGCCAGTGAATACGGCACCGGCAGTTATATCGACCCCACGAGCCGCGAAGCCCGCTTGATCCCCCTTGAAGTAGGCCTTAAGTCCGAAGTCCGGCCCCGCTATGGCCAGCCCCTGACCACCCCAGGCATTACCCGGGAGTTGCGCCTCAGCCACGAACGGGGTGCCCTGGCTATGGCCCGTTCCGGGGATGCCAATTCAGCCAGTGCCCAGTTTTATGTGGCCTTAGAGGCCTTGCCCGAGCTGGATGGCCGCTACGCCGTTTTTGGCAGGGTGACCAAGGGGATGGACGTCGTCGACCAGATTCAGCAGGGCGACAAGATTTTGCGGGCGACCGTCATCGAAGGCGGCACTTTGGTGAAAGGTGAACCTTGACCCGGCGGCGGTCCACGCCAGCCATTGGGGCGTGGATTGGGGCGATCACGGCCTCTGGCACTGGCAGGGCCACGGCTGTCACTGGCGCCGCATCGGCGATCCAGCCCATCCCCCCCTTGTCCTGATCCATGGATTTGGGGCCGGCAGTGGCCATTGGCGCCACAATGCCGGTGCCTTCGCGGCGGCAGGTTGGCAGGTCTACGCCATGGACCTGCTGGGATTTGGAGATTCAAGCCAGCCCTGGCTGCGGCTCGATAATCGTCTCTGGGCTCGGCAGCTGGGGGCTTTTCTAGAAGAAGTGGTTCAAGGGCCGGCGGTGCTGGTGGGCCACTCCCTCGGTGGACTGGTCGCGGTCACTTGCGCCGTGCATTTTCCCGATCGGGTGCATGCTGTAGCAGCGGTTCCGCTGCCGGATCCAGCCCTGTTGATGGCCAGGATGGGTGGCCATGGGGGCTCCCCCCGCCAAGCACCGTGGCGCCGCAGGTTGAAGCGACTGATTGTGAATCTGCTTTGTCGGTTGCTGCCCTTGGAGGTGATTGTGCCACTCCTGGTCCATTCGCCCCTTTTGGACCTAGGTCTGCAGTCGGCTTACGACAACCCGATCATCGGTGATCAGGAGTTGCGACGGGTGATCTCCAGACCGGCCCGGCGTCCAGGGGCGGTCAGGGCCCTGCGGGCCATGAGCATTGCCATGCCGTTGCGCCCCCATCACGCCACGGCCCCTGCGTTGCTGACCCGCCTGAACCAGCCCCTGCTGCTGATCTGGGGTCGTCAAGATGGTCTGGTGCCCCTGGAGGTGGCCCTGCAATGCAGGCGCTGGCGGCCCCATACCCCCCTGGCGGTCTTGGATCAGGCCGGCCATTGTCCCCATGACGAGCGGCCCCCCATCTTTAATCAAACCCTGCTGGAATGGCTCACATCCCTTCCTCCAGTTCAAGACTGAGCCGCTCTAGTGGGATCGATTTCGGAGGAGGGTCCCCAACACCACCTAGGTTTGGAACGGGCGACCCGGTCTTGGAGCGATGAAGCACACCCTTTCGGTGCTGGTGGAAGATGAATCTGGGGC
>JBIIJV010000311.1:0-2539 GCA_044233545.1 Cyanobium sp.
GCCGAATTCGTCTTGCTTGCGAGACAACTTGGCTGCCCGCTGCTGACGTTTGACCGCAAGCTGCTGCAGCTGTTTCCGGATGTGGCGCTGAAACCGGGTTCATAGGACTGGCGCCGGCAACAGCACGATCAGGCCGATCACATCCACCGGCAGGCTCGGCTCACAGCGGAAGCGCATGCGCAGTGATTCGCCGGAGCGCAGCGAGGCCTCCCGCACCCGCCGGTGGTCTTCCTCCGCCAGATCGGCACGCCGCTCGGCCAAGGCCGCCAGCGCGGGCTGCAGGGCATCGATCTCTGCCACCGCCTCCTGGAGCCACTGCTGGCGTTGGCCCGGATCCACGTTGCCGCTGGCCGGTGCCTCCAGCAGCTCCAATGCTGCGGCCACATCCAGTGGTTCGAGACCATTGCCGTTCACCCGGGCGGTGAGGCATTCCTCCACGAGCAGATCGGGTAGTGCCTCGTATTGATTGCCTGTCCAGCGCGACTGGTGGAGCTGATGGCGCAGCCGCAACACCAGCACCTGGGTGCGTTTGGCTACGGCCTTGGTGCGGATCACGGAGGCGCGAGCCGCCAGTTCGGGCTCCAGGCCGCTGAGAGCCCGCTCGGCAATGAAATCCGCCAGCTCCACCACCAGGGGATGGGAGCGGCTGAGCAGCTGGCAGCCCTGCTGCTGGCAGCCCTGCTGCTGGCTGCCGTCACGGGCCGGTGGGCGGAAACTGAGGCGCAGCTTGCCGCCGAGGTCGTGGCTGCGCAGGCGCTCGTTGAGGGCCTGGCGGTTGTCTTCCAGGCGGGTGAGATCGAGTTCCCAGGTCTTAGTCGCGGCTTCTGCGGTCTTCTTGTCCTCTGCAGCCGTACCGCCTTCTGCTGCAACACCCCATCGCAAGCCCCGTAGGGGCAGGTTGAGGCGGCGGCAGGCGTTGAGCACCAGCCGCTCCACCGCATCGGCGCTGCCGAGGGATTCGCGGGTGCGGTCCCATTCGCGCAGGGCTTCCTCTGGCTTGAGGCTGCGCTGGGCAAAGATTGTGCGGGTGGCTTTGGCGTTCTCCTTGGCGCTCTGCCATTCGGCATCAAGCACGGCATCCAGGTCTGATCCGGAACCGCTGAATCCAGGCAGGCCGAGGTTGAGGAACCCCTGAATTACCTTGGCGGCCTTGCCAAAGATCCCGCCAAGAACCGCCTGGGTGATGGTGTTGGCGTTGCCGGGGATCGGCACGCTCACCCCCAGCTCCTTGCGAATCGTCTTCTCCTTTTCAAGGATCACCGTCCGCACGCGCTCATCCACCGGGTTGGAGTCGCCGGCGTGCAGCATCAGCGCCCGCACGGCACTGCGGGCTTGGCCAAAGCGATCCACCCGGCCCTCGCGCTGTTCGTGGCGGGTGGGATTCCAGCAGAGGTCGTAGTGGATCACCGCATCGAAGATGTGCTGCAGATCGATGCCTTCTGACAGGCAGTCGGTGGCCACCAGGACCGGCACCTTGCCGTTCGCCAATTCGTTCTGCAGTTCGCGGATGCGTTCCACCCGCTCCTCCGGTGGCAGATCACCGGTGACGGCCATCACCACATGGGCTCGCTTGGGCAGTTCCTCCTGCAGTTGCTCCGCCAGGTAGTGGGCGGTGGGCCGGAAACGGCAGAAGATCACTGGCCGGAAGCCCTCCGCAAGCAGCCCCTTGAGCTCCTTCAGCAGCTGCTTGAGCTTGGGATCGTGGGCCTTGCCGCGCAGGCGATCCGAGCGCTCGATCAGATTCTTCAGCAGCCCGGCATCGGCCGTATCAGCAAGATCGGCCCCTGGGGCGGCTTCTTCTGCGCTGAACTCTTCTTCCGCGCCGTCGAGAACGGCGAGCGTGGCCATCGCTTCCAGGTCATCGGCCAGCTCGTCTTCGCTGGAGGCTGAGGCTGGATCTGTGGAGGCGCAATCCGTGCCGTTCTGGAGATTGAACAGCTTGGTGCGCAGGGAGGCCGAGGCGGCAGCGGGGCTGCTGCTCACACAGCGCAGCAACGCCAGAGCGGCCCACCAGCTCATCCGCTGGCGCAGCTTGCTCTCGCCCACGCTCCGCTCCACGAGTGCACGGGCGTAGGCCAGCACGTCATCGAACAGACGCCCCCAGTCGCCACTGAGGGTGTAGGTGGCCTCGCGGGTTTCCCGATCGGGGAAGTCGGCACCCTCGGTGCCCCATTCCTCCTTGAGATCGAGCCGGCGGCGCTGCACGAAATAGTTGCCCAGCTCATCGCGCAGATCCTTGCGGCGCTGCCCCTCGGGCATCTCACTGAGGCCCTCGAACTTCGGATCGAGCAGCCCCAGCAGGTTGTCGAAGGCTTCCTGGTCGCCGCTTTGCGGTGTGGCCGTCAGCAGTACCAGGTGGCGCTGGGGAGCGGCCGCCAGACCCCGCAGTAACTCATAACGCTGCTGGCGCCCTCCAACCTTGCGGGCCGCGCAGGTGTGGGCTTCATCCACGATCACGAACTCGCCGCAGCTACGCAGGAAACCCTCGCGATTGCGGTCGCTCTTGATCCAATCGAGGCTCACCACCGTGAACGGAACC
>JBIIJV010000312.1:0-2534 GCA_044233545.1 Cyanobium sp.
CCACAGATCTCCCAGCACCCGCAGACGATCCTGGCCCGCCAACCACTCATCCGGCACGGTGATCAACAGATCCACGTCGGAATCAGGCCGGGATGTGCCCCTGGCCCTTGAGCCAAACAGGCGGATCTGGGCTTCGGGGATGGCGGCGGCGATCCCCGCGGCGATCACACGGATCCGCGGGTCGATCGGGATGGCGGAAGTGGTGCTGGGAGCCGAGGTCATGGGGGCATTTTGGCCGAGGCGTCATGGGGCTGGGAGAGCCCTAGGGGGCGCAAAGGCACAGAATCGAGGCGCCTGTGGCGCCATTCCCGGCAGCCAACAACCAAACGGTCAGCCAGCCCAACAGCCAAGGCTAAAAACAGCCCCAGGGCAAAGGGCCCAAGCGCTCAAGGACCAAGAAGGGAGCAGGGTTGCCTCAAAGTCCTCCCCAGCGGCCATGCCTCACTGCCCCGGTATCGCCAGGACTCACCTCAGCCCCGGCTGGATCGGCTCGGAACATAGCCGCATCTGAGCCTTGCGAGCTCAGGAGTGCAACTTTCAGGCAGCCCTGAAGGGCCAAGAAGAGCGCCTGGAGGCAGGATACAGCAGGGGCGAACACCGCTGATGGAGTTGCGGCTCGCCGGGAGGTTGCTGCTCCGGTAGGCGGCACGGCAGAAGTGAGGCTCGCTGAACCAGGCGCCACCGCGAAGCAGCTTCCAGCCCCGCTGGCCGCTCTTTCGGCACACAAGATCCCCATCCTCTTCTCGCCAGGGCACCCCATCCTCCGGATAGCCCTCACCCACGGGGTTGGGATGCCAGCTGTCTTCACACCACTCATCCAACTGCCCGTGCAGCTCGGCCAGACCCCAGCGGTTCGCCAGGCCACTGGACCCATTGATCCCAGGCTGCTTGGTTTTCGCTCCTTTGCGGCCACGACCAAAGGTGGAGCTGGCGTCATACCGCGCCCAACGGCCATCCAACGTGTCGCCGAAATGGAACGGCGTGGTGGTGCCCGCCCGGCAGGCCCCCTCCCATTGGTTTTCGCTCGGCAGTGCCAGCTGGGGCGCCTCACCGCTGCCGCCCAGCTCCGGCCACTGCTCCTTCAGCCAACGATTCAGCCGCTGCAACCATTCCTGGCTCATGTGCCAGCTGACGCTGTCCACCGCCAGCTCGCCGGGCTGGCCGTGCTGATCCCACAGGCTCTCGGGCTTGGCCGCGCCGGGGGCACCGTCGAGATCCTGCTCGAACTCCCCCACCGCCTCCACCACGACCCGCCACTGCCCCTGGCTGATCGGCTGGCGCACCAGCGCAAATGCCTCCAGCCGCACCCGCCGCGGCGCTTCCACATCCACGCCATCCCGGCAGCCGTCTCGGTTAGCGGCGTACCAGTCCATCACCGCCTGGCGGTCCTGCTCCGTGGGTGGTGAACCCAACTGCGCCTCTCCCTCCGGAACCACCACCAGCTCTAGCCGCTCACCCCCCGGCAGCGGCAGCGTCCACACGGGCACCTCCACCACCTCGGTGCGAATCCGCAGGCCGCTCCCTTCCTCCAGGGCCGTGAGGGTGAGCATCGGCACTGGTTTCTCCTCACCGCTGCCAAATAACGGCAGATCGGCCGAGGCCGCCAGTTGCAGGCCCCGTGAGGCGCCCTGCAGCAGCGGCAGGCGGGCGTCGTGCTCCGCCCAGCCTTCCGCATCCACCACCAGCAGGTTGAGGGCATCGCTGCGCAGCCAGCCTTCCAGCTCTGCGGCGATCCGCTGGCGCTGATCCCGATCGCCACTGCGGCGGGCCAGAAGCCCCAGGCTCTCCGCCGCCCGCCGCCGCAGCGCCACCGGCGCCGCCGCGTCGGCCAGGCCATCCCGCAACGGCTGCTCGGCGCCGATCAGCGCCAGCACCAGGGCCGCGTCCTGTCGGTCGGCCAGGGGGCAATTCCCATCGCCCAGCAGCGGCTGCAGCGGTTCACGCCCCTCCTTACGCACCGCGCGCTCCTCACTGCCGCCAGCCGCCGCCAGCGCCGCCAATTGCTCCAGGGCCTGGCGCCGCACGCGCTCCGGGGCTTCGGGGGTGAGGTCGGCCCCGAGCCGCTTGACGCGCAGGGCTTGCAGGCGCTCCACCTTGCTCTCGTCGATCCACTGCACCAGCGGCTCCCAGGTGCGCAGCAGCGCCTCATGGGCGATCTCCACGCTGCCCTCCTTCAACACCAGCAGGCGGTCATCCACCAGCCGCCGCACGATCGCCAGGCTGGCGGGCGGCAGATCCTCAAGCCGCGCCGCCCGTTTGGCCTCCTGGCCGTCGCCGCTGACACTGACGAGATGATCCAGAAACGCCTCCCGCAGCGCCGCACGCTCCTCTTCGCCGCTGGTTTGCGGATCCCAGCACTCCTTGGCGCGGGTGCTCACCGCCCCCGCCACGCCGCCCAAGTGCCTGTAGTCGTCAAGCGTCAGGTCCCACTGTTCACTGGGCCGCGTTCCCGCGAGGGCGACACCCCGCCGCTCCCTGGCCCTCCACAGCTTCTCCAAGGTGAAGGCCAGCAGGGGCAACGCATCCCGCCCGCC
>JBIIJV010000092.1:0-10300 GCA_044233545.1 Cyanobium sp.
TGATGGCACTTGCAACGTTGGTCAGTTCTATGAGTGCCTGAATATGGCGGCTCTATGGAAATTACCGATCCTTTTCGTGGTCGAGAATAATAGTTGGGGTATTGGTATGGACCACAATCGTGCCACCAGTGATACGGAAATTTGGCGTAAAGCCGAAGCTTTCGGCATGGTCGGTGAAGAGGTGAATGGGATGGATGTGCTTGCTGTTCGCGGTGCTGCCCAGCGGGCCATAGCCAGGGCGCGTGCTGGCGATGGTCCCACCCTGCTTGAATGTCTTACCTACCGTTTCCGTGGTCATTCCCTGGCTGATCCCGATGAACTGCGTTCTCAAACCGAAAAGGAATTTTGGACGAAGCGTGATCCAATCAAGGCTTTCGCAGGTCATCTTCTGGCTGAGGGCAAAGCCTCGGAATCGGACTTAAGGCAAATTGAGCTTGAGGTAGATGCCGAAATTGATGATTGCGTCACCTTTGCTTTGGGCGCGCCTGAACCTGATCCCAGCGAACTTACTCGATATATTTGGGCCGAAGATTGAAATGATCTTCAAAGTAGAGTTTTTAGCTATTCTTGCACTATCGATTAATAAGAAACTTGCAATCATGCACTAAATTGCTACGGGTACTTTGCGAATTATTTGCCTTAGTTTACGAAGTGCTTTTAGTTCCACTTGGCGAATGCGCTCCCGTGAAACATCGAGGTTTCGGCCGATTTCTGCAAGGGTGTGACGGTTATGGCCATCTAGCCCAAAGCGCAGGGAGAGAACTTCCCGTTCCTGTTGATTGAGATGGCTGAGCCAGAGAGCGAGTTGTTCTTGGTCAATACTCCGTTGCACCAGTTCGAGCGGACTTTCCGTATAGGAATCGGCAATAAGATCGACCAAGCAACTGTTGCCTTCGTCGGCCTTGATCGGGGCATCCAGGCTTGATGTGGTCAAGGACTGTCGCAGCACAGAATCAAGCTCTTCAATGGGCATATCGATCGCAGCGGCGATTTCTTGGCGACTGGGCATAGCGCCGAGTTTGTGGGCAAGATCCAGGCTGACCTTGCGGATCGTGGTCAACCGTTCACTCAGGTGAACAGGCAAACGAATGGTGCGTGATTGACAGGCAATGGCCCTGGTCATGCTCTGGCGGATCCACCAGAAGGCATAGGTGGAGAACTTATATCCGCGGCTTGGATCAAATTTTTCGACCGCACGCTCAAGCCCCAGGGAGCCTTCTTGAATTAGGTCCAGGAGTTCAAGGCCTTTGCCTTGATATTTTTTGGCGATACTAACGACAAGCCGTAGATTGGCCTTGATCATGCGATCTTTAGCGCGGCGGCCAACGCGAATCGCTTTTAATTCTTGGGGCGAAAATTCATTGATTTTTGTTTCTGTCAGTACCATCATCTTCTGAACCTGGTTACCCAGTTCAATCTCCTCGCTAGGTGTGAGCAGGGGCTCTCTACCGATGGTGGCCAGGTACCAAGTCATCGAATCACTGCTTCTCAGGCCTGATGCTTCGCGTCTTTTTGAGGGGGGGGCGGATGGCGAGACGGTCATGGCGAAAGCTGATTGGGTAGCAACTATCGGCGTCAAGTAAGCAAGCGATCCACTTTTTCAGGAATTTTTTAGGTTTCATCAAGAATGAATGCCGATTCCAGCACCTTTCGGTTTCATTTAATTCTCCTAAAGGAATTATGTAGGACTTTCTTGTGGTTCGCTTCGCTTTATTTCGATCGGTGGGCCCGGTTCGTTGGCGATGGCATGGCTGGCCAGCGGGCCAAATTCTGGGCCACGGCCAGGGGCTCAGTTCCTGCAGGTCCAGGGTGATGGCCCACCCGGCATCCAGACAGGGCGTGAAAAAGGGCCGCAGCCGCCAGCAGCTGGGCGTCCAGGCCGCCATGGGCCAGGGCCCGGGCCCCCACACCTGCGGCATAGCCGGCAAGCACATCCCCCAATCCAGCCCGGGCCACGGCAGGGCAGGCCTCCAGGAGTTGCCAGCGCCTCCCGTCAGCAGCGGCGATGACGCTGCGCGCCCCTTTCAATAAAACGGTGGCCCCGCAGGTCTGGGCGGCGGCGAGGCTGGCTTCCAGGGCCGGAAGCTCGGCCAGATCGGGAAACAACCGGGCAAATTCGCCCCGATGGGGGGTCAGCCAGGTGGGGCCGCTCCTGCGGCGTAGCCAGCCAAGGGCGCCGTCGGGTTGTTGGTTGTCTTGGCCGGCCAAGCGATTCAGGCCATCGGCATCGAGAACCAACAGCCCCGCAAAGGCGCCCAGCTGGTCCCAGGCGCTGGTGTCGCTGGGGGGGCTTAAGTCGTTGTTGGGATTCGGGCAGCCAATCCCTGGGCCCAGAAGGATGGCATCCAGGCGCTCCACCCCATCAAGTTCCAGCGCCGCCAAGTCCAGGCCCTGCATCTCCGTGGACCCCAGGCCTTGGCGAATCACCACATGGGGCAGAACGGACCAGAGGTCACCGGCCAGTTCTACCGGGATCGAAGCCTGCAGGCTGCCGCAACCGGAGGCGGAGGCCCCGGCGAGGGCAAGGTGGGCCGCGCCGCGATAGCGATCGCTGCCGGCCACCACCAGCAATCGCCCCCGTTCGTATTTGGAGACGGCCGGATCGGGTGGCCCCTGCCGATAGCACCCCGAGATTCCACCCGAAGTGGCAAAGGATTGGCCATCTCGGTCCCCAAGTCCGAGGGCGCAGTCCGCTAGGCCAGTGAGCCGCTGGGTGGGCAGGCCCAGATCGATCCTTTCCAGGCGACCGACATGGGTTAGAGCCAGATCCTGGATCAGTCCCTGTTTGAGCAAGCCAACGCAGAAGGTGATGGCGGCCGTAGCGGCCCCTTTGCCGAGACGCCTCCCTGTGTCCGCGCACAGGCCGGTTGGGCAGTCGATGGCGACAAGGGCCCCGGGTCGCAGTCGCTGCCGTTCGATCAGCAGTTGCTCGACCTGCTCCCCTGGGGGGCGGCGCTGGCCGATGCCGAAGATGGCATCCACCCAGAGATGGGGTTGACAGGGATCGGGAGGGTCCGGCAGTTCCTGCAGACCCAGCCAGAGCGCATGGCGCCAGTGGGCTTCAGTTAAAGGCCGCTGGGTCTGGTACGGCCGCCAGAGCCGCACCGCTAGCCCCGCCAAGTGCAGTTCGCGGGCCACCACAAGACCATCGCCGCCGTTGTGGCCCGGGCCGACTAAGACCACTATCCCGGCAGCGGTCAGCCGCTGCCAGGCCGGTTGGTTCAATACTTTCAATAGACGTCTGCTGATGGCAAGCCCGGCTTTTTCCATCAGGGCTTCGACGGGGAGCCCACTGGCGAAGAGCGTCTTTTCCAGGTCCTCCAGCTGGGCGCCAGTCACCAGCAAGTGGTTGGCGTCCCGTTCAGGCCATGGGGCAGATACCATCCCTACAACAACCAGGGGCGTGCATCCATGATGGACCCCTAACTTTTGTTTGTCTTCGTGTCGCCCCTTGCCCTCACCCCCGTCACTGAGGCGGGAGGGACCGTGCTGAGCCTGCTGCGTACCTGGCCGGGCGACCATCAAGTGGCCGTTGGCCTTTCTGGCGGGGTGGATAGCTCCTTGGCGGCGGCCCTGCTGGTGGCGGCCGGTTGGCAGGTCGAGGGGCTCACCCTCTGGTTGATGAGTGGCAAGGGAGCCTGCTGCGCCGAGGGTCTGGTAGATGCAACGGGCATCTGTGACCAATTAGGCATCGTCCATCATGTGGTGGATGCCCGCGAAACCTTCAGAACTGAGATTGTCGAATTCTTGGTGGAGGGCTATCAGGCTGGTGTGACGCCCCTGCCCTGTTCGCGCTGCAATCGGCAGGTGAAGTTTGGCCCGATGCTGGAATGGGCCCAGCGTGAACGGGGCCTGCCACGACTGGCCACTGGCCATTACGCCCGCCTGCGCCATGCCCAGCAGAGCGGCGAACGCCATCAGCTTTGGCGGGGTCTGGACCGTCACAAGGACCAGAGTTATTTTCTTTACGACTTGCCCCAAGAGGTTCTGGCCCGCTTGGTTTTTCCCCTCGGGGAGATGGGTAAGCCCGAAACCCGCGCCGAAGCGGTAGCCCTTGGTTTGCGTACCGCCCAGAAACCTGAAAGCATGGATCTCTGTCTGGCCGACCACCATGGTTCGATGCGGGCTTTTCTGGATGCCTACTTGCCGCCCCGGCATGGTCAGATCGTCCTTGCCGACGGCACCGTGATTGGCGAGCACGATGGCGTTGAGCACTTCACCATGGGGCAGCGTCGCGGTCTGGGGATCGCCTGGAGCGAACCCCTGCATGTCATTGGCCTGGAGCCCTCCACCAATCGGGTGGTGGTGGCTCCCCGGGCCCAGGCTTCGCGTCAGGATTGTGGGGTTGGGGCCGTGAACTGGGTGTCCATCGACCCCCCGCAAGCGCCCGTGGCCGTACAGGTTCAGTTGCGGTACCGCAGTGAGCCCGTGGCTGCCCTGCTCACACCGGTGGCCTGCCAAGAGTCCGATCGCCAGGCGGGACGTCCCTACCGTTGCCGACTTGATTTCGATGCGGATCAGTTTTCGATTACCCCTGGTCAGGCGGCTGTTTTTTACGATCAGGACAAACTGCTGGGTGGTGGTTTGATTCATCTTTAGGCTCCCTCTTTACGCCCCCCCCCTCGATGTTTAAATGAAATCATGCTTTATCGGCGATGAAGAATCGATCCTGTGCCGTTGTCTCGACGGATTATCTTGATAAAGATGTCTATCTAAATATCGAACTTTTCTATACTCTCGTTGGTTATCGAGTTTTTTTCTGGACCCCAGCTCCGGCTTCCGCCTCCCGTTCTCCCGATTTAATTGTGATGTTGAGGGGCGATCCAGGCTCGGCCTGGGTCGATTACAGCGGTACGGTGCATGTTTACGACTATGTCAAGGAGCTGGATATCGACTGGAATGATCGCTTTCCCAATGCCAGTCGCCTGAAGCTCATCAGCCTGTCGGGGGGAGATGTAAACGGCTACCTGCCGGTTTTTCCTGAGATCTGGCGGCGGAGATTCTCCCGCAAGAATTCCCGGCCGGTCCATCTCTCCAATTACAAACCGATGCCGGCCGATGTCTTTCAAAATGACCTGGTCTCCCTGATTCAACAGGGGCGGGTGCGGGTCTTCGGTGGCCGGTGGCAGCGGATAGGTGTTAGCAGTCGCTCATTAAGTTATTGGCAGGCCAATCGTCTGATTGCCGCTTCGAGCAGTTGCTTCGGTCTGATGTATCCGTATCAGCGGGGTCGCTCCCTCTCCGGCAGAATGTGGCAGGCCCCAATCAATGGCTGCTTTGTGATCAGCGAGGCCGGGACCAATCCCCATGCTCTGCCGGGTCTGATTGAGGCAGAGAGTTTTGGTCCCCAGGAGGCCAATCGACACTTCTCGCTAGAAGAATGCCGTCGTCTTTCGGAGCAAGCCAGTGCTTTTTGGCGCAACCAGACCTCTGAGCTGGCCCGTCAGCTGGACCTGCCATTACCGCAAGAATTGCCTTTGGCCTTGATCCAGGCCCAACGCCGCACGCTGGTTCGATGGCACCTGGAGTTCCTTTGGGACCAGACCCTGTCCAACCTGCAAAACTCCTTGCTGAAGCAGCGCTTGAGGCTGACAGGAGCCGCCCGCCGCCTCAATCTCCATCCCCGTCAGATCGCTGCTGCCTGGAGGCGACCTCACCAGTAAGGATCGTTGTCCAGATCAATTTCAAGGGTGACCCCTTGGGCGCCTTCGACACAGGAGATACAGGCCCGCAGGGTTTCGCCATTGACGGCGATTTCGCAGGCTCCGCAACTGCCACCTAAGCATCCTGTGGGAATCGGCCAGCCAGCTTGTTGGGCGGCCTCCAGCCACGATGTGCCGACTTGGGCGTGACTGACGCGGCCATTGGGCCATCGCAGGGCGAGCTGGCTCACAGATCTTGGCGGAGCAGGGGCTCCAGGTTGATTTCCTTGGTGAACTCTTCAGACAGTCGCACTAGCAAGCTGTCCCGTTGGTGTCTGTGGTGGGGGGCGTGGGGACTGAGGGGAGCGAGGCCTCGCCGTTGCCGCAGCAGGTTGAGCCAGCGGCGTCGCCACGGGCCATTTTCAAACACCCCGTGTAAGTAGGTGCCTGCGACGATGCCGCCGCGATCGCCCACTGGTTGCCACCAGCCCAGGCTGGGGTCGGTTGTCATCGGGCCAAGGGGCTGGTTGGAGGCGTAGGTTCCCTGCCTTTGGGGCTCAAGGTCAACAGTGGTACTGCCGTGGTGCAATTCGAAGCCCTCCAGGTTCAAGGGCGGGCCTGGCGGCCAGAGGGAGTCCACCTGCCGTTGGCGCAACTGCTTGTTGTCGCTGAAGCGGGTGCCCAAGGGCAGCAAACCCAACCCCGCTGCCCGCCCTTGGCGCCCCTGGCCTTCCACTGCACCTTCTAGACCATCTGGATCATCAAGCCAGCGGCCCAGCATTTGCAACCCCCCGCAGAGGCCAAAGATCATGCCCCCCGCTTGGCTGTAGGCACCCAGGGTTGTGTCCAGCTCCGCCTGGCGTAGGGCGGCCAGATCCCGCAGGGTTTGTTTGCTTCCCGGCACGATGACCGCATCAACAGGGCCCAAGGTGTGGCCCATTTCGAGCCACTGCAATTGGACCGTGCTTTCGGCTTCGAGTGGATCTAGATCGGAAAAGTTGCTGAGGGAAGGCAGTTTCAGAACGGCAATTTTGATTTCAGCGTTGTTTTTTCTTCCCCGTCGCTCCAACAGATCCAAGGAGTCTTCAGGGGGGAAGATATCGTCGAGCCACGGCATCACTCCAAGCACTGGGAGGCCGGTATGGCGTTCCAGCCATTGGCGTCCTTCCTCGAACAATTCGCGCCGTCCTCGGAAACGATTGATCAGCAGGCCGCGGATGAGGGGCCGTTCTACAGGCCGCAGTAAGGATAAAGTTCCCACGATCTGGGCGAATACCCCGCCCCGCTCAATGTCCGCCACCAGCAAACAGCGTGCCCGAAGGTACTGGGCTAAACGCAGGTTGGTGAGGTCACGGGCTTGGAGATTGACTTCCACGGGACTGCCGGCTCCCTCCAGCACCAGCCTGCCGCCTGGGTACTGGTTGTCGAGCTGCTCAAGCCCCTGCCGGATGGCCTGCCATCCAGGACGAAACCAATCGCGGTAGTAGTGCTCGGCCCGGGCGCTGCCCACCGAACGCCCCAGGTGGATGACTTCGCTGCTGCTGTCTCCCTTGGGTTTGAGCAGCACCGGATTCATGGCCGCTTCCGGCTCCAGGCCGGCGGCCCAGGCCTGGACCGCCTGGGAGTACGCCATCTCGCCGCCGTGGCAATCCACCCAGGCATTCAGGCTCATGTTTTGCCCCTTGAAGGGCACGGGCTGTTCGCCCCGTTGCATCAGGTGGCGGCAGAGCGCGGTTGTCATTAAGGATTTGCCTGCTCCACTGCTGGTACCAAGCACCATCAGAGGGGTCGCTGCCGCCGCCTTGGGACGTATCAAGGCCAAGACCTGGTGAAATCATCCATCAAAAGCGGGGCCGGTGGCGTTGGAAATTTTCCTGGATGCGCTCGCGCAGGTTTGCCCTGCCGATTTCTCCTTGCCAACTCGCCAGCAGTTCACGGCCCATGGGAGTCAGACGCACCCGTTCTGTGAGGCCCTGGCCGTCCACTTCGCGCCTCAAGATCCCAAGTCGGATCATCCAGTTGAAGTGGGCCTCGGCGCGCTCCGGTCCGAAGGGGGCGAACACCAGATCGGCCCAATCATCACGACCACAGAGTTCGTTGCTGGAGATCGGGGTGTCGGCCACTTCTGCATAGAACGCCCTGCGGAACGGCAGGCAGCGCATCGATTGGGTGGCCCGATCCAAAGCGCGGCGATCTGGGGTGGGCGAAAGGCCAGCAGAGGTCATGGGAAGAGGCTGTTTAGGAGCTGTTTCAAGTCTTGCTGCTGTTGGGAAGCGCCCTGGTTGCGATCGGGACGGGCGGAACGGCCGCGGCTGGCCTTCAGCTCCAGATCGGACCAGCGGAAAATCACCTGATCGCCCCAATCTCGCAGGACCACGGGCCAAAGACCCGTGGCGTCACGCAGCCACAGCTGGTTGCCCCGCGCGAAAAAGTTGTAGTTCCGTCCATCGTCAGTGGCCACCCGGTAAGTGACACCGTTTCCCTCCTGGCGACTCTCGAGATCGCAGGTACCGCGAAACAGGCTTCGACCCCTTTGTTCAAGTTGACACTGGCGCCTGGCCTGGCCGTTGTCATTCCAGCCATGGCTGTGGCCACTGGAGGAGCCAAACAGTTGGCGGGTGATTTTGTTACTCGGGTTGCGACGCTGGTTGCCGTCATCCCAGCAGCGGCGCTGGCGCAGATCACAGAGTTCGCCGCCACTAAGCCGAAATACAGGCACTGGCGGCCGTCCAGAAAGAGTTCGCAGCAGATCATCCTGGGCTTTGCGGCCGTATTCGCGGCCGGTTTGGGCAACGGAGGGTCCCTTGTCGGTGTAACAAGTGGCTTGAACCTTGTCACACACCACGCCCGGCCGCGGCAAACCGTAGGCAGGCGCCGGCAAGGGCGCTGCTGCCAGAGCGAGCATGGGTAGGGCCAACAAGAAAGTAGGGGGGACGCAGCAGCGGCGGCCAGTTTCAG
Source organism: Cyanobium sp. (assembly GCA_044233545.1). GTDB lineage: Bacteria > Cyanobacteriota > Cyanobacteriia > PCC-6307 > Cyanobiaceae > Cyanobium. Next base: position 8,601 of record JBIIJV010000092.1, read on the forward strand.
CAGCAACCGACACAGCGAGGCCCATCGGGCGCAGAAGCGATCTTGAACTTGAGAGTAGCGACCACCACAGGCTGCCCAAGGGTTGGCTGTGGCAGGGTTTGGTCTGATTGCAAAATGTTGATGCTGATTCTCGCTTCTGCTTCTAGGGCCCGTCGCCGCCTGCTGGAGCAGGCAGGGATTCCCCATCAGGTCCAAATCAGTGGGGTGGATGAAGAGTTCTTCGGTTCCACGATGTCCCCGCGGGAGATCGTGGAGCAGCTTGCGCTCGCCAAGGCCAAGGCCGTGGCCAAGGCGGGAGCTTTTCCTTGGGCGCCCATGGCGCCCGTATTGGGTTGTGATTCCCTGCTGGAATTTGAAGGAGAGGTTTTTGGCAAGCCCCGTGACTCCAGGGAGGCCATTACCCGTTGGCAGCGCATGGCGGGCGGGTGCGGACGCCTGCATACCGGCCACGCTTTGGTCGTATCAGCCGACCAGAACCAATTCAGACAGGAGGTGGTAACCACTCTGGTTTGGTTTGCTGACCTCAATGCCGATCAAATCGAGGCTTACGTCGCCAGCGGCGAACCGCTCGCCTGTGCGGGTGGCTTTGCCTTAGAGGGGCGTGGCGGAATGGTGGTGGACCGTATCGAGGGATGTTTCAGCAATGTGATTGGCCTGAGCCTTCCCCTGCTCCGGCGATGGATTGCTGCAATAAGTTGATAGATGCAAAAAGCCCCAGAGTTAGGGAGATTCTTGGAATCTGTACTGAGTCGATTATCATGTTTTCAATCTAGATCTTGCATGGAGATGGTTTGTAAAGAATCTCGATCGATGGCCTTTGCTAAGTCTGCCCCGGCATGCATTATCCCTGCTTGACGGACCTGCCAGAAGTGGATGGGTGTTGTATCGGAAACTACAAAGTTGAATGCGTTAGATAACTTATTGATATAAGTTGTTCGGCGATGAGCGGCGTACATATCATAAAACACGAAAATTTTCACCATAAGACATCGGCTTGGTTAAGGAGTATTAAATGATAGTTGTTGAGTCTAAATATGCTAATTTACTTCAACGCCTACCCATTCTTATTCAGCATAGCGAAAAAGTATTGGTCTAATTCATTCTAAATTTATCGGCCATAAATCTGATCAAGCCAGTAGCCCAGAGACAGCTTATTTAGTACAATTTTCCTGAGTTCAGGGTTTTCAAAGTACGGTATCAGCTCCTCTCGCCACTCTGAAAGAAGTTTGATATTCAGTGCATCAGAGTCCCAGCGTTCTATCCTTACAACGGGTAGACCAAGATAGCCATCTGCTGTTGGGCTAGCTTCGATGATTGGAATGCATCCGTTTAGTAAGGCAACCCAAGCCTTTGGGGAAGGATCAAGGCCTCCACCTTGCACGCAAAGGACAAATGAATATTCTCTAATCCTGGATGAAAACTGAGTCTTTGGTATACTGTCTACAGAGTCAACAAATGCACTCCAATGACTGATTGCTAGATCAGATACCAGCTTTCTTTTCTCCCACTGAGCGCCATCTCTGTGGCGATGAATTGAGAGAGCCTTCAATGGCCTTCTGCTAAGATCAGTTCCGGGATCAACTTTATTACATTCGCGCAACAACGAGGTGCCATTCCCTTCCCAGTAACCAATAGGTAAAGGGATCATTTTGGGCAAGTAACGATCCAAATTATGCACATACCATGCAATCATTCTAGGA
>JBIIJV010000093.1:0-10294 GCA_044233545.1 Cyanobium sp.
CCTGGCGTTTTTCCTCAAACAATCGCTGCCACTGGGCGCCGGCGGTGGTCTGCAGGCGGTATTCCTCCAGGCCGGCCTTCTCGCCCACCTTCATCAAAGTGCCGTCCTCCGCCATCGCCTCCAGCAAGCCGCTGATCTGATGGCGCAGGGGGCCGCTGTCCTTGCGCAGGTCAGGCACCATCAAGTCGGCCAGGGTGCGGGTGGTGGCGCGGATGCCCTTGTCGGCGCCCTGCTCCCGCGGCAGCCGGCTGATCAAGAAGGCCAGGCCGCAGAGGCTCTGCTTGAGCTTGCCCTCTTCACTGCCGTCATCCAGCCCGGTAATGCGGTTGTTGAGCTCGTTGAGCAGCACACCCGAATTCACCAGGTCGGGCCCCATCGCCTGGAACAACACATCACCAGTGATCACCCGCCCCAGGTCTTGCTCAGCGATGTCTTTGACAGCGTCAAAGATGATCCGCAATTGCGAGCGCAGCTGGCTGTTGGTGCCAGACACATCGACACTGCGGAAGCACTCCTCCCAGAAACGCCGGCGGGTGGGCAGCAATGGGTAGTCGGCCACCGCCACCTGGCGGTCTTCGCTGCGCTCCTTGATCAGGCTGCCTTCGAGTTGCTTGGACACCTCACCGGCGTTGGCCTCCAACACCTGTTGCACATCAGCTTGCTTGTCAGCCCGCTTCTGCAGGATCACCTTGCGGATCACCGTTTCGACGTCGGTGTCCGACAGTTGCACGTTGATGCGGAAGCGGTCCTTGAGGTACTGCAGTTGGGGCGTCTCCGATGACAGCGCTGACTGGCCGGAGGCCACCAGCAGCACCCGGTTGTCCATCTCGGTCTGCAGGGCCTCAGCAAGCTCCACAAAGGCACTTGCCCTATCCAGGGAGTCGGCGATGTACTGCTGAACCTCATCGAGCACCAGCATCGTGTGGGGCAGCTCGCCGCCATCGGGCGCCAGGGCATTGCGAGCCAGATCCACAAACTCGGCCGTGCTGATGTCACCATCGCGATCGGGAAATTGGCGACCGATCAGATCAATAGCCTCCGTCACACCGACCGCCAGCCTCGGGTCCTCCTTGAGGACGGCAGCCGCAATAACCGGACTCACATAAAGGTCATCCAGCTCTTCAAGCCAGGCGGTGCCATCGTTCTCAACAGCGGCGCGCACCGCAGCCAGGTGGCCGTGCTTCTGCAGCCAGAGGCAGAAACGGGCCTGGGGCACCTTTTCCGGTAATCCCACCGACTTGAACAAGATCGCCAGCACCGTGGCCCGCACGGCATCCCTTGTACCCGAAGGCATGGCCCCGCAGGCCGCTTTCAAGGGCTTGCCGCTTCGGGCGGCGAGGGTTTCGAGTTCGCGGAATTGGGCACGCACACCCTCCGGCAGTTCCAACACCAGATCACGGGCCCGCTTACCGGGACTCACCTCCGTATTGGCCCAGAGGTGGCCGAGCATCTTTTGCAGGTGTGACTTGCCACTGCCAAAGAAGCCCGATACCCAGGCCGCGTTTTGGCGGCCCTGACCTTGCTGAGCCAGATAGCTCTGCAGAATCACCTCCATTGCCCGGCCGTATTGGCCGTCGCACACGAAGGTAGCGAGCTCGACCGCCAGCTCGGAACGGGCGTTGTCGTCGTCGAGGGTGGTGATCCGCGCCTGGCCGTTGTTAGCCAGGGGATTGGTGCGCGGGTCGCTCTGCAGGGTCTGGAAGATCTGTAGGTTCATGCCACTGCTCCAGTCGGATGGCGGCTGATGCCAACCGCCATGTAATTCCAGCCGTCCCGGGCATCGAGCAGCCGGTAGTTGTTGCCATCCTTTTGGCCTGGAAAAAACACGACCAACCGCCCAGGAATGTTCGTCTCCAAATCTTTGATCACGTCCGAGAGCCGAAGGAAGCCAAACAGGCTGGCGGCCCCCAGCAGTGCAACCACGTCGTTTTCGCTTGAGAGGGTGAATTGGCTCTTGATTCGTTCAGACACAAACTTCAGAAAAGCTTTATCGAGTTTGAGGCGAATATTTTTAGGATTCTGAAAATAAGACTCTTTGTACTTCATCTCCACCATCCACTCCGCAAAGGCGGTGGTGAGGTCCACCAGCAACCAGCCATGGCCCGCAGCCTTGGTGGCTTGCTCAAACTCCAACAGTTTGGCCCGCAGGTGTCGCTCCAATTCCTTCTCGTAGACGAGCATCACCACCCGATTGGCTGCAGGCAGCCCCTGCTGCCAGGGCACAGAGATGTGGTCGGCGTAGCGGGCGGCCAACTCATCAATGCGGCTCATGGCTGATCTGCTCCGTGCAGGCGGTCATGCAGGGGATCCAGGCAGCTGGGATCGATGGATACCACCCCACCGCCATGGGAGAGCCTCAAAAGACCCAGGCGCTTGGCCTGCTCTGCCAATTCCATCAGCCCAGAGCTGGAACAGTCCAGCACCGCGGCCCAGGGGGTGCCCAGCAGGGCTTTGCCCCGCTTGCCGCTGGCGTAGCCCAGCCACAGCGCCAGGGCCAGCGATGCGGGTCGGGGGCTGAGCGGCTGCCGCAATTTCCTGACCTTGCCCTTGAGATGGCCGCTCTGGGTCCAGCTGCTGGCGGTGTTGCGGGCCACCGCATCGAGCACCTTGGGGCCGAGCCGGTCGTGGGTGAAGCCTCGGATCGCCGCCACCATGTCCGGGCGCTGCAGCCGCTGGCTTGCCGCCATCCCCAACACCAGCCCTCTGGTGGCCATCAGCAGGGGGTCGCGGGCCAGACCATTGAGCAGGGCCAGCTGGGGTTGCGCTGCCGGATCCACGGCCCAGAGCCGGCGCAGCACCCTGAATAGCGGTTTGCTGGAATCGAGCCCATGCAAGGCCGTAAGCCGGGAGGCGGTTTCCTTGCGGGTGGAGAGGGTGCCCTTGCCCAGCACGTTCTCCTCCACGATCGCGACCCGATAGGCCTTGGCTGGGGCATCAGCAGGTACCGCCACCAGCAGGGCCTCAAGCTCCTGAAGCATCAAGGTCTTGCCGGTGTGCGGGCCGCTGACGGCTACCCGGAAGCCCAGTGCCGCCAGATCGCCCTTGGCGTCTGCGGCCTTCCTGGGTTTTGGGCTAGAGCGGCGGGCGGGCATGCAGGTGTGGGTACGGGCTGCCCTGGGAGGGCCCAGGTGGAGGCCGCACTGCAGTTGTCTGCGCATGCGGCTCGGCTGCGTTCTTGCGGCAGTCTGGCGCTTGGCATACCCCGCTGCCACTTAACAATTGGCCAAACGCTGCGCTCCCAAGCCTCGTTAGTGATGGCGAACACCAACCACTGCTGGATCGCATCGCCGATCCAACGCGCCAGGGGCCGTGCCCGTCTTAGGAATGGATCCAGGCGGCTGACTTACCCGAAGCGCCAGCAACCCTGGCCCAGTACGCCGCCACTGGCAGCGTCCCCCTGCGCTCACTCTTTCCGCAGCAGCTGCGACGCCCGAACCCTGGGCAACGGCGCCTGCTCTGGCACCGTTACCTGCGAGAGCATCCACTCTCCCAACGCCAGATCAAAAAGGTGATGGGTTGGTCGTTGGCTGGTTAGGAACGACTGGAGCGGGAGGCGCTGGAGGGGGATAAGAGGATGGGATGGGGATCAAAATAATGAAATACAAAGCACAGTCTGAAAAACATCAAGACGCAGAATTTTATTTAATTTAAAGCGCCATGCGTGCAGTTTTGCGCTTTTTTTATTTTTCGATTCGCAATCTTGTTGCGTATCATTGCATTAAGCTCAATTCTTCCTTTTATAGTTTATGAATACTAGGCAATGCGAATCATCCATGACTCCCTCACTGGTCAGGTCTAAGGCTATGTCTACCCTCTGCTTAGGCACAACCTTGGTGGCAACAACTACCGGCTGTGGGACATTAGCAGAAGTGACGGCAGCTAGGCAGTTTGCAAAAATGCAGGATCAAGCTCTAGAAATCTTCCCGAAGATAGGCAGCGATATCTTTGATTCATGCATGAGACAGGCAAGCTATAAAGTCCTCCTTTCACCCCCAAGGAGAACGGACGATGATCGGATGACAGCTGTTCAAGTCTGCGAAATTGAGGGTGTACAAGCAAGGAACTCAGTCAACAAAACGCATGGCCTCATTATTGGTTATCTCGCTAGTCTAGGTAATCTAGCAAAGGGTGCCACAATAGACTATAAACCTGAGATAAACAACATCTCAAAGGCATTAAAAACAATTCCTGGACTTAATATCGAGGAGAGACAAAGTGCCGTTGATGCCGGCACTCGCATTGCAACTTTTCTTGCCGAGATTATAGCCAGTGGCTATCAAAGACAGAAGCTAAAGGAGGTCATTGTCAGCAGCGACAAGCCTCTTCAGGTGGTCGTCTATTCTCTATCAAAATCAGTGGACAACTATTATCTAGGTAGTGTATTAGCAGCTGAACGCAGCCAACTGGATATCTTCTACTCTACACCAATAGGGTTGACACTTGTGCAGCCTAGGACAACATCCGTCGATCAATATGTTGTCTACAGCCTCAATTCAACCTGGCAAGAGAAACAAGCAATTACTAGGGAAAAAACTTCTATAGCAAGATCATACCTTGGCTTACTAAAGGAAATTTCCTGTGAGCATTCAAAACTAAAAGATACATTTTTGCATGACGCAGCGAGGTCTGCTGAGAATGCAAATATGTTTTGCCCTAAGGAGAACCAGGCCAGCATAAGTCACAGCAACTCGCCTGCTTCTATCAGTTCCCAATACACACTGAGGAAATACCAACAGGCCATGGCAAAGTATTCCTCAAAACTCGATAGGCTATCACGTGAAGCCAAAAGAGTCTACTCCATGAACTAACTAAGCGCTTCCATTGCCTCTCTAACATCATTCGATTTTACCAACAATGACACAAGATCAACTCACATCAAATGACCTCACCTGGCTAGCCACAGAATACAAGAAAGAATCGGATTATCTTGATAAACAGCAACCGAAGTTGATCGTTATTTATCAAGACCTGATCAACAGAGAAGCACCTTTAGCCGAAATACTTAGAGCTAAACAAGAATTGGAAAATTTATTATCTTCCTCTAATAGCTGCAACACTAAAGCCACATACATTGCTCTTAAAGCCATTACGGATACGCTGATTGACACTGACGTTAAAAATGCTAGAAAGGCTCTTGAGTGCTCGGTTGCTAAGCTAAAGATGGCACAGGACAAACTCGAAGATGTCAGAAATAAACTAATTATTGCTGGTAAGTTTATTGAGCTTGGTGCAGTTCTCATTGCAGCTGCGCCAACTGCTGGGGCTGGTTTGCCACTGGCATCTATTGCTTCGGTAATTGATGCCATCGATAATGTTGTAAGTATTGAACTGAATGTTGTAAGTATTGAACTGAAAAAAACGTTGAGCCAAGCTGAGTGGGATGAAGTTTCTCAGACTCTTGCAACAAAATGCGCTAAGGCTAATAAATGATCTTAGCATGCAGAAACCATTAAGCCAAGGCTCTTTGGCAATTGCCAAGCAGTAATATTGCCTACATAGCAGAACTTATGCCAGTGGGGTTGTTGTGACACAATCTTTAGCTTTGGCAAACATGCAGAATCCAGACTTAAAACGCGAAGACCGACCAGTGATCGCATATTAAGTCTGAATTCGTGCTTGACAGGCAGCATGGGCTCAGTGAATAGCATTAGTCTACCGCCAGCAATTACTTTAGCCCAGAGTAATGGCTGGATGAAATTAATGCATTTGGCGTTGCAGATGCCAGTGCCACGCTATTGGTAGTGGCCTCCCATTGCAGGTAGCTGCAAGTGAAGGACAACTTCGTGGCCCTTGGCTGGAGAGTGCTTCCCCAAGGCTAAGGCCATGCTCGCCCGGCCTACCTTGCTTGCCGCGCAATAGGCGGCCCTGGCTCAAAGGCCGGTGGTGGCGCTGCTCGGTCCGCGCCAGGGCTGCCATCGTTTCAGCCCAGCTGATCCGGCAGCCCCCGATGGCATCTGCCTTGGTGCTGATCTGCCGCATTTGATCAGACTGGGCTTCATCAATCAGCAGCTTGATCAGGGCAATCATATCGCAGAAGAGAAGCACCTGATTAACCCCGATCTTCGATCACAACCTCGCTGATAAGCTTCCCTTGACCTTTCAGCTTGATGGGCGGTGAGAAGACAGGCTTCTGCCCGTTCCAGCTGAACAATCCCGCATCGATCGCTTTCTGCAGCGGATTGATGGTCGTTGGCTCCGCTGGCTTCACGGCGGTGATCCGTGCAATCGGCTTGCGGTGGGAGGTGACCTCCACCACCTCGCCCGCCTGCACCCGGCCCAGCCACTCGGAGAGGTGGGTCTTGAGATCGCGGACAGACACCTGGCTTGCGACTACTTCCGACATGATTGCCGCAGCAATTGAGACCACATTAGCCCGATTGGCGTGGGACTGCCACCACCGCTGCTTCTTCAAGCTCTTCATCCTTCACCAACCGGCGGGCGCCGGCGTCGATCGGTAGCAGCCAGTGACCTCCATCGTCATACGTGTTACTGCCGCCGTTCTTTAACGCAGGAGGCACCGTTGGGGTGGGTTGGGAGGGCTCAGGCACCGCCCAGCCAGGGCCCTGCATCGCCACAAAACCAAAACTTAGTTTAATGCTCTATCCCATGGCCGTCATGAAGGAGCCCCTGACAAAACGGCACCGGGCCGTCCAGCTCCGGTGAACATCCACCAGGCCAAAACCCATCTCTTCCAGCTGCTGCAGGAAGTGGAGCAGGGCCAGGAGACGGCTGCCGCAGCCCGTGGTGGAGAGGGTGCAGGCGCCGCAGGCGGAGATGTTCGTGAGCCAGGCAACGTTGTGGGAGGTAGCGATCAAGGTGTCGATCGGCCGGCTGCAGGTGGATCTGCCGGAACTGGAGCGCCAGGTGCCGTTGCAGGGCTTCCGTTGGCTGCCAATCAGCAACGCTTGCTGGCCGCGGCGGCACTAGAGACCGATGGCGTCCACCCGGGATCCATTCGATCGCCGGCTGGTGTGCCAGAGCCGGGTGGAGTCAGGGAAGGTCATGTCATAGAGGGGCACGTGGGGGCTGCCGGCAATGGCTACCCTTCGAACTGTAGGCCAAATTTGACTAAGAATTCTAGATTTACAAATGGCTTGGTTGGTGCAACAGCTGAAACAGCCTTTATAGAATTTGCGCAACATCAAACCTGCCAACTCAAATGCTTTCAGCGGCAGGCTGCAAACCCAAACCATCATTAAGCTCCCCATGGTCTTGCCAAGCCATTCCGCGTCCTAAGCTGGCTCCATGCTGATCCCCTGTTTGATCCGATGGCCCATAGCGAGCAAGGCCATAGCGAGCAAGGGGAGTTGACCTTTTTAGCGTCAGGCACTCAATCGCTTTTGGTTTCGCCTGCCACTGCCCAGTCCCCAGTGGAATGCAAAGGCATTCGCTCCACCCAGGATTTTCCCGCTGATCCGAGCAGCCTGAGCCGGGAGCAGATCGAGCACCATTACCAGGCGATGCGCAACAGCCACGCCTCGCTGACCCGCTCCCGGGGCCAACTGCAGCGCCGTTCTAGGGAGCTCACGGCCGCGCGCGAACAATTTCTGGAAACCCTGCGACGCTATGAGGGTCGCTTGATGGAGCTGGGCCAGGAAAGGGCGGACGCCCTGCGCATCGCCCAGGACATGCACCGGGAGCTGGAGGCCTTCGAGGAAAAGCAAGAAGCCCTTGATGGTGTGCTCAATGAACTTGATGCCGCCAAGGAAGAGGCGGGCTACTGGAGCATCTTCAACATCACCCGGCTGATCGAGCGCATGCGGCGCCTGCTGCGCGGCGGCAGCGAGGGCTGATGGGAGATCTGAGCAATCGCTTCGGTGCGCTGATGGCGCGCCTGGCCAAGGGTGATGCGGAGCTGTTCCGCACCGTGGGCGAACAGAACGCCGCCATCCGCGAGCTGGTGGAAGAAGTGGCACCGGCGCTGCCTGCCGAAACCAAGACGGCAGCAGCCCTGCAGGCAGCACCCCAACCCCTCCTGCCTCCGGAGCAGTGCCATCAAAAAGCCCTCAAGGCCCGTTTCGGATCCGCCGCAGCCGCCCTCACCCATCTGGAAACGATCCTGGGCCCTGCTCCCAGCAAAAAGAAAACCTGGGACTATCTCTGCAGCGTGTTTGCCAGCGGAAGCTGGCCCGCACCAGCCCAGGCGCTAACAAGGCCGGCAGCTGGACGGGGTGGTGGCGCTGGTGCTCGTGGCGAGGAAGCGCTGGCCCAGTTGGAGACGCGGCTGCTGCAGCGGATCGACCAGCTGGAGGATCGCCTGATCGCGGTTCTGGAAAAGGTGCGCCAAGGCAATAGCTGAGCTGCTTCAAGGTTTGGGCCAGCAGCGCTTCCATCAGGCCGATCGGAAGCGGAGCATTCTCAAAACTCATGGCCAGTCCGCTCAGCTGCCTGGATCAATTTTTGGGCTGATTTGCCGGCTTACAAATATCTCATGCTTTGCTGTAAATAAGGATGCCGCAAGCTGGCTGCGGCATCCGTTCAATCCGCCGGGCAGCAGATCACTTCGGCAGCAGCACGGTGTCAATCACGTGGATGGTGCCGTTGGTCGTTGCGATGTCGGCCTTGACGACGGTGGCGCCGTTAATAAAGACCTTGCCACCGAGGGTCTTGATCATGACCGATTGACCGTTCAAGGTCTTTGCGGATGAGAGCTTGACGACATCAGCGGCTTTCACATTGCCGGCTACAACGTGATAGGTGAGAATGGAAGTTAGCTTTTGCTTGTTCTCAGGCTTGAGAAGCGACTCCACCGTGCCCGCCGGCAGCTTGGCGAAGGCTGCATCGGTGGGTGCAAAAACGGTGAACGGGCCTCTACCCTTCAGGGTCTCAACGAGCCCGGCCGCATTCAGCGCAGTCGTAAGCGTCTTGAAGCTGCCCGCAGCAACAGCCGTATCGACGATGTCCTTAGTGGGTAAGGGGTAATTACCTGCAAAAGCAGTTGTTGAAGCCAACAGGCTCAGAGATAGGCCAGCGACGCCTGCGCGCAGGGAGCGATTGATGGCTAACATTGGGAGCGTTAATTAACTGGGGAAATTTTGTCCTCGATTAATCTAGGCGCACTGCGGGGGTGACTGCGCAGCGATGACGCCCCCCGTCCGGTGCTGGGCCTCTGGCGCCTGCTTAGTGGCCGACCTGTCCAAGGATCTTGCCCAGGTGGAATCTCCCGCCTGGCATGGAGACGTGCTCCGCAGCCGGCGTGAACAGGCGCTATGTGGGCCGTCGGAATCCCAATTGGATTCACCAAAGTTTGGCTGGGCCGCCTCCACCCGTCTAAAGCGAAAGATGACGCAGAACTGTTGTTTGTCCTGATCCACCGCCTGCAGCTCCGGGGCTTGGCGGTGGCGTCGACCTTGTGTCTGGTACGGGACGTGCTCCTGCAGGTGCTGCTGCTGCTGCTGCTGTTTTTGGAGCATCTGCTCGTACTGGATCCGGCGACGCGCCTGTTCAAGTCCGTGGAGACGATCTTCTGGGTGTGCGTGATCCATGCCGCCCTGTCCCTGCTCAACGTGGTGCTGTTCGAGCAGGCGGAGGCCGATACCTGGCGCTCGCGGGTGCCGAAGTTACTCATCGACCTGGCCCGCCTGTTTCTGATCCTGCTGGGCACCGCTTTCGTGCTGGCCACCGTCTGGAAGGCCGATCTGGCCGGGTTGGTAACAGCCCTCGGGGTGAGTTCGATCGTGATCGGCCTGGCCCTGCAGGACACCCTTGGCAGCGTGATGTCGGGCATCGCCCTGCTGTTCGAGCGTCCTTTCGCGGTGGGTGACTGGCTCGAACTGAACGGGGTGGCGGGCCAGGTGATCGACATCAACTGGCGGGCGGTGCGGCTTTTGACCTTGGAGCAGGAGATGGTGGTGATTCCCCACAAGCTGATCAGCGGCTCGATGATCCGCAACTTCACCCAGCCCAACCGAATCCATGCCGAACGCATCCGCATCGGCTTTTCGTACAACGATCCGCCCAACCTGGCCAGACAAGTGCTCAAGAGTACGGCCCTGGAAACCAAGGGCATCTTGCTGGAGCCGGAACCGGAAGTTTACACCCTCAATTACGAAGATTCGACCATAAGCTACGAAGTCAAGTTCTTCATTCGCAACTATGGCGACGTTGAGCGGAACGAAACAATCTCACAATTCCATTCCCGATCCGCACGGTTTACAATTATCATGGTCCTTCCAGCCAGCAGAAGGGTATCGATAAGAAGTTTAGCGAGAGCCTGCAGGCAATCCCTGCTTTCGTGCTAATCAACCGTGAATACGATAGCCTGGTCCCTGCGACTTCCGGCATCGCCCTACAG
>JBIIJV010000313.1:0-2505 GCA_044233545.1 Cyanobium sp.
TTTCTGAAGGGCCACCTGCCGGCTCGGGTAGGCCAGCAGCTGTTGCTGCGCAGCCCCGTTGCTGTGGTGTTGATGGCCACTGCCTGGGGTCAGCGACCAGATCCCCATGGCATTGACACCGGCCACCAGCACCCCCATCCCCACCACGCAGGCATTGAGCACACCCATGCCCACCACCCCGATGCTGATCACCCCCATCGGCACCACGCCGATGCTCACTACCCCCATCGGCACGATGCCGATCGAGATGATGCCGAGCGGTGCCACCCCGAAGGCGATCCGCTTGGGCTTGTCGCCGCACTGGGCCATGGGAGTGCCCGGCCTCAGTGGGAGTGCGAGGAGCCCTGGGCGCCACCATGCTGGGCGCAGGGCATCCACTGGGTTCCCATCTTGTGGGCGCCGCTGCAGTTGAAATGCAGCTTGGCGGCCTTCTCCGCTTCTGCCTGGGTTTGGTAATAGGCGGGAACGCCGCCAGAACCGACAGCAGGAGCGGCCAGGCCGGCGGCGGAAAGTAGGAGGTTGGCCCCGATCGCTACTGCCACTCGGGTTGGCCACGGACTTGGGAGGAACGACATGGGAAGGGGGCGAGCGCAGGGGGGCTGCTGGACGCCCACCCTAGCCAATACCTCCAGTAATGCCCAATTACTGGAGAGTGTGGCAGGTTTGTCTCGCGGCCTGGCCTGCCTAGGGTGGGAAAGCTTCGACCCGGTAGAGGGTTCTTGCCTTGGCCCGCCAGGGATCTGTGTCAGCCAAACCCGCTGCCAGCCTGCGCATTGGCGAGGTGGCCAGGCGCACTGGCCTGCCGGTGAAGACGATCCGCTATTACTGCGATGAGGGATTGCTCCAGCCCAGGGCTAGCTCCTAAGCTGGGTAAAGATTGTTTGACGAAGAGAATCTCGCTGAGCTGACGATCATTCGCTCCCTGCGGGCGATAGATGTATCGATTCCCGAGTTGGCCAAGATTCTGGAGGTGCGGCGAGCTGGTGTCTGCAACTGCTCTGTGCTGAAAGACAGCATTGCGGCCAAGATTGAATCAATCAACCTGCGCATCGATGAGCTGGCCGCCAGTAAAGATGAGCTGGCGAGGCTTCTGGCCAGCTGGCAGGACTGCGGTGGCTTGAAGCCTGATCGCTGATTGCCATGGGCTGCCGCGAAGCAATGACATTGTGTTGAACCTTGTGCTCTCGGCAGGCTTCGCGGTAGTTGCCTTCCTCTACGCAGTAGTGGGGCATGCCGGAGCATCAGGCTATATCGCTCTGATGACACTAGGCGGCCTGGTTGCTGAGACGATCAAGCCTGTCGCCCTGATCCTGAATATCGTGGTAGCCAGCATTGGCTGCTGGAATTTTCTGAGGGCAGGCCATTGGCCCTGGCGAATTATCTGGCCGGTCTATCTTTTGGCAATTCCGGCATCATTCCTTGGCGGCTGGCTCAATCTGCCCGGGATATGGTTGCAGCGCTTGATTGGCGTCGTGCTGATGTTTACGGCGTGGCGGTTGGGCACTGTGAGCAAGGACCCTGCAAGCCTGCGTCAACCCAGCGGTTTGGTGCTGGTGATCAGCGGGGGCGTCCTCGGGCTATTGGCTGGCCTTACCGGCACAGGTGGAGGCGTTTTCCTGACGCCATTGCTTCTGCTGGCCAAGTGGTGCGACACCCGCCAGGCTGCAGCGACATCGATCCTGTTCATTCTGATCAACTCCGTGGCTGGTCTGGCAGGCCTTGCCCTGGCTAATCCAACTGCGCTCACAGCAGTCCTGAACCCGTCGCTGCTGGGATGGATCGCGGCGGTGCTGATTGGCGGCAGCTTGGGATCAAGGCTGGGCAGTCGTCATTGGCCCGTGGCCTGGATCCGTCGAATTCTTGCCCTCGTGTTAGTACTGGCTGCGCTGAAACTGCTTGGTATGCAGCGTTGAATGCCTCCTGATTCAAGCCACTAAAGGTGATCGCCCATGCGCTTTCTGCTTGAGCCCCTGCTGGCAGCGGACGAGCTGCAGGAGCTGGTCAGCGTCCTGCAAGACCCCGCCGCCCCCTGGATCGATGGAGCCAGCACCGCCGGCTGGCATGCCCGCGATCTCAAGCGCAACCACCAGCTCGATGGGGCCTCGCCGCTGCATCAACAGCTCTCGGCGCGGCTTGAGGCGGTGCTGACGGCCCAACCGCTGTTGCAGGCGGCCGCTTTTCCGCGCCGGATCCACGGCCTGCTGTTCAGCCGCAGCGGCGCGGGAGAGGGCTATGGCCGCCATGTCGACAACGCCTGGATGCGCGGTGGCCGCAGCGATCTCTCGTTCAGCTTGTTTCTGAGTGAGCCCGAGACCTACGCAGGCGGCGCCCTGGTGCTGGAGACCCCTGCTGGCGAGGAGAGTTTCCGCCTGCCGGCGGGCCATGCCCTGGTCTATCCCTCAACCCTGCTGCACCGGGTCGAGCCGGTGACGGCTGGTGAGCGGCTGGTGGCGGTGGGCTGGATCGAAAGCCGCATCCGCCACGCCGACCAGCGCGAGCTTCTGT
>JBIIJV010000108.1:0-9144 GCA_044233545.1 Cyanobium sp.
CCCTCGATCGCGCCCGCATCTCCTCCCGTGAGCAGGGAAGGGGCCGGGTGAACTACCTCCAGGGTTGGGTGCTGATCGAGGAGGCGAACCGCATCTTTGGCTTTGACGGCTGGCAACGCCAGACCCTCTCCTGCCAGTGCGTGACTCAGGTCCAGCGGCTGATCGGCAGCAAGAGCGAGGGCCGGCCGCAGAAAGAGGGCTGGGGCGTGACCTACATCGCCCGCGTGCGCATCACCGTGCATGCGGGGGAACGGGGCCTGCTGATCCGCGAGGGCACCGGCGCCGGCAACGGCATCGATGTGGTCCTGGGGCTGGCCCATGAATCGGCCATCAAGGAAGCCGAGACTGGTGCCATGAAGCGGGCCCTGGTGACCTTTGGGAATCCGTTTGGCCTGGCGCTGTACGACAAAAGCCAGCGGCAGGTGAGTGGGGCGCAGGCTCCGCAGGCGGGCCACCAGCCGGCCCAGGCGGCTAATGGGGTGGTGCGGCGGCCCCAGGCTGCGGCCAACCCGGTGGCCCAGGTCCCTGCTCCCCATGCCCCGCTGGATCCGCCCACCATCCGCTCCCTGCAGGACCGGATCCGGGGCCTCCTGCCGCCCCAGCTGGCGGCCTTCTCCCGGGCTTTCCGCTCTGCCTTCCAGGTGCCGGAATCGACGCCTTCGATCGCGGGGCTGATCACGGTGCAGCGGCACCGGGCTTGGATTCAGCAGTATCTCGGGCAGGCGCAGGCTCGCACCGCCTGAGGCGGGCACACTGATGCCACATCCGCGGAGCCTCCCCAGGCCCCACTTCCCTATCCACCTCCGCCGTGGCTGCGGCGTGCCACACCAGCAGATCACCGCCCTGCTTGGTCGACATGGCCATACTGATTTGGCCAACCTGGACGATGGGAGAGAAGCCTCCTGTGACATGCAGCACAAATGGGGGCTATTCTTGTCCAATCGCTAATTTTGTTCTGATGAATGACCCGCAGTTAAGACTCAACAAGCTTAGCGACCTTGGCAAGGCAGCAGTTCAAGCATCAAGCGAAGCCGATAGGGCTGCGATTTTTGCTGCCGTCCATATATTAACAGCCAGCCTAGATGAATGCGTTGCAGAGTATCTAGGTGAAAATATCGAACGAGTCCGCTGAAGTATCTCAGCGATTCTTGGTTATGACATTAACAACGGGCATGATCAAGATCAGCACCTGTCTTGGGCCCTCGGAGCTATTGACACACTAAGGATTGCCTGTAAGAAGATTTGAGGAGCAGATCGTAGTAAGGATTGACCCGCCACCTCGTTAGACCCTTCACATGCTCCACAACCTCGGCCGTGTGGTGGCCAGCGCCGCCGTGGCCGCCTCTGTGCCCCACCACCAGATCACTGCCCTGCTCGATCGCCATGCCGCAAGCGACTGGGGTGACCTCAGCGAGGACGACAAGGCCGCCAACAACGAAGCGGCCCGCACTGGTGATGGCCGCCTCTCCTCCAGCTACCTCACGCCCGAGCACGGCAAGCTCTGGATCATTACCGACGACATCCGGGGTGAGGGCGAGGGGCCGATCACCACGGTGATGTTTCCTGAGGACTACTGAGGGGGGGCAGGATCCGAGGGGCACGGCTCAGTTAGAGGCTCCCCGACCCATCGGTGCCCGCAGCAGCTGGTGCCATCGCCCCCAAACCACAGCCCCGGCGCAGCGACGGAACCGAATCCAGCAGAGGTCTGCCGGTAGGCGGGCCTCAGACTGGTGAGGGCTCGGTGCAAGACGGTGGAAGGGGCAGAGCTGAGCCTCAGGAGCGGAGCCTGCAGCCAGCGCCGCTGGGCTGCGGTCAGAAGAAGAGCAGACGCGCCAGGTGCGCTCTGCGCCCGGAGAGCTGCTGTGCGCACCTGCCCAAGCAGCGCAGGAGCGCCCACCGGATCTCGGTAGCATCCACCTATCTGGCCGGTGGCATGTGGCGAGGGTTCAGCTGTTCCTCTCCACCGTCTCGGCCGAGTTCCTTAGCTACCGCGAGCGGCTGCGCCACCGGCTCACCCGTCCGAATGTGGAGGTGAAAGTGCAGGAGGACTTCATCGTCACCGGCGATGAAACCCTGGAGATGCTTGACCGCTACATCCAGGGCTGCGATGGCGTGATCCACCTGGTGGGGGACATGACGGGGGCGATGGCCAAGCCGCAGTCGGTTGCTGCGATCGCCTCCAGCTACCCCGAGCTGGGCAGCAGCTTTCCCCTGGCGGAGTTTCTGCAGCCTGATGGGCCCTCGCTCTCCCACACCCAATGGGAGGCGTGGCTGGCGCTCCGGCACGGTAAGAAGCTCTACATCGCCACCCCCAGCGAGGGGGCGCCCCGGGACGCGACGTACCGCCTCAACCCAGCACAACAGGCCCTCCAGCAGGCCCACCTGGCCCGCCTGCGCAGCGTGGCCCGCTACCCCGCCACCGCCTTCAGCGGTCATGACGACCTGGCCGCCGGGGTGCTGCGGTCGTTTGTTCTCGATCTGCTGGTCGCGGCCGAGCGAGACGGCGCCGGCGCCATCCCCCACAACCTGCCGGAGGGCAGCAGCAGCACCATTCCCCTCGTGGGCCGCGACGAGGCCCTGGCTCGGCTGGCGCAACTGCTGGCGACCCGCGCCGCCCCGGTGCTGATCACGGGCATGGATGGGGTGGGTAAGACCGCCCTGGCGCTCCATCACCTGCGCCAGCGGCTGGAGCACTACGGCGGCGGCGTGGTGGTGCTCGATGGCCAGCGGCCCTTTGCTGGCCTGGTGGAGCAACTGGCGCAGTTCGCCCTGGTTCACTTCGACCAGCAGGTGCCCGATGGGCTGGCACCGGAGGGGCGCCTGGCCTGGCTCTACAGCCACTGGCCCCGTCGGCGGCCGGTGCTGCTGCTGCTTGATGAGCTGGCGGACCCGGCCGATCTGCAGGCCATGGGCCGGGGTTTACCGGAACGATTTCAGGTGCTGGTGACCAGCCGCCGCCAGTTCGGCACCGCCAGCCAACGGCTGACCCTCGAGCCCCTCGCGGATGCCGACGCGGTGGACCTGCTGGCGGCGGTGTCGGAGCGGGGGATGTTCCGGGATGGGGAGGAGCGCCGGGCCCGTGCCGTGGTGCAAGAGGTGGGAGGACTGCCCCTGGCGCTCTGGTTGCTGGGCCGGCGGCTGGCACGCGATGGCGACCTGGAGCTGGCGGAGCTGCTGAAGCGGCTGCGGGCGAAGGGAGCCCTGGCGCGGGAATTGCAGGGCAGTGCCGCCGATCCCATGCAGGCCCGCGGGCTGCGCGCCGGCTTCCAGCTGG
Organism: Cyanobium sp.; assembly: GCA_044233545.1. Lineage (GTDB taxonomy): Bacteria > Cyanobacteriota > Cyanobacteriia > PCC-6307 > Cyanobiaceae > Cyanobium. The sequence continues at coordinate 3,275 of JBIIJV010000108.1, forward strand.
CATGGGAGGGGATGGGGCAGGAGCAGCGGCAGCTGGCGCTGCTGATCGCCGTACTGCCCCGCACGGCCGTGCCGTGGGAGCTGCTGGCGCTTGGTGCTCCGCCCGGCCTCGATCCGGACGACTGGCGGGAAGCGCGGCTGGGGCTGGAGCAGCAGCACCTGATCGAGCGGCCCCTGAGCCAGATGGTGCGGTTGCATCCGTTGCTGCATGACCTGTTGGCGGCGCAGGCCCGCGAGGACGAGGCCCCCCTGCGAAGGGAACGACTTCTGGACGCCCTGATCTCTTGGCTGCCGCGGGTGAGTGAGGTGCTGGAGGCCCGCAGCCGCGAGCGGAGCCAGGGCTGCCTACCCCTGCTGGAGGCCCTGGCCCAGGGTCCGGCGGGGGGGGTGGGGGAATCGGCGGCGGGTCTGCCGTTGCTGGCTCTGGGGCGCCTGCGTTCGACCATGGGGGCCTATGGCCCGGCCGCTGAGGCGTTTGCGGCAGGGATGGAGCGGGCGCGGATCAGCCCTGGGGATGGTGCGGATCGGCTGACGGCGGGCTGTCTGGTGGGGCTGGCGGGCATCGCGCGGGAGCGGGGCCAGCTGGCGACGGCAGCGAACCAATGCCGCGAGGCCCTTGCCCTTTTGGTCGGCGACCATGCGGAGCCTCTGGCAGGGGAAAACGAGCTGGCGCTGGAGCGAGCGGATGCCCTCAACGGGCTGGGGCTGGCCCTCGATGAGCTCGATGATCCGGAAGCGGAGATGGTTTTGCGCGATGCGCTGGAGCTGCGTCGCCGGCACCTCGACGACGAGGACCGGTTGGTGCAGGTGAGCCGCAACAACCTGGCCCGCCACCTGGCCCATCGGGGCCGGCTGCCGGAGGCCGAAGCGCTCTACCGGCGGGCGCTGGAGGCACTGGAGGACGACCCCTGCGAAGTGGGCATGGCGGTGCACAACAACCTCGCCTCCCTGGCGATGGGGCAGGACCGGCTGGAGGAGGCGTTGGCAGAGCTGCGTGAAGCGGTGCGGCTGGCGGAGCTGGCTCTGGGGGAGCAGCACCCGCGTCGCGGTGAGCTGCTCAAGAATCAGGCGATCGTGGCGGAGCAGCTGGGCCAGCACCGGGAAGCGGAGGCGGACTACCGCCTGGCGGCGGAGCTGGTGAGCGCGGCCTGGGGGCCGGAGGATCCCCGAAGTCAGGACTGTCAGCTGACGCTGGAGGCCTTTCTGGCGGATCACCAGCGGTAGAGCCCATGGTGGGGCCAGACGATCAGATCCCGGCGACCCCGAAAGCCAATCCCCTTGGACAGGCGGGAGGCTGTCTGCAGAACTTGTCGATCCCCACCCCTGTGCCGCGGATGGCCATGAAGGCCTCGAGGGGCTCGGCGCCACTGGCCAGGCGGTCCATGGCGGCGCGGCCGCAATCGAGGGGAGTGCCGCCCATACCGCTGAGGAGGGCGTAGGCCCGTTGGGGGCCAGTGCCCAGCTGGGAAGCGGCACTGGAAGGGAAGGCCTGCTCGCCGGCGGAGATGGCGTTGTTGAGCACCAGACGGCGATCAGCGGCGGGAATCGGCAGGGCGGCAAGGAGGGTGCCGGCGGCGCAGGCGGCCCGGAGGCCTGGTGTGGCGGCAGGGGCGGAAGGGTTTGGAGCCGTGGCCGGCGCTGCCGGGATGAGGCTCTGGCCGAGGCCATAGGCCACCACAAACAACGCCGCCGCCTCGCCGAACACCCCGTGCAGGGCCGCGATCTTGTGGCGCTCCACAAGGATGTCGCCGCTGCCTGGGCAGGCGAGCACCAGGGGGCCACTGGCGGGGAAGGATGCGGAGAGACAGGCCGGTGTGCCCACGGCGTCGACCAGGCGGATGGCCGGGAAGGGGCGGCGGGCGGTGAGGGGATCCTGTTGCCAGACGCGCTGGAGCTGGGCGGTGGCCAGACGCAGAGCCTGGTCGCTGGAGGGAACCCTGGCCGCCGCCGCTGGGAGCGACGCGCTGGCCGCGATCGCCACAATCAGGCCGGACCGAAGAGGGGAAAGGATGGTCATCGCAGTGAATCCGGCAGACCGCTGTACTGCCAGCCGGCCCAGTAAAAAGGATCGCTCCAACCATCGATGCGGGACTGGGCGCGAAACTCCGCCTGCACCCGCCGCACCGCCTCCGGCGGGCGAACTCCCTGGCCTAGCAAGGCATAGAAGCGGGTCATGAAGGTTTCAGTGGCGTGTTCCGGTACCTTCCAGAGGGAGAGCAAGGTGCCACGGGCACCAGCCACGGTGAGACCGCGCTGCAGGCCGAACAGTCCCTCGCCGCTGCGTTCGCTGCCCAGACCGGATTCACAGGACGAGAGCACCACCAGGTCGGTCCCCTCTAGCTGCAGGCGAGCGGCTTCCTTCGCGGTGAGGTAACCGTCATCGGGAATCGCTGGGCCAGGCGCAGCGGCCGTGGTGCTGCTCTGCAGGGTGCTTTGCCGGCTGGGCAGCCGGGCCTTGTCGGCGCCGGCCAGAGACAGGCCGCTGGCCAGGAGCGGATCGCCTGTCGCCTGGGGATCGAAATAGCCATGGCCGGCCACATGCAGGATGCGGGGCCCTCTGGCCCGCTCCAGCACCGCCACGGAAGCCGCCGAGCCCAAGAGCGGACGGGTGCGGAGGCTGGCGGCCACGGCCTCTCCCTCGCTGGCAGCGCGGGCAAGCGGAGCCCAGCCGGTGGTGGCGGGATCGGCGAGCACCAGCGGTGCCGAGGCCGGCGCAGACTTGTTGGAAGCGGTCACCAGGTCGCGACCACTGCTGATCGTGTGGAGGGTCAGCGTCGTGGGCAGGGAAGGGGTGCGCCCCGCCAGCAGGGCGAGGGCGCTGAAGGGAACCCGATGCAGCTGGCCGTCGGGGGAGAGGAGCAGCTGGCGTTTGCCCTCCAGAGCGCCGCGCAAGGGCGAAAACAGCTTTTCGGCCACTAGGGCCCAAGCGCTGTCGGCGCCGGGCTGCTGAGTGCGAGTGCGATCGAGGGAGGAAGCGATGGCCTGGTCGATGACATCGGCATCCCCCAGATCCACTGCCCGGGCACGGCCACGCAGATCGAGCAGCAGGGCGATGTAGCGGGGCTTGCCCCAGGCTTCTTTGTCCGGCTTGGTGGCGTCGTAGGGGGAGAAGCGCTGGAATTCCACCAGAGCGGCATCAGCGGGGAGTTGGCGTGCCACCTCGGCGATCTCCACCAGGCTGGGCTGGAGGGCTGGGAGCTGGCGATAGAGTTCTTCCTGCAGCCGCTCACTCTCGGCCAAGGCATTCTTACGACCCTGAGACGAAAGCGTGGGATTGGAAATCTGGGTGTTGAGAAGTGAGAGCTGGCTTACCAAATCTTGGGTGGCACTGTTGGAGCGGGAGAGGATCGCCTGGCGGCGCTCGATGTCCTGCAGGGGGCTGTGTCGATTGAGGCGAGTGAACATAGCCAAGGAGGCGCCATCCTCACCCTGCTGCGCCAGGGAGAAGGGTATTTCCCAGCGACGTTCAAGAGTGTCGACTAAGGACTGTCGGCGAGCATCTGGCATCAGGGGAAGCTGCTGCTGCAGAAAGCGGACTTCGCTGGTGATCGCCTCTTTCAGCAAATCGATGGTGAAGGAGGATTGCCCCTGGCGCAGGGAAATGATGGCCAGGGAGTTGCTGCTCTCCGCAAGACGATCGAGCCAACCGGGCGCTTGTAGTGCCAAGCGTCGCGCAATGACGACGGCTTCCTGAGCAGGAGGCCTGGCTTCTTGGGTCTGGCCGTCATCTGCCAAAAAACGGCCGAGATTTGTCAAGGCGTTGGCAAGTTCCAGCTGGATAGAAACGTCTTCAGCGTTAGCCGCACGCAGCAGCTGGATGGCGTCTCTGGTGCTGGAGTGAGCCAACTTTGATTCACCAAGGTTATGATGCGCCGAGCCCTTTAAGATCAGGGCGCTGGCAACCGTGGCTTTTCTGCCGCCAGGGTGCCCGGATCGGTTTCGAAAGATCGAAAGTGCTTGATCCGTGATGGTAAGAACCTCCTGATCGCGTCCTAATTTGCCGTAGAGACGAGCAAGTTCAACAAGGCTCTGGCCTCGGTGGTTGATTTCCCGGCTTGTCTTACCAAGAGTGCTGTTGATGCGCACGGCTTGCAGCATGGGGGTGAGCGCATCATCAAACAATCCAAGATCAGCATATGAGCCCGCCAGCATTTGCAGCATGCCGGCGTAAATCAATTTTTGGTTTAGCTCAGTTGGAGTTTTACCTTCAAGGATCTTAACGGATTGTCGTGAGATAACTAACGCTTCTTGCCTTCGGCCCAGCGCATTATAGGGTAAAGCCAAAAAGATAAGCGATACATTGTGAAAGAAGCGCCCGCCGAAAACCAGATCTTGTTGCTGACGGCTTAGGTTGACGGACTCTTCAAGGGCGAGCAACGATTGCTGCCACTGACCTAAACGTGCGCGGATCAGGCCCACATTCCGCATTGCATCTGGAAACATCCAATCAGCAACTAATCCGTTCTCCCGCAAGTCACTGTGCAATTTTACAGATTCTTCAGCCACTTGCAAGGCTTGCCGATGTAAGCTTAGTTCGAGATATCTCTTGAAAAGATTCTGCCCCAGGGCTTGTGCCAGATTCCTGCGCGCATCTGGAGAAACCTGGGCGATCTCACGCAGGATGAAAACAGCTTCCTCGGTTATGGATAAGCCTTGTTGGGGCTTGTCCGCTTGAGTATATCGTTCGCCAAGATTCAGCAATGCCTTGGCAAGGAGCAGCCGTTTGCTGGGGTTGATGATGACCAGCTTCCGCAGGGCCTGCACCGCTTCTTGGTTAGCCTGCAGAGCGCGTTCGAACTGGCTATCCTGTTGACAATACTCTGCCAGATCCTCTAAAGCGTCAGCCAGTTTCTCCAAGTTACCTGAATCAGTTCTTGCCAAGCTTCGATAGATACGGATGGATTCCAAAACGGGCTCAATAGCTTGTTGAGCATTGCCCAAGCCACTGCGAATCATGCTAAGTTGATGAAGTTTCTTGGCCAGTTTCTCAGCGGCAACAGGGTTTGTTGCTGCATGCTGGCGTAAACTCGGCAGATCGGAACTGATCATCGTCAACGCTTCTTGAAAATAGGGTTTAAATTGGAGATTATTATCTGGACTAAGGCCATAGAGTTTGCCAAAAGAAACAAGGAAAAATACCAGTTCCTCGCGCTTCGAGGGATCAGTTGTAGCCACTTCACGGAGCAGGGGAAATAGTTCCTCAGCAACAGCAAGGATTTTATGCGAGTGCCCGCTTTCTATGTAGGAGGAAATAATTACCTTCAGTGCTTCAACTTGCTGTGACTGCCACCACTTATTGGCAGGATCAGCCTTGATAAACTCGCGGATTAATGGCATAGCCTCCTCGGCGGCATGAAGAGACTGTACGGACTGGCCTAGTAGACTATTAACCATCATTAGCTCCATCAGAGAAAGGGTCAAGACTTGACGAGATGAAAGGACTCGACTTACATTCTTCCTGGCCTCAAGTAGCTCACTTTCAACAATAGGCAGCATCTCGCCATAAATCAATTTAAGTGAATCCAGTTGACCAAGAGCAATATTCGCTAATGCAAGTTTATTGAGGGTGGTTTTTAATACGAATCGCCGATCGCCTCTTCCTTTTGCTTGGTCGCGTAAAATTTCCAAGGCTTCCCGGTGAGAGGATTGTGCTTCGCTGAAGCGACCAAGCTTGCCGTAGGTGTCGCCAAGACTCACCTGGATGTCAGCAACTGCGTCCTGGAACATGGGATTGGTCTTGGCAGCCAGACGCAGAATCGGCAAGGTTGCCTGTTGCTCATCCAGAAGGTCTTGCGTCTTGCCAAGTTGGGGGAGTACAACGCTGAGCTCCTTGAGTGTTTCTCTGAGCAATTCGAGATCGCGATTGTCAGC
>JBIIJV010000109.1:0-9135 GCA_044233545.1 Cyanobium sp.
ATGAAGCCGGCCTGCCCCTGGCGGATGACGATGTGGCCGAGCAGTTGCTGTTGCTGCTGTTCGCTGGCTACGAAACCACCGCCTCCTCCCTGTCCTGCCTGCTGCTGTCCCTGTTGCAGCACCCCAAGGAGCTGGCCTGGCTGCAAGAAGAACTTGCAAGTTTGCCCTGGCCGCCGCCCCCTGGGGAAGCAGTGGCCGCCTACGACCCCCTGCGGGCCCCCCGGCTCGATGCGGTGGTCAAGGAGGTGATGCGGCTGACGCCGCCGGTGGGGGGCTTCTTCCGCCGCAGCCGCCAGCCCCTGGCCCTGGCCGGTGTGCTGGTGCCCGCCGATCGGGTGGTGCAGGTGAGCATCAGCGCCAGCCATCGCCATGGCTTGGCTGATAACGATCTGGACCTATTCCGCCCGCAGCGGCACCTGGCCGGAGCACCCGCGGTCACCTTGCTGCCCTTTGGGGGTGGAGAGCGGGTCTGCCTGGGCAAATCCCTGGCCGAATTGGAGGTCCGGCTGCTGACGGTGGGACTGCTTAAAAACCTGACCCTGGAGCTGGAACCCAATCAGGACCTGACCCTAGCGACGATCCCCAGCCCCTCCCCGAAGCAGGGTCTGCTGGTGCGGCCGCAACGCAGTGCCAATCTTGCCGCTGCCGTTGCGGTGCAGTGAGCCATAGCTATGCCCGTTCCCGAGCCCGAACCCATGCCCTTACCTGTGCCCGTACTCAGCGAGGCGGAGCGCGGCAAACAGGATCGCTCTGACGACGCGCTGTTCTACGCCGAGCCCCGCTTTGTGCAGCACCTCGATGGCGCTTTTCGCAGCCGCTTGACGGCCCTATATGCCGAGCGGCTGGGCCCTGATGCGGTGGTACTCGACTTAATGAGCAGTTGGGTTAGCCATCTGCCGGAGGACGTCCGCTACCGGCAGGTGATCGGCCATGGCCTCAATGGCAGGGAGCTAGAGGCCAATCCCCGCCTTGATCGCCATTGGGTGCAGAACCTCAACCAAGATCAGCGCTTGCCCTTGGATTCAGCCAGTGTCGATGCCGCCTTGATCGTGGCCGGTTGGCAGTACCTGCAACAGCCCGAAGCGGTGGCCACCGAACTGTTGCGAGTGCTGCGCCCCGGCGGCCAGTTGATCATCGCCTTTTCCAACCGCATGTTCTTCCAAAAAGCCCCGCGCATCTGGACCGACGGCAGCGAAGGGGATCGCCTCGCCCTGGTGGCGAAGGTGCTGGTGGCCCAGGGATGGCCCATGCCCCAGCTAATCGCCGAGGCCACCCGGGCGGAGGGACCGCTGGGCTGGCTGGGCGGCCAGGGGGATCCCTTTTTTGCCGTGATCGCCACTAAGCCGGCTGATTAGGCCTGGCGGTGATCAATTTGCCACGCTTAACAGTTCGTCACACTAGACTGGGGTGAAAGGGGATTCCCGTGAACGATTTTCTGGCTGTCATCTATCTGATCTGTTTTGCGGCCATTGCTGGCGGCGCCTTTGCCTTGATGACCCAGAGTCTGCGGGGGGCCTCCCAGCTGTTGCCGTCCCGCCGCCACCCGGAAGCGCCACAAGCCGGCGAGCCCGTGATGTATGTCGATCTCAATCGCGAGCGGCTTGAAGAGCTCTATAAAAAGGTTTCGTAGTTGCTTACCGCACCGGCACCACCTTCATGCCAATCGGCGCCAGGGCAATCATGGCCAGCTTGATGTGCTGAATGCCAAAGGGTATGCCGATGATCGAAACGAAACAGGCCACCGCTGAGGTGAGGTGGCCGAGCGCCAGCCACCAGCCCGCCAACAGAAACCAGATGATGTTGCCGATCCAACCCAGTGGTCCCGTACCGAAATCCAACTGACCGCTGAGTTCACGGCGACTGACGGCCACGTAGCCAAAGGGCCAGAAGGAGAAGTTGCCTATCACAAAGCAGGACCGTGCCCAGGGCAGACCGACGATGGTGAGGGCGGCCACTAGACCGGCCAGCCACCAGCCCAGACCCATCACAAAGCCCCCCAGTACGAACCAGAGGATATTGAGCAGAAAACGCAGCATGGGCTCGGCCCTTTGCTCCAGCCTGGCGGGTAGCTGCTTTTTTTGATGTGGTGAAAACCAGCCACGCCGAACAGCGACAGGGTGGACGGGATATTGAAGGTTGCACAGTATTGGCTAGTGCCTGACACCCGATGGGGTCTACTTGGTTAACGCAGACCTGCTTTCCAAATTGCCAGGATTGGCTCGATTGGCCTTGTCCTTATGATGAAAAGCTGCTGTTTCCTGTGCACGACAAGGGGCTCTAGTGTTGGCAGTTGGACAGTCCCCCTGCGTCAACTAAGCCTTACATCTCAACATATGGGTCGCCTGAGATTCGAACTCAGGACCAATCGGTTAAAAGCCGAATGCTCTACCGCTGAGCTAGCGACCCGTATGCCGCCGTTTGCCGGACCAATGGGGCCCTGAACCAACGGGACTCAGCGACGGTATCACCCGGCACGAACACCCACAATGGTTAAGGCCCTGTGCATCTGCTGTTCATGCCCGATACTGCTGGCGACTTGGGGGTGCTGCGGGCGCTCGATGCCGATACCCAGTCCAAGGAGGTCCCCTGGTCCGCCCCTAGCATCGACCCAGAGGCCTGGGTGGCGGCGTCGGCCGTGGTGATCGGCGATGTTTACCTCGCAGCCGGTGCCAGTCTCTGGCCCACGGCCGTCGCCCGGGGGGATGTGGCGCCCATTGTGATTGGCGAGGGCAGCAATGTTCAAGATGGGGCCGTTCTGCATGGAGATCCGGGTCAGCCAGTCACAATCGGCAGCGATGTCACCATTGGCCATCGGGCCGTGATCCATGGCGCCAGCTTGGGTGATGGCTGCTTGATTGGCATCGGCTCGATCGTGCTCAACGGCGTTTCTGTTGGTGCCGGCGCCTTGGTTGGGGCAGGGTCGGTCGTGACCCGGGACGTGCCCGCAGGTGCCCTGGTGATGGGGGCTCCTGCTGAGATCCGCCGCCAGTTGAGTGCTGAGGCCATTGAGCAGCAGCGCCAACATGCCCGTCGTTACCGCCAGCTGGCGCGTGCCCACGCCGGCCTTGGCGGCGGCACCGGCTTTTGAAAGCCCGCTCAGCCCAGCCGCCTTTAGATAGAATCCCACCACCCGAAATTCTGCTGGCATGGACCTGAGGCTGCTTCTGGTTGTTGCTCCCATCCTTCTGGCTGCCTCCTGGGCCGTGTTCCACATTGGCCGGGCAGCTGTTGGTCAGCTGCAACTGTTCATCAAACGCGCCCAGGCTTGATGGTCTATGTGCTCGGTGCTGGCCTGGCTGGCACCGAAGCGGCCTGGCAGATCGCCTCGGCTGGAATTCCGGTTCGGCTGGTGGAGATGCGGCCCGTGCGCCGCTCGCCAGCCCACCACAGCGAAGAATTTGCCGAGCTGGTCTGCAGTAACAGCTTTGGCGCCCTTTCTTCCGATCGGGCAGCTGGTCTTCTCCAGGAAGAGCTGCGCCAACTCGGTTCCGTAGTTATCCGCACCGCCGATCAGCACGCAGTTCCCGCAGGAGGAGCTTTGGCGGTCGACCGTGGTCGTTTCAGTGCAGCCCTCACCGCTGCCCTGGAAGCCCATCCCTTGATCACCGTCGAACGGCGCGAGCAAACGGAGTTGCCGCCTGCCGATTCGATCACCGTGCTGGCCACGGGGCCCCTTACCTCAGAGCCCTTAGCAGACCAGCTGCGGGCCTTCACTGGCCTTGACGAGTGCCATTTTTTTGATGCCGCCAGTCCGATCGTGGCTGGTGAAAGTATCGATCTTGATTTGGCCTTTCGTGCCAGTCGTTATGACAAGGGTGATGCCGACTACATCAATTGCCCCATGGATCGGCAGCAATACCTCACGTTTCGTGATGGCTTGCTAACGGCTGAGCAAGCGGCACTTAAAGATTTCGAACAAGAATCGGCTTGCTTTTTTGAAGGCTGCCTGCCCATTGAAGAGCTGGCTCGGCGTGGAGAAGATACGATGCGTTACGGCCCTCTCAAACCCATTGGTCTCTGGGATCCCCGTTGGGGTGACGTGACTGACAGGGAAGTGAGGCGTGCCAAAAGGGCCTATGCCGTGGTGCAGCTACGTCAGGAAGATCGGGACGGCCGCCTCTGGAACCTGGTGGGCTTCCAGACCAACCTGAAGTGGTCCGAACAGAAGCGGGTGTTACGACTGATCCCTGGCCTGGCCGATGCCGAATTCGTGCGCTTTGGGGTCATGCACCGCAATACCTTCCTCGAATCTCCCCAGCTCCTTGCTGCCACCTTGCAGTTTCGCCGCCGTCCCAGCCTGTTGGCGGCGGGCCAGATCACCGGCACGGAAGGGTATGCGGCAGCGGTGGCAGGGGGCTGGTTGGCCGGAACCAATGCGGCCCGGTTGGCCCAGGGCAGGGAACCTTTGACCCTGCCTCCGACCACCATGGTGGGTGCCCTGGTGCATTTCATCAGCACCCCAGCACCTGGCGATGCTTCTGCTGCCAAAGGACGTTTTCAGCCGATGCCGCCTAATTTCGGATTGTTACCCGAGCTGTCCAGCCGGATTCGCGACAAGCGGCAGCGCTATGGCGCCTATCGCGACCGTGCCTTGGCCGATTTGGCCGAGCGACTGGGCAGGGAACCCCTCGCGGCCTAAGTCCGATGGCAGGCGCGGGTCTCGAGGTAGAGATTTCGCAAATTCTTAAAATCGTCCGTTGGTCGTTTTAGGGCAGTGAGGTCAAAAAACGAACAACTAAATGTGAAGACTTGAGCCACAGAGGCGATATTCCCGATAAACATTCATTGAAGACTGGACTCCTCCAAGGGAGGAACCTTCTTTTCCCCACCATTTCGTTTGAAACGGGCTGTTCTTTAACAGGCATGAAAAACCACTTTCTCCCGGTTCTGGCCACCGGCCGAACATTCCGAGCGGCTTCGAGAACGGTTCTCGCTGCCCTCGCCGCCTTGGTCTTCTCCTGCGGCTTGCTGGTTCACGCCCCCTTGGTCTCGGCAGCCACCTTGGCCGAAGACATGGTTCAGGTGACTAAGGATGCCTGTGTCAATGTTGCCAAGAAGCGTGGCTACGCCGTCGAAGAAGTCACCTCAGCCGTTCCCGCTGATGGGGACAGCTCCAGTGTCGTGTTGCGACTGAGCAAGGGCGGCGAACGTTACGAATTCAATTGCGGTTTCTCCCAGAACATTCGCGAATACGTGGCCCCTGCCCCCGCCCGCGAGACCGCCGCAGTGGCCCAGCGCAATGATCGCGTCGCTACCCAGCAGCCTGCCCGTGTCGCGGTGCAGCAACCTGCGCGGGTCGCCGTGCAACAACCTGAACGGGTCGCCGTTCAGCGTGATCGCGACCGGGTCGTTGAGACGACCGAGCGCAAAGGTGGTTTCAATCCCCTGCTGCTGCTGCCTTTGTTGCTGCTGCCCCTGCTGTTCTTCCTCCGTCCTAAGGAGGCTGCAGACGTCAGCGCAACCAAAATGGGTAGCTACGTAAACCCCACCCCCGTGGCTAAGACCACCACGAAAACCACCGCTGCGGTGGAGACTGCTGTGGCTAAGGTTTTTGATGCCATCCTGCGCACCCAGGATGCCGCCATTGAGGTTCGCTCCGGCGCTGGCATCACCAACGCAGTTACCCGCAGCCTCGCTGCAGGCAGCACCGTCAAGCTGAGTGGTCGTTATCTCAACGACTGGGCCGAGCTGGCGGATGGCGGCTGGATCGACATCAAGTCTTTGGCTAAGGATCCCCGCGCCTGATTCCGCTTAGCAGCGAATCGGCCACCAACTCCACGAAAACAGACTTTCAAGATGCCGGCAAAAAACCGGCATCTTTTTTTACTTTTTTTTATCAATGGATGTAATGTTCAGCCGGCTACAAATCAACGGCAAAGCTGGATGTGCTCCCTGACACAAGGCAAAAAACGCACAGCACTGATCAGCTTGCGCAATCCCAGGTTGTGCCAAGCCAATGCCAGCACCCAAAGCAATAGTGCCTCATTTCCTCAATGGGCTGAAGGCGAAATGTTCCTGGGCTGTGGTCTGACGCACTTGACCATTTTTCTCTTGAGCCCCTAAGGTTGGTTCAAGGATGCCGCCTAGGCGTTCCAGACTGTTGGCCCAAATACGAAGAACGAGCTCCGACACGGTTTAGAGTTCGGTAAACTTTTACGGATGTTCTTGAGATCCGTCTAAGCGTATTTGGTCCAGTCATTTTCTCTTACTCCCAACACAAAATGTCTACCCGCACCGTTATCGGTCTGTTTGCCGAAAACGCCCATGCCGCCAAGGCCCTGGAAGACCTCGTGGCCGCCGGCCTGCATCGCGATGCCCTTGACCTGCTGACCGCTGACGACGCTTCTGATGCTCCCAAGCTGCGGGCCCTTTCCGACCTCGTCCCCGAGCCCGACCTCGGCGTCTATCTCGCCGGTGTCAGGGATGGTGGCACCCTGCTGACCGCCCAGGTGCCCCTTAATGCCGAAGCCCGCGCCGCCGAAATCATCGGTGGTTACAATCCCGTCAACATTCGCGAGCACGCTGTCGCTCTGGCCGCCAAGCATCCCGAAGTCAAGGCCCAACTGATCGACACCGCCAAGGACCCCAACGTCCTTGAAGTGGTTGAAGAAGTTGTTGAACTGGGCAAAGAGAAGGTCGAAACCGGCCGTCTGCGCATCTACAACGTGGTCTCCGAGGCCAAGGTCTCCAAGTCCATTGATCTGGTCGACGAAACCGTCACCGTTCAGCGCCGCGCCGTCAATCGCGCCGCCCTGGAAGATGCTTTCAAAGAGCGCGTGTTCGAACTTTCCGAGTTCGACGAGCGTGCCATTGTCAGCAAGCGCGCCCAGGTTGTTGAGGAAGTCAACCTCGCCAAGCAGGCCGAAGCCAAGGGCCAAACCGTCACCGAAACTGTGCGTCGTTCCGACGTGCGCGCCGAGCGCATTGGTGCCGATGGCAAGGTGATCGAAACCGTTTCCACGACCGAACGCTGATCCCGCCTCAGGATTTCCCTGTTCGAAAGAACAGGGGATCCGATCAGGGCAGTTCTTGGGCTCTTACAGTGGGAATTTCCCCTAAAGGGCCCTTTCTCTGTACTGATCTGTATAATGAAATTTATTGACTGTGAATGGAATGTTGAGAGAGTTACTTTCCTTGTTCGGCTTTACTCGTTCAAGCGATAGCGAAGATCGTTCGTCGACCTCTCCCCCATCACATCCGGCACCCGGGTCTGCCTCCCAAGTTCCAGCTCCGTCGCCGCTGGAATTCTCCAGTGGTTCGATTCCCAAGCCTTCCCCTTCTCCCCTTCCTGCCCTTTCCCGTCCTCGGAGTTCCGAAGTGAGTGCCTTTGACAACCCTGTGAACGCTTCCACCCTTGTCATTGTTGGCGAACGAGGTGAGAACTACCGGCTGTTGCAGCAAACAACCGAAGGCGGGGTCGAAACATTAGTGCTGGGACTTGAAGATGGCTCCCAGATCACCCTGCCCAGCAACGAACTTGTATGGAAGGGTGCTGGAACTTGGCTCCTTACCAACGCAGTTCGTGATGCCCGTGGGCTGGTTATTCCAGTTGTAGAAGAAACGCTGGAATTGTCCAAGGAGAGGGTGGAAACCGGAAAGGTGCGCATCACCAAGTCCGTCCAATCCCGCGAGGTTGTTGTTGATGACCCCCTTAACAGGGAACGGGTGAGTGTGGAGCATGTACCAATCAACCAAGTGGTGACCGGCGACGTGCCCCAGGTTCGGGAGGAAGGTGATGTCACCGTGATCCCCATCCTTGAGGAAAGGGTCGTTACCCATAAGGAGCTTGTGCTGGTGGAGGAGGTTCGCATTCGCCGTGACCGCAGCCAATACCACGATCCCAAGTCCGTCACCCTGCGCAAGGAAGTCGTGTCTGTCGAGCGCCTATCCGAAGACGGTCGGCTCCTGGACTCCCAGGCTTGAAACCTCTTAGAGCCCTGAGTTCAACCCTAGGAAGCGTTCTTTGCGTGACAGCTTCCTAGGGTTTACTCATGCCGCTTTCCACGGTGTTGGATTCTTCTATCGCCTTGCCCGCTCCTGATCCTTTAGATCAGGATTTGTGGGATGTGATTGTGATTGGTTCAGGCCTTGGTGGCTTGGTCACAGCCAGCCAACTGGCCGCCAAGGGAGCCCGTGTGTTGGTTCTGGAGCGCTACCTGATTCCAGGGGGCAGTGGTGGCAGTTTTCGCCGGCAGGGCTACACTTTCGACGTTGGCGCTTCAATGATTTTTGGCTTTGGCAGCCAAGGCCATACCAATTTGCTGACTCGTGCCCTAGCTGACGTAGGTGAACATTGCGTAACTATCCCAGATCCTACCCAGCTGGAATACCACTTGCCCGGTGGGCTCAATGTTGTTGTTGATCGCGATTACCAGTCTTTTGTTAACCACCTGACGGCTCTTTTCCCCCATGAAGCCGAGGGAATCCGTGCTTTCTATGACACCTGCTGGCGGGTATTTCGTTGCCTTGATGCGATGCCATTGCTATCGCTTGAGGATCCCAGTTATTTAGCCAAGGTCTTTTTTCGTGCACCGCTGGCTTGCCTTGGACTTGCCCGTTGGTTACCCGTGAATGTGGGCGATGTGGCCAGACGCCATATCAAGGACCCTGACCTGCTCAAGTTTATTGACATGGAATGCTTCTGTTGGAGCGTCATGCCGGCGGACCTCACCCCCATGATCAATGCGGGCATGGTCTTCTCCGACCGCCATGCTGGAGGCATCAATTACCCCCAAGGCGGTGTGGGAGTGATTGCCGAGAAATTGGTGGCGGGATTGCAGCGTCATGGTGGCGTGATTCGCTACCGATCACGCGTCATCAAGGTGCTGCTTGAAAGGGGCAGGGTGGTAGGGGTTCGTCTCGCCAACGGCCAGGAAATCCGCGCCCAAAAGGTTGTAAGTAATGCCACACGTTGGGATACCTTTGGCGGGGAAGGCTGCTCTAGCACTCCCCTGGTTGCGGCGGAGGATACCCCCGCCGCTGAACAGACCTGGCGTCGGCGTTACAAGCCCTCCGCTTCCTTTCTTTCCCTACACCTCGGTGTCAGGGCCGATGTGGTTCCGGCCGGCAGTCACGTCCATCACCTTTTGCTCGAGGACTGGGCCGCGATGGAGTCCGAGCAAGGCACGGTGTTTG
>JBIIJV010000095.1:0-10104 GCA_044233545.1 Cyanobium sp.
CCTGCTTGTCCATGGCCCACGGCCAGCGCCAATCGGGCAGAATGAGAACCGCTCTCGCCGGTGGTGGGCCATGGACAAGCAGGGGCTGACCAGGATCAACACCGCATGGGCTCTTTTTCAGGGGCTGTTGATCGAGGCGCTGCCCTTTCTGCTGATCGGTGTGTTGATCTCGGCCCTGGCACGCTGGCTGGCCCCGGGGGGCCGTTGGCTCAGGCGGCTGCCGGCCCATCCGCTGCTGGGCCCGCTCAGCGGTGCCGCCCTGGGCTTTGCACTGCCGGCCTGTGAATGCGGCAACGTGCCGGTGGCCCGCAGGATGCTGGTGGGCGGCGCACCCCTGGGAACGGCATTGGGATTTCTGTTTGCAGCACCCGTACTCAACCCGATCGTGATCGCCAGCACCTGGGCCGCCTTTCCTGCCCAGCCCTGGCTGTTGTTGGCCCGCCCCATCGGGGCGGTGCTGGTAGCGCTGGCCCTGAGCCTGCTCCTCCGCCTGATTCCGGAGGAGCGGCTGCTGCAGGCTGATGTGCTGGCTGAACGGCAGCTCAACCAACCACTATCCGCAGTGAACCTGCTGCAACGGCGATCGGGACTGGTTGGTATTGCCGCTACAACAGCAACCGATCAGCAGAAATCACGACAACCCATGACTCGTCCTCCCTTGCAAGAGGTACTCAATCATGGCGGGCGGGAGTTTATGCAGCTGGCTCTGTTGCTTGTCGCCGGCTGTGTCCTAGCGGCGTTGGTTCAGACGGTACTGCCGCGTCAGTGGCTACTCAACCTAGGAAGCAGCCCCACTGGCTCCATTCTGGCGCTGATGGCTCTGAGCGTGGTGATCTCGGTGTGCTCGAGCGTGGATGCTTTTCTGGCCCTGAGCTTCGCGGCCCAAGTGACCCCGGGGGCCCTGCTGGCCTTTCTGTTGCTGGGCCCAGTGATCGACCTGAAACTGGCGGGATTGCTGGGCCTGCTGCTGCGGCCACGGGGTCTGATGCTGGCCTCGGTTGGGGCCGGCTTGAGTGTGCTGCTGATCAGTCAGTGGATCAACCTGTGGCTGTTGTGAAGTTGCACGCCCCGCAGGCCGTCGCGCTGGCCCTGTGGGGCCTGGTGCTGCTGCGCTCAAGCATCGATGGACGACTGGATCTGCTGCTGCGCGGTGTGTTTCACCCATTGGTGAGCATTGCCGGGTTGCTGCTTCTCGTGTGGGCGATGCTGCTGGTGCTGCCACTGCAGGGACGAAGGAGCAAAACCGCTGCCCCAGTAGTCGCTGAAGCCCTGACCCCCCGCCACTGGCAGTCGCTGGTTGCCACAGCGCTGATCGCCGTGCTGCTGATCGGTCTGCCTCCGAACCCTTCTTTTGCCGATCTGGCTCAGCGCCGCCCCGGCGACGACAGCAGCGAAGCCGAACTGGCTTTCGTTCTACCACCGGCCCAGCGCAGCCTCACTGACTGGGTACGGCTGCTGCGCACCCAGAGCGACCCGCGGCTCTATGTGGGCGATCCTGTGCGCATCAGTGGATTCGTGCTCCCCCGCAACGATGGCCCGCCCCTGCTGGCACGGCTACTGGTGCGCTGCTGCCTGGCCGATGGGACGCCGATTGGCCTGCCGGTGCGCTGGCCCGCTGGCAACCCTTTGCCAAAAGCGGATCAATGGCTGCAGATCACGGGATCGATGGCCGTGCAACAGGGTCTTGACGGGGAAGAACTGGTAGTGATTCCGCAACGGATCTCAGCGATCCCGCGCCCACGACGGCCTCTGGAGCCATGAATCGACTGGCGCTGGCCCTGATGGTGCCATTGGTATTGGCAGTGGGCCAGCAACAACTGCTGCTGCGCCTGCCACCTCGACTCGTGGAGCTGCAGCAGAGCGAGGCCAGCAGCGGCCCCGCCTCCCTGGAGCTCCAGTTCAGCCGGCCGATGGATCGCGCCAGCGTGGCCGCCAGCAGCCGGATTGAACCGCCCTTCAACGTGCGCTGGCTTGGTAACGGCAACCGACTCAAGTTGAGCCTGGCGCCGGGTAGCCGCATCAACGGACCGATCAGCCTCACCCTGGCAGGAAATGATCGCCGCCAAACGGCCCTGCCGCCCAGCCGCTGGCTGTGGGATCCCAGGCCCCGCATCATCGCGGTGGTACCGGTGCGCGGCGGCGAGCAACTGCAGCTGCGGCAGGCCGATGGGCGCTGGCAAGCCATCTCACCGGTGTGGTCGCAGATCCTGGCCGTCGAGCCCCTTGGCGATGGCTCGGGAGTGGCCCTAGTAAGCCCCACTCCCGCAGGGCAGCAGATCTGGCGGATTCCTTTGCGCCAACGCAACCTGGCGCCGGCCAGCCAGGGGTTGGCGCCGGTGCAGGCCCAGGCACCCATCGCGCTGGGGGATGGGCGCGCCCTATTTGCCCATCTGAGCAGCAACCGACGCGGCGATCTGCTGATCCAGAGCGGCGGCCCTGAGCCCATGAGCCTGCAGACGCTGCTCTGGCCCAAGGGGCAAAGGCCCCGTTCGCTGGCGATCGAGGCCAGCGGTCCGATGCGACTGCTTCCCCAGGGGGGCGCCGTGGTGGTTCCAGCAAGCGAAGGCCTCACCCTCCACGACTTGCCACCGCGACCGGCGCGACTACAGATACTGCCAGGCAACCGCGACCTGAGCAGCTTCTGCCCGCGTGCAGGGCGCGCCCTGCTGGTGCGCCACTGGCCCGACTTTCGCCGTTCGCTCGAGTTGATCGAACCCGGGCAGGCACCGCGCCAGCTCTGGCTCGGCAGCCAGGCGCTGGTGGCTAGCAGTTGCCTGGGGGGCGGTGAGCGGCTTTGGCTGGCCCAGATCGAGGCGATTCAGCGCCCTGATCTCACCGTGCTCGAACTCAATCGCCAGGGTTCCATTCTTGCTCGCCGCAGCCTCAACAACTGGGAGCTGGAGCCGGGGACACCGATCAGTCTCGATCCAAGCCGCAACCAGCTGCTGTTGGCCCTGCGGCCTCTGGGCAGCCCTGGCGCCAGACCGCAATCCCCCGAACTGATGCTGATTGGAGACCCGGATCTGGCCCTGACACCGGTGGGACAGCGCGGCCGCCTGGCCCTATGGCTGCCTCCCTAAGTGGAGGCAGACACCTGCTGGAGAGCAGCGGGTTGTTTTGCTGATCACCAGCGCCAGCAGGAAGCCGGCAAACTGCACGATCACCACGCAGGGCCCGCAGGGCAGGTTGGTGAGGCCTGAACCCAGCAGGCCAAGCAGGGCACAGCCACCGCCGAGGCAGGCGGAGAGCAGGGCATAGAGCGGGAAGTGGCGGCTCACCAACCGCCCCCCGCAGGCCGGGATCACCACGAAGGCACTGATCAGCAACACCCCCACCGCTTTGATCGACACCGCCACCACCACCGCCAGCAGCATGATGAAGGCCAGGCGATGACGGCTGGCTGCCACACCGAAGGCTCCGGCCAGATCACTGTTGAGCGTGAGCAGCACTTGGGCGCGCAGGCTGAGGGCGAGATAGATCAAGGCGCCCATCAACAGCACCGCGATCACCGTCAGATCGCTCCAGCTGATGCCGAGGATGTCGCCGAACAGCAGCTGCTGGATGCCGCCGCGGTAGGTCTCCACCAGGCTCAGGGCCACCACCGCAAAAGCGAGCGAGGTGGAATAGACAATGTTGAGCAGGGCATCGGCCGGCAGGCCGCTACGGGCCACCAGCTGATTCACCAGCAGGGCGAACAGCACCGCGAAAGGGATCAGTATCAGAGTGGGATTTACACCCAGCAGGATGCCCAGGCTGATGCCCAGCAGGGCGGAATGGCCCAGGGCATCGCTGAAGAACGAAAGCTGGCGCAGCACCGCGAAACTGCCCAGCAGCCCGCCCAGGGCTCCGGTGAGCAGGCCGCCCAGCAGAGCCCGCTGCATGAACGGCTGGCCCACAACCTCCAGCAAGCCTGCGGCATCAGCCATCGCCACCAACCCCGGCATGTTGATGGCGGTAGGGCACCACATTTGGGCCGTAGAGCTCAGCCAACCGCGCTGGACTTAGCGCATGGTCGGGGGCACCACTGCAGCGCAGGCGGCGGTTCAGGCACAACACCAGATCGCAGCTGCGGCGCACCATCTCCAGATCGTGCGACACCTGCAGCACGGTCCAGCCCTCCTGGCGGCGCAGTTCCAGCAGCAGCTCCTGGAACTGCTCGCTGCTGGGGGCATCAAGGCCAGCCTGGGCCTCATCGAGCACCAGCAACTGGCGGGGCCGCACCACGCAAAAGGCCAGCAGCACCCGCTTGAGCTGACCACCGGAGAGCTCGCTGAGCCGGCGTTCCGCCAGGTCCTGGCAGCCGGTTCGCTTCAGGGCAAATTGCACGGCCTCGGATCGGCGCCGGCACCCCAGCCAGGCCAGGCTGTGGCCCGGCGAATCAAAGCCGAAGCCCACGAATTCGCGCACCGTGAGCGGAAAGCGCCCCTGTAAAGCCAGGTTCTGGGGCAAGTAGGCGATCTGCGAACGCACCGCACGGGGCAACTCGCCCGCTGGTCCGAGGGCGTGGCCCAGGATCTGCACGGTGCCTGAGGCCTTGGGAAGCAGACCGAGCAGGGCGCCCACCAGGCTGCTCTTGCCGGCACCGTTGGGACCCACCAGCGCCGTATCGGTTTCGCGGGGCAGCGCAAAACTCACCTGCTCCACAGCTAGCTGCTCACCACGGCGAACGCTCAGGCTCTCCACCAGCAGCACTGGGGCGTTGTCTGTCATTGCCCGAAGGCCTGGCGCAGATCGGCTGCGTTGCGGCGCATCAGCTTCAGATAGGTGGAGGGATCGCGCGAGGCCTCCTGCGTGGCCGTCTCCAGCGGATCAAACACCACCACCTTCACTCCTAGATCCTTAGCCAGGGCATTGAAGGAGCGGTTGCCCTCCTGGGGTTCACTGAGCAGGGCCTTGAGCTGGCTGCGCTTCACCTCGGCCGCCACCCGCTGCAGATCCGCCGGTGAAGGATTGAGCTCGGGCACATCCACCAGATACTCGGCCTTGAGGCCATAGCGCTGAGCGAAGTAGGGGGCGAAGTCGTGGAAGGCCACAAACGTTTTGCTCTGATAGGGCTTGAGCTGAGCGGCGATGTCGCTGTTCAGTTGTTTCAGCTGTGCGATGTAGGCGGCCGCATTGCGCCGGTAGCCGTCAGCGCAGCTAGGATCGGCCTTGACCAGGCCATCACGGATGGTTTCCACCTGCTGCACCGCCCGCAGCGGATCCAGCCAGATGTGGGGATTCACAGCACCGTGATCATGGCCAGGCGCAGAGCCATGGTCTTCTGTTTCCATCGTGACGACGCCGCGGCTGGATTCGATCACCTTCAGCTGGGGATTGCCTGCGGAGGCCACGAGCTTGTCGAGGAACCCCTCCATCTCCAAGCCGTTCTTCACCAGCACCCGGGCCTGGCGCAGGGCGATCAGGTCCCCCGGCTTGGCCTGGAAATCGTGGGGGCCCAGGTTGGGAGGGATCAGTGCGGTAACGGTGGCGCATTCGCCGGCCACGGCGCGGGTGAACAGGGTGATCGGCAGGAAAGTGGTGACCACTTTGAAAGCCTTGTCAGTTGCGGCATCAGGGGCGTTCTGGCGGGGTGCGCCGCAGGCAGCCAGCACCAAGGCCCCGATCACCACCCCGCTCAACTTCGACAGGGCCTGGAGCCCAGCAAAAGAACGCATCAGCAGCAATGTTGTGATAATGATTCTCATTCTAAGACTTGAGTCTGAAGCCGGCCCCCGCGCGCTGCCCCTGTCCTTCGCGCGGCGGCACAGCCACCGGCCACAACCACCAGCGCCCATTGGCATCACCGGCAGCCAGGTGGCGGCCATCCGGTCGCCAGGCCAGGGCATTGAAGCCGCTGCCCTGCCCCTCAAGCGGCTGCAGGATTCGTCCTTTGCCATCCCAGAGCGCCACGTTGCCATCGCTGGAGGCAGTGGCCAACAGGGTGCTCCCGGGCGCAAAGGCCAGCGCATTGACGCGCTTTTCGTGCCACAGCAACGGTTCGGGTTGCCAGGCCTTGGCACCCTGCTTCACCTGGGTCCACAGGATCACGGCCTCTGCGGCGGCGCTGGCCAGCAGCGGTGCCAGGCGGCCGGGCTGCTCGCTCCAGGCCAGCTGGCGCACCTTGGCGGGGAAACCGCTGAATTGCCAGGGCTGGCCGTCGCAGCCCCGGGGCCACACCAGCAGGGAGCGATCCAGCATGCCGCAGGCCAGATGGTGGCCCGGCCCTGAAAAGGCCAGGGCCAGACCCGCCGATGCGATGGCATGGCGCAGCGGCGGATCGGCCGGCGTGCTCAGGCATGGCTGCCACAGCACCAGCTCACCGTGGCAGCTGACAGCCAGCCGCACCCCATCGGCGCTCCAGGCCAGAGCCTGGATGGTGCCGGGCAACGGCAGCGGTGGCTGGCGCCACTGGCGGCTGGCCCCATCCCAGAGCCACAGCGCACGCCCGGCCGCCACCGCCAGCAACAAACCACCCGGCTGCCAGGCCGCCGCATCAATCCAGCCGCCCCCTAACGGCAAGGGTTCCATGGCCAGGGGCCGCACCATGCCGGTGCCACCCAGCTCCCAGATCAGCAGCTCGCCGTCCTGGCCAGCGGCTATCAGGAATTGGCCATCGCCGCTGAAACCCACCACATCAAGGCTGCTGTCGCGGTCGCCCCGCAGCAGCTCCTCACAGCCGGCGCGGAAATCGAGCAGCAGCAATTCACCACCGGCGCTGGCGATCGCCAGCAACTCTCCCTCGGCCGACCAGGCCAGGGCCGAGATCGGCTGCTGCAGATCGCCGCAGAGCCGTTCGCTCACCAGCGGGGCCGAGGTTGCCATCGACAGCTCAGGCGACACAGGCCAGGAAGCCGGCTCGCAGGGCCTCGGCATCGAGATCACGGCCGATGATCACGAATTCGGTGCGGCGCCGCTCCGCGGCTTTCCAGGGGCGATCGAAATCGCCATCCAGCAGCATGTGCACTGACTGGAACACGTAGCGACGCGCTTCTGCCTGGAGCTGGATGATGCCTTTCATCCGGAACAGATCAGCACCGCGCTTGGCCACCAGATCGGACAGCCAGCGCCCCAGCTTGTCAAGGTCCATCGGCCGTTCTTCCACCAGGGCAACCGAGCCCACGGCATCGTCGTGTTCGTGGGCGTGCTCGTCGACCAAAAAGCCCGGATCGAGGCTCAGGGCACGCTCCAGCTCAAAAGCTCCAACCCGCAGCAGCTCCTGCATCGGCACATCGGCGTTGTGGCTGGTGAGCAGGCGGGCCACGGGGTTGATGGCGCGCACCCGTCGCTCGATGGCGTCACGCTCAGCGTCGCTCACCAGATCGGCCTTATTGAGCACCAGCACATCGGCAAAGGCCAGCTGCTCCTGCACCTCTTCTGTGTCCCAGTGCTGCTCCACATGCTTGAGATCCACGAGCGTCACCACGGCATCCAGCCGCAGCTCATCGCGCAGGTCTTCATCCACAAAGAACGTCTGGATCACCGGCGCCGGATCGGCCAGGCCGGTGGTTTCGATCACCAGGTGATCAAAGCGATCACGGCGCTTCATCAGGTTGCCGATGATGCGGATGAGATCGCCGCGCACGGTGCAGCAAATGCAGCCGTTGTTCATCTCAAAAATCTCCTCATCGGCATCCACCACGAGCTGGTTATCGATGCCCACCTCGCCGAATTCGTTGACGATCACCGCCACCTTGAGGCCGTGCTCATGGGTGAGGATCCGGTTCAACAATGTGGTTTTGCCGGCACCGAGGTAACCGGTGAGCACGGTCACCGGCAGGCGCTCGGCGGCGGGAACAGGGCTGGAGAAGGCCATGGCCAGGGAGGAGCCGGAGCCCCATATGCTGAGAATGGTTTTCGTTCTAGCAGGTTGCGCACCTGGCGGTCCGCCCATGGCTGATCTTGTGATGGTCGGGGCCGGGCCCCAGGCTCTCAGCCTCACTTGCCTGTTGCTGCAGAAAAGGTCGCGGCTGCAGCGCCGGCTACGCATCGTGGATCCCAGCGGCCGCTGGTTGAGCCGCCAGCAGCGCCATCGGCAGCTGGAAGGAGCGTGTGGCTTGCCGCACACCGATCTCTTTGCTGCCTTCTGCCGCGAGGTGATCGCCGAGTTTGCGCTGGAGGAGCGTGTGCAGGCGGCGCCGCCGACGGCTCCTCCTGGAGGCGCGGGACGGCGGTTCGATCACGCCAGAGGCTGGCGTAGAACTCAGAGAGGCCCAACGACGCGGCGAGCTGCAGCTTCATGAACACTGCGAGGTGCAGTCCGCACGCTGGAGTTCCGGTCAGTGGGACATTTTTTGCGGCGGAGGTCAGCAGCTTGCAGCGGATCGGATCTGGCTCGCCACAGGGCATCGGCAGGGCGTCAGCCAGCAGCCGCTGTTGCAGCAGCTATACAAGCAACATCCCATTGAGCTGGTGGATGACTGGCCGGTTCTCGGGCCAGACCTGGGCTGGCCAGGAACTCCTGTGCATCTGATGGGTGGCCTCACCGCCCTCCAGATCGGCCCGGCGGCCCGCAATCTGTTTGGCGGACGCGAGGCCGCCCAACGCATTTGCCGGGCTGTGGTCAAGCATTGATTGACGGCCACCACTCGGCGGGGGAAAGCTCCGGGCTTTTGTAGGCCCAGGACCTCAGAGCACCGCGACGGCGCAAAACTTGTGGCTTGCGGGCCAGCCAATACGCCAATTGACATGCCAGCGGATATGCCAGCTGGGGGTTAGTGAAGCCTAGTTTTTACACCCTGCGGTCACGATTACCAGAGAAGACTGTGATGGACTTGGCATCTCACCCTCAAATAACAAGATACAAAGACGGGAGCAGAGGCGTAGACCTATGTTGAAAAGCCTACCCGATTATGATCTTGAGCGTTGGGTTCACCACCGCAGCCCCTCAATCAGCGGGCAAGTCGGATTAAAAATAACGCTAGCTACTTCTCAATAACACTCCTAGCTAGTTCCGATTATAAATTTGAGCACGATGGACCCGCACGACCTACTCAAGCGCCCTGAAGGCAAGACGCTGGAGTTCAAGCGTGATCATTCCTAGCCGG
This sequence comes from Cyanobium sp., assembly GCA_044233545.1. Taxonomy (GTDB): domain Bacteria; phylum Cyanobacteriota; class Cyanobacteriia; order PCC-6307; family Cyanobiaceae; genus Cyanobium. Next base: position 9,027 of record JBIIJV010000095.1, read on the forward strand.
ATGGGCCGTTGAAAACAACCGTGGCCTTTGCCGACACTGCAGACGGCACCCTGCTGATCGGAGTGGAGGTTCGCAGCGAAAACCTGCGCGGCGTGGCCGATGGCTGGATCCATGCCGGGCGCTTCGCCGGCAGCGACAAAAGCCGCATCCTGGATCGGATCGAGATCCACTCCTTCCCCGTGCAGGCCGTGGAGGAAGCGAGCGCCTTTGGGCAGAAGCATTCCTGACATGGCGCCGCCGATCTTCGAAGAGATCGCCACCCGTTTTCGCGTCATCATTCCCACCGTCCCCGTGGGCCCAACGGTGGTCGATGCCACTGAGCAGGCGATCATCATCAGCCTGAACAAGGCCCGGGCCACACGCACGCGGCTGTATCGGCTGATCGATCGCGGGCTGGTGCGCGAGATCGGCACCAGCGCCAAGGATTCGCAGCGAAAATACTTCCTGGCCGAGGGTGGTCCCCTATGAACCTGATGCCCGAACAGAGGGCCCGCCTGGAAATCGACGTGGCTCTGGTGGCCGCGGGCTGGATCCTGCAGAACCGTGAAGCCAACAACCTGGCCGCCGGGTGCGGTAGCTACAGCCAACACAACACCGTCGTCAACAAGGAGGGAGACATGTACTGCGGCATGCCCCATCGCAACACAATTCTGATGAACCGGGCCGATATCGCCCGCGCTGGCTTCACAGCCCACCAGCGGGTGACGGTGCAGGGTGAAGCCGGCGCGCTGCAGAACGTGGAGATCATCCCCGGCGAGATCCGCGCCGGGGCGGCGCTGATGTTTTATCCGGAGGTGAACGCCATCATCAAGGCGGTGATCGATTCCCGCAGCGGCACGCCCGCCTTCAAACGGGTGCCGGTGCTGGTGCGATCGGGAAGGGGACAGCATCACCTTGCTTTCCCGGCTGGAGGTGCAGTGTTTGCCTCAGAAGGGGATTGCGCCCGCAACATGGCCAGCGCCAATCGGGCAGAATGAGAACCGCTCTCGCCGGTGGTGGGCCATGGACAAGCAGGGGCTGACCAGGATCAACACCGCATGGGCTCTTTTTCAGGGGCTGTTGATCGAGGCGCTGCCCT
>JBIIJV010000096.1:0-10095 GCA_044233545.1 Cyanobium sp.
TTCTTTACAGGAAATCTGCCGGGCTGGCGACGCCCAATGGTCCGCGATTGAGAACGTGCGTATAGATCATTGTTGTTTTTAGGTCCTTGTGACCCATCAATTCCTGAATTGTGCGAATGTCCTGTCCTCTCCCTAATTGGTGTGTGGCAAAAGAATGACGCAAGCTGTGGCAGCTGGCCGGCTTGCTGATACCAGCTGCCAGCACAGCGCTCCGCACCGATTTCTGAATCAAACTCGGATCGAGATGATGGCGTCCCTGTTGTTTTGAGGTTGGATCTTGCCAGCGCCGATGCTGGGGAAATACCCATTGCCAGCCCCACTCCGTTGCAGCATTCCGATACTTACGCGCTAAGGCGTAGGGAAGTTGCACCGCACCCCATCCATCTATTAAGTCTCGTTTGTGTACAGTTCGAACCTTTTCAAGATGGATCTGCAGCTTCTTCGCTAGCTGTTTCGGAAGCATTGTGCGTCTGTCTTTTCCGCCCTTTCCATTCCGAACGGTCAGTTCCTGCCGATTGAAATCCAGGTCATGCACCCTCAGCCGCAGAGCCTCCATCAATCGCAGCCCACTGCCATACAGCAGACCAGCTACCAGCGCTTCACTTCCTTCGAGCCGCTGCAAGACCGATCGCACTTCTTCTTCTGTCAGCACCACCGGCAGCCGTTGAGGCTTGCGGGCACGCACCACTCCCTCCAGATCAAGATCCCGCTCCAGCAGTTCTCGGTACAGAAACAGCACCGCCGAGAGGGCCTGGTTCTGCGTGGAGGCACTCACCTGACCCTCCACCGCCAGGTGCGTGAGAAAAGCGTTCACCTCCGCGCTGCCCATCTCCCGCGGATGGCGCATGCCATGAAACCGCAGAAACCGCCGCAGCCACTGCTCGTAAGTCTTCACCGTGCGGCGCGCGTAGTGGCGGGCCTGCAGCCCCTCCCGGTAGCGCTGGATCAGTCCCGGCGGGCGGTTCGGGTTGGTCATCGATGGGATGCTTGTGCACCCATCGAGTGTTCCCACGTTGCGACAATCATCAGCAACAGCTGTTCGCAACATGGACAGGCTATGCTCATCTGCCCTGCCTGATACGCCTAACAAGGAATGTGAGGCCCCGCCTACCCCGCAAAATCCGATCTCTGCGGCATATCTTGCAGGTACTTGAGCCCTTCGAAGACTTGAAAGCCATGGCTAAGACAAAGATCCTAGGGTGGCGGTCAGGTTCGGTGAATGATGTGTAGTTTCAGTTTATCAACATTTATCTACACCTAGTTGTCATTGCCCAGAAAGTTCCGGGGGAGGCCGAGCTTGGATGATTTTTAGGACCTAGAGGTAGGCCAAGCCTTGTGACGTGCATGGCCAGGGAAATGCTTCTTGTTGCTTTGGTCGCCTTGGATGTTCGCTGCACTACCTATCGCCATACCCATTCCTGGGCTACATAAGCGTATTTTCGTATCGGCGAATCTGGTAGCCATGCTTTGTCCCATCCCTCCCAGAAGCCAGCTTTCCTAGGTTTCCCGGTCGGGGTGCATAGCGCCGCAGACTCAGTTCGTCCCGCAATCTTCCCAACAACTTCGGCCGATGCGGCGATGGTGCGGGAATTTTTGTCAGCCCCCAACCCTGATCACCACCCAGGCCCCGCCGGGTCCCCAGGCAAACTAGGGGGCGTTGCACTCCGTTTCCTTGGCATCGCTCCAGAGCCTGCGCGGCATGGTCGACCTCCTGCCGGAGCACACCCCCCTCTGGCAGCAGCTTGAGAGCACGGCCCGCGAGCACTTTCGCCGCGCCGCCATCCGCGAGATCCGCACGCCGCTGTTGGAGGCCACCGAGCTGTTTGCCCGCGGTATCGGCGAGGCCACCGATGTAGTCGGCAAGGAGATGTACATCTTCATCGATCGCGGCGATCGCAGCTGCACCCTGCGGCCCGAGGGCACCGCTTCGGTGGTGCGGGCCGTCATTCAGCACGGATTGCTGGCCCAGGGGCCCCAGCGGCTCTGGTACGCCGGGCCGATGTTTCGCTATGAGCGGCCCCAGGCCGGACGCCAGCGCCAGTTCCACCAGATTGGTGTCGAGCTGCTCGGCGTGGCCGATGCCACCAGCGATGCCGAGGCAATCGCCGTCGCCTGGGATCTGCTGGCCGACCTGGGCATCGGCGGTCTGCAGCTGGAGCTCAACTCCCTCGGCACCCCAGAAGATCGGCTGCGCTACCGGGCCGAACTGGTGGCCTGGTTGGAGGCCCACCATGACCAGCTCGATGCCGATTCCCAGAACCGCATCAGCACCAACCCGTTGCGGGTGCTTGATTCCAAAAACCCCGACACCCAGGCCCTGCTGGCCGGTGCCCCCACCCTGGCCGCTGCCCTGTCCGGCGACAGCCACGAGCGCTTCAGCCAGGTGCGTCAGGCCCTCGAAGCCCTGCAGATTCCCTTTGTGCTCAATCCCCGCCTGGTGCGGGGCCTCGATTACTACGGCCACACCGCCTTTGAAATCACCAGCAGCCAGCTCGGCGCCCAGGCCACGGTCTGCGGCGGCGGCCGTTACGACGGCCTGGTCGAGCAGTTGGGTGGGCCGGCCACGGCGGCGGTGGGCTGGGCGATCGGCCTCGAGCGGCTGGTGTTGCTGCTCAGCCAGGCCCAGGGGGCAATTGCCGAATCGCCAGCGCCCGATCTCTACGTGATCAGCCGCGGCGCTGCCGCCGAACGGCTGGCCCTGGCCCTATGCCGCCAGGGCCGCCAGGCTGGTCTGGTGGTAGAGCGCGATGCCAGCGGCGCCGCCTTTGGCAAGCAGTTCAAACGGGCCGACAAAAGCGGTGCCCCCTGGGCGGCGGTCGTTGGAGAGGAGGAGGCGGCCGAGGCGGTGGTGGTGCTCAAACACCTGCGGGAAAGCGAGCGCCAGGATCGACGCCTGCCGATCGCGGCGGTGTTGCAGGAGCTGTTGGGCAAGGATTGACGCGGCCAGGAGGGCGGGGGATCCCAAACAGGTACTCGTCGCCTACACCCTTGCCCACAAAAAAACGGGCCTTGCGGCCCGCCTTTAACTCTTGAGTGAGAACAGCCCAGATCAGGCCGAACCCACCGCCACATAGGAGCCGTAGAAAAACAGGCCCAGCACAAAGATCACGGCCATGCCGCCGGCGGTGGCCACCAGCCACAAAGGCAGGACTCCTTCGGTCCAACGGCTTTTCCAGGCCACAGCGGGCCGGCCATCGGGCAGACGGTCGGGGATCCGACCGTCGGGCATTGTTCTTGGTTTGCTACTCATGGTCGATTTCCGTCAGTTGAAGAAGTAGCTGGAAAACAGAATGCCGGTGACGAAAACGATCAACAGGCCCAGAAAGAGACTGGTGCGGTTCAGTTCAACCGGCAGTTGGTTGGGGTTGGGGTTGCGCTGCATGGCGGTATTCAGCGGCGGACGAACTGCATGGCGGCCAGGGCACCCAGGAAAAACACCGTGGGAACGCCAAGCGCATGAATCGAAAGCCAGCGCACCGTGAAGATCGGGTAGTTGCGCGGCGTGGTGGGAGCAGTGGATTGGGTCATGGCTTATTGCAAGCGCTGGTCAAGCTGGGCTTTGCCCTCATAACGCTTGCTCACCACTGGCGCCTTGGCTTCCTGGGCTTGGAAGTAGGCATCAGGGCGGGGCGTTCCAAAGGCGTCGTAGGCCAGGCCGGTGGAAACAAAGAAGAACCCGGCCAGAAAGATGGCGGGCAGGGTGACCGCATGGATCACCCAATAGCGGATGCTCGTGATGATCTCGAAAAACGGGCGTTCACCCGTAGAGCCGGCAGCCATAGCAGGAGACGTTCAGCCTTGAGATCCTAGGGGCCGGCCGGGGGCGACTGGCCCCCGGCCCCTGGCTTGGTTACACAGGGACGCAGTTGCGCCTCCTGCTGCCACCGGCTGGCTCGCCCCTCAGCCGACCCAGCGCAGCAGCGAGCCCCGCTCGCCGAACACAAATCCCTTGCCATCGCCAGGAAAAACGATGCGGGTGAAGTTGCTGGGCTGGCGGGCCCCCACCGGATCCTTGCTCCACTTCTTGCCGCCATCGGCGCTGCTTAACAGGGTGCCGCTGCCGCCACCGGTCCAGAGGGCCCCCTGGGGATCCCAGGCCAGATCGAGGTAGCCGAAGCCATTGGTGATCGGGATCACCGGTTTGCTCCACTCGGGGTTTTCAGAGGTGCCGGAGTCAAAGCGCAGCTGGGCGCCCCGGGCCAGCATCCACAGGCCGCCATCGGGCTGGAAGCCCATCGATTGCAGCCGCTGGCTGCTGACCCGTTGATGGGGCTGCCAGGTGGCCTGGCCCGGTTCCCAGGTGGCATAAAAGTTGCCCAGGCTGCTGACGCTCACGTAGCGGCCCTGGTCGTCACGGCGCAGGTCCCGCACCGATCCGGCCGCATCGCTCACCAGGGCCTGCCAACTGTTGCCGGCGTCATCGCTGCGGTAGATGGCTCCCACATTGGTGGCCAGTTCCGCCTGCTTGGGGCCCAGGGCCGTGATCAGGTATGGCTCACCGGGCAGTTTCGTGTCGAGCAGCAGGCGGCTCCAGCTTTGACCGTTGTCATCGCTATGCAGCAGCAGTCCCGGCTGGCCGACGATCCAGCCCTCCTTGCCGCGAAAGTCGATGCTGATCAGGCGGAAGTTTTCGTCCACCGGCAGGTCCAGGGCCCGCTCCTGCCAGCTGGCACCACCGTCGTTGGTCTCCATGATCAGGCGGTTGCTGCCCACCAGAAAGCCGTGGCTGCTGTCGCTGAAGGCCACATCCAAGGGGCTGGAACTGGTCTCCAGCGGCACTGCCTGCCAGGGACTGGCGGCCGCCACGGGCAGGCCGGTCGACACGCAGCCCGTCAGGCCCAGCCCCAGCCCCAGGGCCAGCACCAGGCTGAATAGGGGCAGCAACAGCCGCCGCAGGGGGCCAGGGGCGGAGCGGCGGGGCAGGGAGGCGGACATCAGCGCAACGAATACAGAGAGAGGAAGAAGGCGATCGCCAGGGCGAAGCCACCAAAAATGAGCACGTTCTTCTGGCCGGGGGTGAGGCGGTTGACGCCTAGGCCGAAGTTGAGATTTTCCTCGAAGCCACTGGCTTTATTCCGCGGCCCGATGTCCTTGAAGGCCACCACCCGGCTACGGCAGACCGGGCAGCGGAAGCTGACGGCATCCAGTTCCAAAAATGGGGTGCCAGCTTCGATGCCCAGCTTGCGCACCCCTTCGGCCGGGTCGTAGACGAAACCACAGCTGCGGCATTCGAAGCGGTGGCTGGCCGGATCAATCGCCGGCTCTGGGGCCGAATCTGGGGCGGGAACTGGGGCGGTGGCTGGCACCGGGGTGGTGAGTGGATCTGTGGCGGTGGCCGTTGCCTCGGCGCTGGAGCCGTCGGTCGCGCTGGCGGGCGGGGGGCCATCAGGCTGGGGCATGAGCAGATCCTCGCCAGCTAGGGGATCGCCCGGGACGTCGCTGCTCATGCGTTGGCGCTTCAGGGCGTCCAAACTCTATCCAGGCCCCCCGACCCAAGGGCGATGCACCCACAACGGGCTTGCAGATGTCAGACTGCCGGCCAGATCGGACTTGGTAAACGATGTTCGTGCTCCCCGGTTACGACGCTTTCCTGGGGTTTTTCCTGATTGCCGCTGCCGTCCCGGTGCTGGCTTTAGTCACGAACAAGCTGCTCTCCCCCAAGAGCCGCCAAGGCGAGCGCCAGCTCACTTACGAGTCCGGCATGGAGCCCATCGGCGGCGCCTGGATTCAATTCAATATTCGTTACTACATGTTTGCCCTGGTCTTCGTCATTTTTGATGTAGAGACTGTTTTCCTTTATCCCTGGGCCGTGGCTTTCCACCGACTCGGCCTGCTGGCCTTCATTGAGGCCCTGATTTTTATCACCATTTTGGTGGTGGCCCTTGCCTATGCCTGGCGCAAGGGCGCCCTTGAGTGGAGCTGACCCGGAGCGCCATGACTTTGACCCCTTCCGATTCCCCTTCCGTTGCCGCCCTGCGGGACCTGCGGGCCGCTAGCTGTGGTCCCGTCGGCGCCCCCGCCGTCACCGCCGACCTCTCCGAGAACATCATCCTCACCAGCCTGGATGATCTCCACAACTGGGCCCGGCTCAGCAGTCTCTGGCCCCTGCTCTACGGCACCGCCTGTTGTTTCATTGAATTTGCGGCCCTGATCGGCTCCCGCTTTGATTTCGATCGCTTCGGATTGGTGCCCCGCTCCAGCCCCAGACAAGCCGATCTGATCATCGTGGCAGGCACCGTGACGATGAAGATGGCCCCAGCCCTGGTGCGTCTCTATGAGCAGATGCCCGAGCCCAAGTACGTCATCGCCATGGGGGCCTGCACAATCACCGGCGGCATGTTCTCTGCCGATTCGACCACCGCGGTTCGTGGCGTCGACAAGCTGATTCCGGTGGATCTTTACCTACCTGGATGCCCACCCAGGCCCGAAGCGATCTTTGATGCCGTCATCAAGTTGCGCAAGAAAGTGGGGAATGAATCCCTGGCGGAACGAGGACTTCTACAACCCACCCACCGCTATTACACGATTCCCCACCAGATGAAGTGGGTCGAACCGATTGTTACCGGGGCCTATCTGCGTGCCGAAACCCAAAAGGCTGCCTTGGCAGCGGCGGCCGGATTGCCCTTGTCGGTAGCCGCGTCACCCCAAGCCGTTATCGCCGAGCCCCAGGCCCCTTCGCCCTGAGCCAACCCAGGCCCTCCCAAGCACCATGCCCGCAGAGACACCCCCAAGCTCAGACTCCCCAGCGTCCCCTGCCAGCGAGGCCGCAACCACTTCTGGCCCAGAAGCTTCCCCACTGGCGGCCCCAACGGCCGGCCCGGTAAGCAGCTGGCTGGTATCCCAAGGTTTCGACCATGAGGTATTGGGGGCAGACCATCTCGGCATCGAGACCATTGGCGTTGAAGCGGCCTTTCTGCCCCTGCTGGCCACAGCCCTCAAGGCCTCGGGCTTCGATTATCTGCAATGCCAAGGGGGCTATGACGAGGGACCGGGCGGTCGCCTGGTCAGTTTTTACCACCTGATCAAGCTTGCCCCCCTGGCCAATGCCATTGAGGCCCTCGGCGACGCCGAGGCTCCCTTGCCAGCGGCTGTTCGTCCTGAGGAGGTGCGGCTCAAGGTATTCCTGCCCAGGGATGGCGCCCTCACGATTCCGAGCCTCTATGGCATCTGGCGCGGTGCCGATTGGCAGGAACGGGAAACCTTCGACATGTTCGGCATTCAGTACGAAGGCCATCCCCACCCCAAGCGTTTGTTGATGCCAGAGGACTGGAAAGGCTGGCCCCTACGCAAAGATTATGTGCAGCCCGATTTTTACGAAATGCAGGATGCTTATTAGTAGTGCTTGGTAGGGCTTAGTAGGGCGCTTATTGGCAATATGCTTATTTGCATCATGCTAAGTAGATAGTTGTCCGTGCGATTTTTGATTTGTTTAGGGATTGGTTCCAGGCGCAAATTCACCCATACTCTTTTTTTCCCGTTCTAGTTCCAATTGATTCACCTCGTCCACGGCCTCCGAGGCGCGGTTGATGGGTTCGGTGATGGCCGGCTTTGCCGTGGGGCTTGGCTGGCTGGGGCCTCCATAAAGGCGCTGGAATAGCAAGCCAACTATGGCCAGGGTCAGCAGCAGGCCGATCAGACGCATCAGGGAGTGGATCGATTAGGTCCATCTTGACGTCAACCTTGCCCTCACTGCCCAACGGCCCAGCCAGCAGGCGGGCTACTGGCAATTGCAGCTCTGGGACCGCTTGGTTCAATCGTGGCGGTGTTTGCGGTAAAACCGCATCACGGCTTTGGCCAAACTGGCTGGCTCATGGCGCAGGGTGGCACTGGGCCTGGCCCCCTGCAGCGGCGCCCGCATCACTTCGTAGCCCTCTTTTTTGAGATTGGTCTCATCGCAGCTGACAGGGGTGGCGCCGTGCAGCCGGTAGTGGTCGAGCAGGTGGGAGTCGTCAAGATCCTCCTGGGCCAGCACCGCATCGAAGAGGCGCTCGTTGACCCCCAGGCTGGCCAGTTGGGCCTCGATCGCCCGCAGGTGGCCGCTGACATCGAGGCCATCGGTTTCTCCCGGTTGGGTCATCAAATTGCAGATGTACAGCCGCGGTGCCTTGCTCAAACTGATCGCCTTCACCAGTTCGGGAACCAGCAGGTTGGGCAGCAGCGAGGTGTAAAGGCTGCCGGGGCCCAGCACAATCAGTTCGGCATGGGCAATGGCCTCCAGGGCCCGCGGCAGGGCTGGCGGGCGTTCCGGCGTGCAGCCCAGCCGCACGATCGGGCTGGTTGCTTTGCCGATGCGTGATTCCCCCTCCAGCCGCTCGCCGTTTTCCAGAATCGCCCAAAGGCGCACATCGGCATTGGTGGCCGGCACCACCTGACCCTGCACCGCCAGCACCCGACTACTGGCGGTGATGGCGGATTCAAGGCTGCCGGTAATGGCGGTGAGGGCCGTCAGAAAAAGATTGCCGAAGCTGTGGCCTTCCAAGCCACTGCCAGCCTTGAAGCGGTATTGGAACAGGCGGGTGAGTAGCGGCTCTTCGCGGGCCAGGGCCGTCAGGCAATTGCGGATGTCCCCGGGGGGTTGGACCCCCAGCTCACGCCGCAGCACCCCACTGCTGCCGCCATCGTCGGCAACGGTGACGATGGCGGTGATGTTGCCGCTGTAGCGCTTCAAGCCACTCAAGAGGGTGGCCAGGCCGGTGCCGCCGCCGATGGCCACAATGCTGGGCCCGCGGCTGAGTCGCCGCTGGGCCATCAGGGCATCCACCAGGTGGGTGTCCTTTTCCGGGGCCAGGGCCTGCTGGATCGAGCCAAAGCTGCGGCTCTGGCCCAGCCAGACCAGGCCCCCGCCCAAGACCAGGACCAGGGGGCCGGTGATGCCGCGGGGCAGCACCTTGGTGACCTGGCCCAGACTCCAGCGAATCGCTTCCAGGGTCCAGTAGATGGGCTGTAAGTCAGCCCAAACCGCGGCGCCCAACAGGGCAATCAGCAACCCCAGGCCGGAGGTGAAGATCCAGCGCTTGACCACCAGGCCGGGCTGCAGCCAGCGGACCGCCCGCCTTGAGCGGCTCATCAAGTCTGTTTGCCGCATCTGCCCCCGTCCCACCCAGCTGGGACGCCGGGATCTCCGTTTGACACGCTCGGCGGGGCCTCGGACGGGCAAGGTCGGAGCGCGGGGCGCGGCGGATCTTGAATCGACTCTACGAAGCCTGCGGCAAGGGATGGTGAGGGGGTGCTGCACCAGGGGCCAAGATGGTGCTGTTGAGAGTCCTTGAGCGCCCGCAGCCGTGATCAATCGGGTCCGCCGGAACGCCCGTCACCGCCTTCTGGAGCGCCCGCCATCTCCCAGGCCCCTGGCAGGCAGTCCGGATTCGCAAGGCCCCTTGCCGGTGGCCGAGCTCGATGGGGTGACCATGCGCTGGGGAGAGCGGCTGGTCTTGGACCAACTGCATCTGCGGGTCGAGGTGGGGGAACGGCTGGTGGTGGTGGGTCCCTCCGGGTCGGGCAAGTCAACGATCCTGCGCTTGCTGGCGGGTTTGCTTTTGCCCAGCTCCGGCAGCGTGCGCCTGCATGGGGTGCCCCAGACCTATCTGCGCCTGGACCAGCGGCACCCCCCCGATGTGCGGCTGGTGTTCCAGAACCCGGCCCTGCTGGCCTCTCTGACGGTGCGGGAGAACGTCGGTTTCCTGCTCTATCGCTATAGCCGCCTGGGCGAGGACCAGATTCGGGAGCGGGTGGCCAGGGCCCTGGAGGCGGTGGGTTTGGCCGGCATCGAGGAGCGCCTGCCCGGAGAACTGAGTGGGGGCATGCAGAAGCGGGTCAGCTTTGCCCGGGCCCTGATTGACGATCCGGCCGCCATCGAGGGGCGGGTGCCCTTGCTGCTCTTTGATGAGCCCACGGCGGGCCTGGATCCGATGGCCTGCACCCGTATTGAGGACTTGATTGTGCAGAGCACCACCCTCACCCATGCCTCAGGGGTGGTTGTCAGCCATGTGCTCAGCACCATCGACCGTTGCGCTGATCGGGTGGCATTGCTGTACGGCGGCTGTTTCCGCTGGAGCGGTACGATTGAAGACTTTCGGGTCTCTGAGGACCCCTACG
>JBIIJV010000002.1:0-34742 GCA_044233545.1 Cyanobium sp.
GGGGCGCCATTCGCTTCATCCTCGACGACGAACGCGAGTACCGGCCCCGTTCCATTAAACTCTATGACAGCGTTGTCAATAGCGTCATTCCAGCCCCATTGATAAAGTGATGAAAATGCCAAGATGTTGTCAAAGTTATCTCCTCCCAGCGAATTGTTTGGCATTCCGGGAAGCCAATTGGAGTAGCCATTAGAAGTTAATGATGTGCGATCAACCCACTGCCAGTTGCCTGCAGGTTCTGTGCTGCCAGGCGGTTGAAACAGCCCAATCCATGGACCGGTCAAGTATTCCCCTCTACCACAACACAAGGTACCTGTTCCCCAAAATATATCGTTAAGTGATGGGACTATTTGGTTAAAAATTGCTGTGTTTTATTGTGTGCTATTTATAGAAACAAGGTCATGGCCCCCGCCTAGGCTGAGAGCATAGTTCCGTGCTTATGTCCAACTTATGGGTTGGTCGACAAGATAAGTACGATATTTACTGCTGCCGAAGCTAAATAAATTGTAAATGGAGATTGTTAAGGCCTGGGCCTGACCGGCGGTAAGCACCCCCATCGCTAAGGCAACGCCAAGGCCTGGCTTGGCCAGCGATGCCCAGTGGCGACGGTCGGGATTGGAGGTGCGGCGCTTGGCGCTGAGGGATGGACTTGAGAAGCGAGAAAGGGTAAGCATCTAGATTTGGAAAACTGGTTTGTTATCTGCCCAGAGTTCTGGAGATACTGATAATAATACATTTTTCAATTTATTTTTAGGGGGGTAGGCAATTTCAACAGCGTCCATCCCTGCTGCTGGTCTTCAGGTTCAAGTGAAGGTTGGGGCCAGGGCCGCGCCGGCTTGCTTCCACCAGCCTTCAGCACGGGCCTTTCACCCGAAACCTCAGCATCACAGCGCCGGCACCTGGCCCAGGCCGATCAGGTCCCTGCCTGGAGTCCTCCGGCGCTCAGCCAAACCAATCGAGCCTGCTTTGTCGTCGCTCTCCGGGGCCAGGGCCTTGCCATCGCTGCTGTCATCGCCGCTGCCGGCTCATGGACCTGCGGACCTCAGAGCAGCCCGAGATCGGCCTTCACCTGTTCCCACGTCAACCATGGGTCGCCATGGCCCCGACCATCGCCCGCTGGCGCCACGGTTGCGGGCGACTAGGCGGTGAGTACCCCCACCCCAGCAGCCCAGGCCGCATCAGCAAGGGCGTCATAGCTGCTGAGCTGGAAGCGCAGGGCCAGGCTCAGCAAGGCGGCCGGCTGGGGAGGGGCGGCATCGATGCGGATGGGCAGCAGGGCTACCTGATCGACAATCTCGCGGGCCGCCGCCACCGGTAACGTGCCGCGACGACAAGCGGTGCGCAGCACATTGCTGAACTCCAGCTGCAGCAACCAAGGGGCGTGGGCATCAACCACCGGCAGCAGGCCAGCCACCGCGTCGCTGTAGGGCGTGGCTTGGTTGGCGAGGATCCAGCCGCAGAGCACGGAGTTATCGAGCACAAAGGCGGTGGTTGCGATCGCCGGCTTCAATCCAGGCCCTCCCGGGCGATCAGCCCCAGGTCGCCCTCCAATACAACGCCAGTCCGCAGCTGCTGCAGCCGCTCCAGCGCCAGGGCCACCCGCTCACGACGCCCCGCCCCCCGATCGCGATCGCCGGGATCGGGCACGAGCCGCACCACCGGTACCCCCCGACGGGTGATGGCGATCTCCTCCCCCTGCTCCGCCCGGGCCACCAAGGCCGAGAGCTGGTTCTTGGCTGCCGCCAAGGGCACCGCCAGGGTGGGTTGGCGCCGACAGCCGGTGGCGTAGGAGTCTATCATCAAAACTAGCTAGCCATGATTTTGTTCAAGCTAGCTTAAATGTAAGAGCTTGGTCCTTCGCTGAGCGATGACCCAAGACTCCCGTGGCCATCAGCCGCGGCAACCTGCCGGCACCTCCCTGCTGCGCCAGAAACGGCCGTCTACCAGCGCAACGGCGCCCGCCTAGGCGCCGATTCCCACTTCCCCGCACTGGCGATTGGAGCTGGAGGAGATCTGGGCGGTCTGAGGGGGGGTGGACGCCGGAGCCGGCCTTGGCTGTCGTTGAATTGACATAGTCTTATGACCATAGTCATTTTGGAGTTGCAATGGATCTTCCGTCCGGGCCGCCGTCGCCGGGTGCGTCGCGACAGGTCTCGAAATCCCGCTTCAAGGCCCAGGCCCTAGAGCTATTCCGCCAGGTGGAGGCCAGCGGTGAACCGCTGGTGGTCACCGATCACGGCAGACCCACCCTGGAGGTGCGTCCCTGTAGCCCGGCCCGGCCCGCCGCCGACCCCCTGGAGGAGCTGCGCGGCTCGGTGCTGCGCTTTGACGACCCGTTCACGCCCGTCGGCGAGAACGACTGGGAAGTTTTGAGGTGATTCTGCTCGATACCCATGTGCTGATCTGGTGGGCGAACGGGGATCGCCAGCGACTATCAGCGACTGCCCTGGTCGCCATTGATGCCGCGATCGAGAGCGCCGTCCAGCCGGGCGGTTCACCAGGGCTGCTGGTGTCCGCCATCAGCTGCTGGGAAGTGGCGATGCTGGTGAACCGCGGACGGCTTGCCCTCAGCCTCGATGTAGAGCGCTGGTTGGCGTTGCTGGCCTCCCATCCGGCGGTGCGGTTGCTGGCCCTGGATGCCGGCGTGGCCGTGGCAGCCACCCGCCTGCCGGAGCCGTTCCACGCCGATCCTGCCGATCGTTTTCTGGTGGCCCAGGCCCGCGAGTTGGGGATCCCCCTGCTCAGCGCTGACAGCAAAATCCTTTCTTATGGACCCGTGCGCAGCCTGTGGTGATGGCGGGTTGCTCGCTGGGGCAGGCGTGAGGCGGAGTGAGATGCCGAGTTTCGCTGAACGGCTTCGGAGAGCGGCCCCTGGCTCAACTCTCGACAGAACCATGGGCAAGCCACAAAGGCGTGGGCTTGTCAATTATTGATAATTCTGGCCAAGACCGGCTGAGTGGGGGCCTGAGCAGGCAGAGCGAAAGTCGTCTAGACAATGAATTTCAATCTCTCCCCCCACCTCGAAGCGATGGTGAAAGCCAAGGTCGCTTAGGGGCTACGCATCTACGCCAGTGAGGTCGTCCGAGAAGCCCTGAGTCTGCTGGAGCATCATGGTGGGTTGATTTCGCTGCAGCTTCAGCAGTTGCGCTTCGACTTCCAGGAGGCTTAGCGACCTGTCCATTGAACCGGGACAACTCCAGCACCACCTGTCGGCATGGCGGTATAACTGGTCTGGGAGTGTGCTTAGTTGATCGAATTGGTTAAGGGCAGCTTGCTGCTTTTGATGCGCTTCCTCAAATTGCGACTGGAGCCGAAGGCAGCGACAGCGCCCAAGAGGGGAAGAGGTCCGGGCACGGAGGCAGGATTTCCATTTATATTAGCAAGACCTGGGCCATTAATACTGCCTGTGAAGGGACCCGAGCCTTGACACCCCGATCAGCAGCTTGCCCTTGATGGGCTCGGCCCGCAGTCAGGGGTGGCGAAACAGGATCCCGCCAGACTCTGGATCGAGCAGAAGCTGCATCCACTTGAGATGGGCTCTCAGGATGTTGGAGAAATAGAATGGATCGGCCAACTCCTCGGGGATTCATCACGCAGCGTTCGTCGCTCAGATAGGTCGTTCCTCCCACTGGATGACTTGCACCAAAGATCCAGTGCCAAGTAAATGGCCAGCTGGCTGCAGAGGCGGGCGCGGCTTTTCAGCAGCGGCCCATGGGCCCCACAGCCAGGTATTGGAATCCATGCTGAATTCAGCCCTGGGGCTTGGTGATCACAGGAGAGGCGATGCGCTTGCGCAGGCGACGGCTCCAACCGAAAGCTGCCGTGGCGCCCAGCAGGGGCAGGGGGCCGGGGACAGATTGGGCTGGGGCTGGGACACATGAAGCCGGTCCAAGACAGGCGTAAATGGTTTCGTTCGTGCCATTTAAGGTCCAGGAACCGAGCAAGCCAGAGCTGATAGTAAATCCAAGGGACGACAAGGTTTTGCAGTTAAATGTAGCGTTACTTACAATTGGAGTGTTCGATACGTAGTCAGCGTCAAGTAAAAAAATACCAATGGATCCAGAAAGAGCTGTTGAAATTCCAGATACGCTACTAGGAGTAAAATTGGTAAAAGTATTTACGGATCAATTAAAAAATGTAGATCATGTTATTTTATATTCTGGAGACAGCTTATCAATGCCGGTACAGATGCCCGCCGCGTTAGATAAAATTGCTCCGTTGGCATAGCATTGGTTTGTGTCGCCTGTCAGTTGGGCCCCTGTAAGGTTCAGGCTGCCGCTGGTTTGCATGATGACATTCGGTGCAGATTCAAATATGTTGTAAACCAAGACTGCCTTGGCCTGCCCCTGGCTCAGCAACAAAGCCGCAGGTGTGGCTAGCAACGGAATCAAATACTTGCCCTTTTGAGCAAAGTGGTGGAGGCGGGAACTAATTTAGGGAATTTGTTGATGAATTCTGTGCAAATTTATCCACCTCGCGCAGGGACTGGCCACTCCACGGACAGTTAATCGATTGGCACCAGCAGAATCTCCTTTGCTAACTGTCGACACTGTCGGTGAAGGATCCTGGTGGGGCTGGACAGCCAGAACCGTTGAGGAGTTGCCTTGATCAAGGCCTTCGCCAGGCTCCCGTCCTCAATGCCCGTAATGGTGGGCCAGACCGCCCAGCGTCTGCGGGAACACGCAGCCATGTTGAAGGACAGGTGGCGACAAGACCGAACGCTCACGGAGCCTGCCCCGTCAGCCGATTGCCTCCAGGGTCCGCATTAAGGCTCCCGCGATGTCGAGAACTGATTGATCTGTTCATTACCCACCAGATGATGGTCGCTGGCCGCAAAGGGGCCGAATCCGGCCCCAACGCTGCACCAGAACCCTGGGCTGGCGCCTCGCCTTACAAGGCGGAGCGCAACAGCCTCAAAACAACTTTTCCGGCCGAAACGCCCTGCCTGCGGGCCCAATCCTTGGCGGCGGCCAAGCCATAGGCGTCAATTTCCAACGTGGTTCGTATGGCCAGTGCCAGCGATCGGTGTCTCATCGCATGCAGATGCTGCCAGCAGGCCCGTGGAGTCAGCAGCGGCAATGGGCCAGTGGTGCAGGCCAGGATGCCTTGATCGCCGGTGACAAAGAGGTCGGCCTTGGCAAGCAAGGCGCTAGTCAGCACCCATTCATCGTCCGCATCGACCAACCCGAGCCGCAGGCTTTGCTCGGGCCTTGGTGCGATGGGCTGACCGCGCAGGAAGGTTTCAATCGCCTCGATCTGGGCGGGCGGCAACTTGCCCTTGCGGCGGAGCACGGCGCGCAGCACCAGCCGCAGTGGGTCAGCGCAGAGGCCTCGGGCCAGAAAGGTACTCCCCAGCACGTTGGTGTCGAAGCAAACCCGCACGTCGCCAACCCGTACGCCGCTCAACAGTTGGGGGCTGTTCAGGAGATGGCCGAGAACAAGTTGTCGTCGCTGAGCCAGCCGGCGGCCTCGCCGCAGGGCAGGGCCTGGCGACGCAATCGCTCATAGCGCATCAGCTGCAGCTGCCGGCTTGGGCCTGCTCAGACGCGGCTGTAATGGGCGCAGCGTTCGCAGGGGCCCTCCGGCAGCACGGCGCAGCGCAGCAGGGGGGTGCGGGCGTTGTAGGCGCAACTGGGGTCGCCGATCACCCAACCCCCTTGCCACCAGCGGGCATCGGCGGGCTGGCGCTGGGTCTTCACCTGCAGGGCGAGGGAGGCCAGCTCGTAGATACCGTTGCGCAGTCGGTAGCGGTGGCGGCGCTGCAGCACCAGAAAGCTGCGATCGCCCAGCACCAACCAGCGGCCCGGTTGGGGGATGTCGGCCAGCACCTCAACTTCGATCTGCTCAAGCAAGCGGTCGCTGTCGATCTGGCGAATTTCGACCTTCATCGCTCAGGGTTCAGGCTCGCTGGCGGGAACCGCCTCGGGCAGGCGGCTGGAGAAACCCCAGGCGAACAGGGCGCCCACTGCAGCTAGCAGGCTCCACTCCGGCAACTCCACATCGGGATACACCAGGCGCAACAGCAGCCGCAGACCCACCAACGCCACCGCCAGGTATCCGGCATTTTCCAAGTGTCGGTAGACATCCAGCCAGCGGATGAACAGTTCGGCGGTCAGCCGCAGGGCGATCACGCCAATCACGCCGCCGGCGATCACCAGGGGCAAGCGATCGGTGACGGCCACCGCCGCCGCCACGCTGTCTAAAGAAAAGGCCAGGTCGGTGAAGGCCAGGGTGGCCACCACCGCCGCCAGAGAGGCGCCAGTAGCGCTGGCCCTAGCAGGCAGGGTCGATTCCGCCCCTGGCGTTTGGAAGGACTGGGGGTTCAGCTTGGGATCCAGGGAGCCAGCCCCTGCAGTTTCGGCGGTCTGGGCGCTGGCTTGGAACCCCAAGACCGCCTTCAGGGAGGGCAGCAATTGGCGACCCGCCAGCCAAAGGAGATAGAGGGCTGCCAGCAGTTGCAGGGGCCAGAAGGCCAGTACCCAGCGGGCCGCCACGATCAGGGCGAGCCGCAACACCAGGGCAAACAGCAAGCCGAAATTAAGGGCCTGGCGCTGGCGGGCCGGATCGTGCAATTGGCGGGCGATGGCCGCCAGGGCAATGGCGTTATCGGCGGACAGCACGCATTCCAGGGCCACCAGCAGGGGCAGCAGCAGCACCATTTCGCCCCATTGATCCGCCCCCTCAATCAGGGGCGTCAGAGAGGGCATCGATTCCGCTTCCATCGCAGGGCAGCTCGCTCGGCAACGGAGCGTCAAAGAGGCACTCTAGGGAGGCCGGCGGTGGGGCGATGTCAATGGAAGTACGGGTTCAACTGGTCCATGCCGACGGCCAGGTGCGGGTTGTCCATGTCAGCGCCTATGCCGGAGAGC
The DNA here is from genome assembly GCA_044233545.1 of Cyanobium sp. Classification (GTDB taxonomy): domain Bacteria; phylum Cyanobacteriota; class Cyanobacteriia; order PCC-6307; family Cyanobiaceae; genus Cyanobium. Next base: position 6,870 of record JBIIJV010000002.1, read on the forward strand.
AATTGCTGGGCAGCGCCCTGGGGGAGGCGTCAGATGCTGAGGCCGCCGAAGATCGTGCCCTACAGCGCTTGATGGCCCGGCTGGCCGCCGCGCCACCCCCAGGGGCTGCGATTGGTCCGGCCGTTGTAGCCACCCCAGTTCAGGTTCCCCCAGCCAACGCCGCCGCCATTCCGGCCCCAATCGCGGCCAAGATCCAGAGCGCGCCTGCCGCTGCAGCCAGCGCCAGCGCCACCTCCCACCAGCCGCAGCCCGAGTCAGCAGCCAAGGCCCCCACGGAGCACCCGGCGGCACCTCCCGGCGAGGCCACCTCGTCGCCCCCCGCCCCGATCGCCGCTCCCCCCGAGCCCGCCGTCGCCGCTGCCGCGACTGCGCCCGCCCCAGCGCCAGAACCTGCGGCGGAGCCGCCGGCCGACCCCGAGGATTGGAGCAGCGAGTTGCTGCATCTCGATCGGGAGCTGCAGCGGTTGCAGTGGGGTCGCGCCGAGGAGGAGGTGTATCTGCAGCGGGCTTTTGGCCATCCCAGCCGCAACCGCCTCACCAGCTATGCCGATCTGCTGGCCTACCTGCGGGCCATTGAAGCCCTGGGATCCCCCGCCGATCCGGCCACCGCCGCCGTGCCGATGCGCCGCCAGGACCTACTCAGCCAGTGTGATGCCCTGCTGCGGCAATTGGGATGGCCCAGGGAGCGGGCCCGGCAATTTTTAGAAAGCCAGCTGCAGGTGTCGAGCCGCCAGCAACTCAGTGATCAAGATCTGCTGCAATTCAACCTTTTATTGGAGGGGGAATTACTGGCGGCAGGTGCATAGCAAAAACTCAAGCAGCATCGAAACGACCCCTCAGGCCGGAAGATATGGCGGTTCCGAGCTTGAGACCTGTGCTGATCAACCCGACTAACGCCATCGGGTTGGGTGCTGCCGCCCTGGCGGCGGGGCTGGTCAATGCCCTGGCTGGCGGCGGCTCACTGCTCAGCTTTCCGGCCCTAACGGCCGCCGGCCTGCCGGCCCTGGTGGCCAATCTAACCAACACTGTGGCCCTCATCCCGGGCCACCTGGGGGCCATCCACGGCCAACGCCAGCAGTTGCAATCCCAGACAAAGCGCCTGGCCAGCCTGCTGCCCGCCGCCGGCCTGGGGGGTTTGGTCGGAGCCCTGTTGTTGCTGCACACCAGTGAAAGGCTCTTTTACAGCTTGGTGCCCTGGCTGCTATTGCTTGGTTCCGGCCTGCTTTGGGCCCAGCCACCGCTGCGCCGCTGGATCGGGCAGCGGCTGCAGCGCCAAGGCCGCAACACCCTTTCTGAAAATCACGCGATTCTGCCGGTCCTGATGGCATCGATCTACGGGGGTTACTTCGGCGCCGGCCTCGGCGTAATCCTGCTGGCGGTGCTGGCCCTCACCCTGGAAGACAGCATCACCCGCCTCAATGGGCTCAAGCAGGCCCTTTCGCTTGCCAGCAACAGCACCGCAGCCTGGGTGTTTGTCGGCTCCGGCCAGGTGCAATGGGGGGCGGCGGCTCTGATGGCAGCCGGCGCCGTTGTCGGTGGAGCGCTGGGCGGCAAGCTGGCCGGTAAGGTGAACCCCGATACCCTGCGCGCTTTAGTGGTAATCGTCGGCGTGGCCTTGGCCCTCTTTTACTTCGTGAGATAAGGTTATGTACGGCGCTGAGGCCCTAACTATGAGCGGCCTACATTTGGAGTCGTAGGTTATGCCATCGTGTTGCTGATTCAAGAAAATCTATATAATATGCATCCTCTTTAATCGGCTAACTCAATGCCTGGTTCAAGGAGTTCTCTTCTTTGTGTAAGGTTATTTGAAGTACAATTGATGCTGGGCTTAAAATGCTGGCCCGTTGACTGTTGCAAACGTGTTACATTACGCACCTGGGTCATAATGCCAAAAAGGTGCAATCAATCCTGGCGAACCCACTTCATTCCTTAGGATGAAAATGCAGTTGCACTCAACTCACCATGGCCCTCATTCGCTGGGAACCACTTAAAGAAATCGAAGAGTTGTTTGGCCGTTCTTGGCCGAGGCCGACCATTCGCAGCGGCCAATTATTGGGAGTGGGTGATTGGCATCCCCGGGTTGATATCAGTGAGAATGACGGTCAATACCTGGTCAAGGCCGACATTCCCGGTGTGGCTAAAGATGACATCAAGATAACCGTTGACAATGATGTACTCACAATTCAAGGCGAACGCAAACAGGAGCAAGAAGAAGAGAACAAGCATTTTCATCGGGTTGAGCGTTTCTACGGCAGTTTTATCCGCAGCTTCACCCTCCCCGATGACGCCGATGCGGCCGCCCTCAAGGCGGCCGCCCAGGAAGGCCAGCTCACCGTCACCATTCCCAAAAAAGCATCCGCACCTTCGGCCAGCGCCGTGCAGGTGCCGGTGGAATAGCTCCCTGGTTCGATGCAACCTCCCTACCCCCTTTGGCTCAACCGCTATGCAGCCGGCCTTGCCTTGGCTGAGGTCTTCAGCAAAGGAGCTGGGATCAGCACCAACACCCTGCTGCTGGCCTTGCCCCGGGGGGGAGTGCCGGTGGCGGCGGCGATGGCCAGTCAACTGCACCTCCCTCTGGCAACCTGGTCGGTGCGCAAAATTGCCGATCCAGCCCAAAGCGAAGTAGCGATCGGGGCCATAGCCGCCGTTGGCACCATGGTGTGGCGTGACGGTGAGCAGGCGGGGAAGTGGGCGGCCATGGCGGCCCGGCATGGCTGGCTCCAGAGCCAACAAAAGGAAATGGCCCGGCGTCAGCAGCTATTTGGTGATCCTGCGCCCGAGCAGCTCCGCAACCGGCATCTGATTGTGGTGGATGACGGCATCGCCACGGGTATGACGGCTAAGGCGGCCCTGGTGTCCCTTGGCAAGGTTGATGCCGCGTCCCTCAGCCTGGCCATTCCAGTTATCGACAGCAGCGTGGCGCAAGAGCTGGAGCCTTTGGTGGATCGGCTTGAAGCCCTGGCCTATGTCGCGAACCTCAGCTGCGTGGGTCTGTGGTACCAACACTTCCCCCAGCTCAGCGATAGCGAAGTTCTGGAGTATCTAAAGTCTGCAGCAACCGACAATCCGTCACCTGCATTCCTGCGCAATTCCTTTGGCTCGCCTGCTGTTTAAGATCGGCGTCCCCTCCCGAATATCCAAGGAGTCCCCATGACCGATCTCGGTAAATGCCCGTTCATGGGCAATGCGGGCCGCGTCACGGCGGAACGGGGGACATCAAACCATGACTGGTGGCCTAACCAACTCAATCTCAATCTGCTGCATCAGCACCCTGCGGCAGCCAATCCGCTAGGGGCTGGATTTAACTATGCTGATGAATTCAATAAGCTCGATCTCCAGGCACTGAAGCAAGATCTGCATGCCTTGATGACTGATTCCCAGGATTGGTGGCCTGCCGACTGGGGCCATTATGGCGGCCTGTTTATCCGTATGGCCTGGCACAGTGCCGGCACCTACCGCACCGCCGATGGTCGAGGTGGGGCCGGTGGCGGTAACCAGAGACTGGCACCGATCAACAGTTGGCCCGACAACGGCAACCTCGACAAGGCGCGACGCCTGCTCTGGCCGATCAAGCAAAAATATGGCAACAGGATTTCCTGGGCCGATCTCATCATCCTCGCGGGGAATTGCGCCCTCGAATCCATGGGCTTCAAGACCTTTGGCTTTGGGGGCGGCCGTGTCGATATCTGGCAACCGGAAGAAGACATCTACTGGGGTAACGAAAAGACCTGGCTTGGTGATGATCGCTATAGCGGCGACCGTCAACTGGAGAGCCCCCTGGCCGCCGTGCAGATGGGCCTGATCTATGTCAACCCCGAAGGCCCCAATGGCAAGCCGGATCCTGTCGCCTCCGGTCGGGATGTGCGCGAAACCTTTGCTCGCATGGCCATGAACGACGAAGAAACCGTCGCCCTCGTTGCCGGCGGCCATACCTTCGGCAAGGCCCACGGCGCTGGCGATCCCGCCCTGGTGGGTCCCGCCCCCGAAGGGGCCCCCCTTCACGAGCAGGGCCTGGGCTGGCGCAACAGTTTCGGCAGCGGCAAAGGTATCGATACCATCACCAGTGGCATTGAAGGGGCCTGGAAACCAAACCCCACCACCTGGGATCAGGGCTATTTCGAGATGCTTTTCACCTATGAGTGGGAATTGGTGAAAAGTCCCGCCGGTGCCTGGCAATGGCTAGCTAAAGATGTCAGGGAAGAGCACATGATTCCCGATGCCCACAATCCCGCTATCAAGCATCGGCCGATGATGACCACGGCTGATCTTTCCCTGCGCTTTGATCCCCTCTACGAACCGATCTCGCGCCGCTTCCATCAGGATCAGCAGGCCTTGGCCGATACCTTTGCCAGGGCCTGGTTCAAGTTGACGCACCGCGATATGGGCCCCAAAGTTCTCTATCTCGGCCCCGATGTCCCAACCGAAGAGCTGATTTGGCAAGACCCCATTCCCCCCGTCGACCATCCCCTGATCGAGGCACCGGAAATCGCCGCTCTCAAGGCACAGGTGTTGGCTTCACCCCTCTCGATTGGCGAACTGGTGGCCACCGCCTGGGCCTCGGCCTCCACTTTTCGGGGCTCTGATAAGCGGGGCGGCGCCAATGGGGCCCGGTTGCGCTTGGCGCCGCAAAAGGACTGGCCCGCCAACCAGCCGGCCCAATTGGCCAAGGTGCTCGGCGTGCTCACGGCGATTCAGCAACAGTTCAACAGCAATGCCAGCGGCGGCAAAAAGGTCTCCATCGCCGACCTGATCGTGCTGGCAGGCAATGCTGCCGTCGAAGCCGCGGCCCAGGCCGGCGGCCACAACATCGAGGTGCCCTTCTCTCCGGGTCGTACCGACGCCTCCCAGGAGCAAACCGACATCGAATCCTTTGCCGTGCTCGAACCCCTGGCCGATGGCTTCCGCAACTATCAAAAACAGGACTTTGCGGTTGCGGCGGAGCAGCTGCTGCTGGACAAGGCCCAGCTGCTCACTCTCAGTGCCCCTGAAATGACGGTCCTCGTAGGCGGCCTGCGCGTTCTTGGCGCCAGCAGCGATCCTGCGGGCCATGGGGTCTGGACGAATCGGGTCGGCACCCTCAGCAACGACTTCTTCATCCAGCTGCTCGACATGGGCACGGTCTGGGCCCCCACCACCGCAGCCGCCACCAGCTTCGAAGCACGGGACCGCAGCAGCGGCGCCCTCAAGGGCAGCGGCAGCCGCGTCGATCTGGTGTTTGGCTCCAACTCCCAACTGCGGGCCCTGGCGGAGTTTTATGCCCAAAGCGATGCCTCCGAGCGGTTCGTGGCGGACTTCGTTTCGGCCTGGACCAAGGTGATGCAGCTCGATCGCTTCGGGGCCAGCCCACTGCCTAGCCCACAGCTCAGCCCACAGCCCTGCTGAAGCTGCCGCTGAACGATGCCAGCCTCTACGGCCTTGGCTATGGCCAAGGTCCCAGTGCCCTGCCCTGGACCCTTGCCCAGAAGGCGGCGCCTGGTTCATACAGGAGTCAGGTTTTGCCCAGCCACGGCTAGTTGACGCTGAAATTGCCGGTTTTTTTCTCGACGACTGGACCACTCCTGGCGCAGCATGGGGCCATGCCTGCCCCTTTCCTTGCCACCGATTCCGGTTGGGCCGCCTTCGGCTCCAGCCTCTCGGCCATCACCCTCGCCGAACTGGGGGACAAGACCTTTTTCATGGCCTTGATCCTGGCGGCCCGCCATCGGCCCCGCTGGGTGTTCATCGGTGCCTTCGCCGCCTTGGTTGCGGTCACCCTGCTGTCCCTGGGCCTGGGTTATGGCCTGCGCACGTTGCTGCCGCCCGCCATCGTGCCGCTGTTGGCGGCCCTGCTGTTTCTGGGCTTCGGCATCAAGTTATTGCTCGATTCACGAACCATGTCGGCCGATGATGCCGACGCGGAAGAAAAGGACGCCGAGCAGACCATCAATGCCGCCGAATCCCGGCATCCGCTGCACAGCGCCTGGGCCGTGATCCGTGAGGCCTTTGTGTTGGTCTTCATCGCCGAACTGGGAGATCGCACCCAGTTCACAACGATTTTCCTGGCCACCGCACCGGGTTTCGCCTTCGCCGGCCTGCTGGCTGGCACCTTGCTCGGCCATGCTTTGGTGACCTGGCTGGCGGTCAGTGCCGGCCGTCTGATCGGTGGGCGCGTGGATGAGCGGCTGCTTTATCAGCTCAGCGGCGGATTATTTGTGCTTTTTGGCCTGGTGGCCCTCATGCAGCTCATATCTTAACTAATACACCCTGCGCAAGCCAAAAGACTGCCGCAAAGAGAGTGATAAAGATGCGTTTTGTTCCATTGATTGAGTATCAACGCTTAGCCTGTTTCATTTAAATGTCTCCTAACGTCAAGTTCATTATTTGATGGCTGGCCATGGATCCACTGCAATGTCCATCCCTATCTCCATCGCAGCATCAAGAAGCGGGCAGGAGCCAAGCCTTGGCTGACTGGCTTGCCCAATCCAGATCAAATTCCTCGCTGTTGCCGGTTGTGGCCATCAGTAGGGATGGCTGCCTGATCAGCCGAGACCTGTTGGGTCGTTTTGTGGTTCGCCATCGCAACCAACCCGAAGAAGGTTGGATTGCCGCAAACTTGCCAACAGCCCATGGGCTCTGCCAGCAATTGTGTGTTAAATATGGCACAAGATTGACAGAACTCTGACGCGGTTTTGACATCAAGGTGCACGCTATGGCAAAGATCGATCTGTGGCTTTACCTTGATTGAAGCGAGGGAAAGTTCATGAATTATCTCTCCCAGATCAGCAAACATCGCGGACCAACCACGGCTAACAACTCCAGTACAGAAAACAGCCCCATCAAAAACACCAACAGCACCACAGATCTGGACCGTCGCAGTTTCTCTGAATCGGAAGGCCAGGGCTGGTGTTCGGAAGAGCCCTGCCTCGATGACCCTCGCCCCCTGGAGCCCAAGATGAGGATTGTGGGCCGGGAAGCCGGCTGGGGATTCTTTACCCGGGCCGAAATGCTGAACGGGCGCCTGGCCATGCTCGGCTTTGTTAGCGGCGTTTTGGTGGAGGCCCTCAGCGGGCGGGGGATCCTGGCCCAGATCGGCCTGGGATCCCTGTTGCCCCACCACTGAGCCCTGGACGGCAAGCCGTACCCGATGGCCCTCGACTCTCCAGCTTAGAGGAGGGTGCACGATCAAGTTGTGGGAGACGTCCCCTGGGGCTCTCTCCCATTCCCACCCCTGTCTTTCCCACCCCTACCTAAGGAGTTGTCCATGACCTGTTCTTCCTGCACCTGTTCCATCCCTCTCCCCCGCCCCAGCGCCCCCTGCCCCTGCGGCTGTGGTTGCGACAGCACCTGCCAGTGCCGTCAGGGCGCGGAGTGCTCCTGCGGCTGCGGCTGCAGCGGCCGCTCCCGGGCCCGCTGAGAGATTAGGGGGCTCCCCCCTCCAGTCATGGCCTCCCCTGCTGCCCTGGGCCTCTCCGTGTTGTTGCTAGCCCTTGCTGGGCTGCCACCGGGGCCGAGCCTGGATGGACCTGCACCAGCTCCGGCCCAAGCCCTGGGTTGGCGCCAAGAGCCGGCCGTGGAGATCCTTTTTCGCCGGGCTGGAAGGCCCGGCACCTTTGTGCTCTACGACCCTGAACGGGGCCTGATGCGGGGCCACGATCGCCGCCGGGCCGAAACCCGCTTCACCCCGGCTTCCACCTTCAAAATCGCTAATTCCCTCATCGGCCTTGCGGTGGGGGCCGTGGCGAATGTGGATGAGGTGCTGCCCTATCGCAGCAATGACCCCCTCTTCAGTCCCGCCTGGGAAAAGGACATGGGCCTTCGAGAGGCCATGGCGGTTTCCAATGTGCCCATCTACCAAATGCTGGCCAGGCGCATCGGCCTTGAACGGATGCACCAGGGGGTGGTACGGCTGGGCTACGGCAACGAACAGATCGGTCCCCAAGTCGATCGCTTCTGGCTGCGGGGCCCCCTGGCCATCAGCGCCGTCGAACAGACCCTGTTTCTGAACCGCCTGGCCCGCACGGGTCTGCCCTTCCCCACCGCCGCCCAACGGGCTGTTGCCGATATCACTGTGGTAGAGCGGGGTGAGGGCTGGGTGCTCCATGCCAAGACAGGCTGGCAGAACGGCCCGGGCGCCGGGGTCGGCTGGTGGGTGGGCTGGGTTGAGAAGCGAGAACGCCTCTATCCCTTTGCCCTCAACCTGGACCTGGGCGGACGCGCCGACGCCGATCTGCGCCAGTCCCTGGGCCGCGCGGCCCTGAAGGCCACCGGAGTCCTGCCATGACCCCGCCCCCAACCATGGCCTCCCCAGCGACACCAGTACCGACACCGGATCCAGCACCGGCGCCAGTGTTGGTTTTCGATGGCGGTTGCCCCTTCTGTCGCCATTTTGCTGAAGTGAGTGAATTACGCAGCGGCATTGCCGGTCTGACCATTGTTGATGGCCGGGCCGATGGACCCCTGCGCCAGAGCCTGGCGACCCGCGGTTACCACCTGCGTGATGGCGCCATGGTTCTGGTGGGCGACAGGGTTTTGCATGGCGCTGGCGCCGTTGCCTGGCTGTGCGCCCAAATGCAACCAAGTCCGGGCCTGCTGCAGCTGCTGGCCGCCGTGCTGGCGGATCCGGTCCGCTGCCGCGCCACCTACCCGTTGCTGCTGGCGGCCCGCCGCTTCGCCCTCGGTCTCAAGCGTCTACCGATCGATCCAGACCTAAGCTGAATTTCACCAATTGATTCCCTTGCCATGAGCGCTGAAACCATCACTACGGCCATGCCTGAGGGCGCTGTCGCTGGGTCCGTCCCCGCCGATGCAGTCCCCGCCGATGCCGACCCCCGCGCCCTCACCATCCCCAATGTCGAGCGTGTTCTCGACGAACTGCGCCCCTATCTGATGGCCGATGGCGGCAATGTCGAAATCGTCGAAATCGATGGCCCCATAGTCAAGGTGCGCCTGCAGGGCGCTTGCGGCTCCTGCCCCAGCAGCACCATGACTCTCAAGATGGGCATTGAGCGCAAGCTGCGCGAGGCCATCCCCGAAGTGGCCGAAGTCATCCAGGTGCTCTGAGCCCCCAGCTGGGGCGGCCCACCACCGCCCCTTAGGCTCCCTGCCAGCTTCTTGGGATCCGTGCTTGATCAGCGCCTGCTGCGCGATGACCCCGCCCTGATCAGCGGCCAGCTGGCGCGCCGAGGCATCGAGCTCGACTTGACGGGCTTGCAGACCATCGCCAATCAGGAGCGGGATCTGCAAGAACGGCGCAGTGATCTGCAGGCTGAAGGCAACCGCATCGGCAAAGCGGTGGGGCAGCAAATTCAGGCGGGGGCTAGCCCCGCTGGCCCCGAAGTGCGCGATCTGCGCGAGCAGGGCAACCGCATCAAGCAGCAGGTTGCCGGTCTCGAAGAGGAAGAGAAAGTCCTGGAGGCCCGTCTGCGCGAACAGCTTCTCACCCTGCCCAACCTGCCCGACCCCCGGGTGCCCGAGGGGCGCAATGAAGCAGACAACGTTGAGGTGAGCACCTGGGGCAACCTCCGCCGGCCCGGCCCCGGCGAAACCCTGCAAGAGCACTGGCAGATTGCCGAACGGCTGGGGCTGCTCGACAGCGGCGAGCGTTCGGTGCGCATCGCCCAGAGCCGTTTCGTGACGTTGCTGGGCCAGGGCGCCCGGCTTGAGCGGGCCCTGATCGCCTTCATGCTCGATCGCCACACCGCCCGCGGCTACACCGAAGTGATGCCGCCGATCCTGGTGAACAGCGCCAGCCTCACCGGCTCGGGCCAGCTGCCCAAATTCGCCGAGGAGAGTTTCAAGTGCGCCGACGACGACCTCTGGCTCACCCCCACCGCCGAAGTACCAATCACCTCTTTGCACCGCGATGAGGTGATACCGGCGGAGAAGCTCCCCCTCAAATACGTGGCCCACACCCCCTGTTTCCGCCGCGAGGCCGGCTCCTACGGTCGCGACACCCGGGGCCTGATCCGCCTGCACCAGTTCAACAAAGTCGAGCTGTACTGGTTCTGTCACCCCGAAAAGTCGCTTGAGGCCCACGAGCAGCTCACCCGCGATGCCGAGGGGGTGCTGGAGGCCCTGGAATTGCCCTATCGCCGCATAGAACTCTGCGGCGGCGATCTGGGCTTCTCCGCCGCCCGCACCTACGACCTCGAGGTGTGGCTGGCGGGCGCCGGCGCTTACCGCGAGATCTCCAGTTGCAGTACCTGCGCCGATTTCCAGGCGCGCCGCTCGGCGATCCGCTTCAAGGAGGGCAAGAAAACCCAGCTGCTGCACACCCTCAATGGCAGTGGCCTGGCCATCGGCCGCACCATGGCGGCCCTGCTGGAAGCGGGCCAGCAGGGTGACGGCAGCGTCAGCCTGCCCGCCGCCCTGGTGCCCTACATGGGCGGTGTCGATCGCCTCAGCAACCCAGGCTGAGACAGAGCTGGCTCAAACCCAGCTGGCTGATGGGCCGGCCCGACGGTTCGGTTCGGGGCGCCGCATCCCCCAGAATGACCTAATTCTTGATGAGCCGCATGGGTGTTCTCACCGCGCTGGCGATCCTGGCCGGCCTGATCGTCGTGCATGAGGCGGGCCATTTCTTGGCTGCCACCTGGCAGGGCATCCGCGTCAGTGGCTTTTCCGTCGGTTTCGGGCCCGTGCTGCTGCAGAAGCGCATCAAGGGGGTGCTGTTTGCCCTGCGGGCCATTCCCCTGGGGGGCTTCGTCTCCTTTCCCGATGAAGACGACAACAGCCCCTATCCCGCCGATGATCCCGACCTGCTGCGCAACCGCCCGCTGCACCAACGGGCCCTGGTGATTGCCGCCGGCGTCATCGCCAACCTGCTACTTGCCTATGCCGTGCTGCTGGGCCAGGGGCTGGTGGTGGGGATTCCGGCGGGCGTATCGGCCACGCCGGGGGTGCTGGTCAGTGGGGTGGTGGCTGGCCAACCCGCCGCCAGCGTCGGCCTGAGGGCCGGAGATCGGATTGTCAGCGTCGATTCCGTTCCCCTGAGCGGCGGTCAGCAGGCCGTTGCCGACCTTGTCGAGCGCATCCGTGGCTCCGCCGGTCACACCCTGCTGCTCAAGGCCGAGCGGGCCGGTAGGCCCCTGCAGCTTTCCCTGACACCTAGTGAGCAGGGGGGCATCGGCCACATCGGCGCCCAATTGCAGCCCAATGGCAGCGAAACTTTCCGCGCCCCCCGCAGCTTCTTAGAACCCATCCGCCAGGCAAACCACGATCTAATTGCGCTCACCAGCCGCACATTCCAGGGGTTTGGCAGCTTGATCACCAATTTCGGCGAAACCGCCGGCCAGGTGTCTGGGCCGGTCAAGATTGTCGAAATGGGTGCCACCTTGGCCCGCCAGGGGGGTAGCAGCCTGTTCCTCTACACCGCCTTGATTTCGATCAACCTGGCGGTGCTCAATTCCCTGCCCCTGCCCCTGCTGGATGGCGGCCAGTTCGCCCTGTTGCTGATTGAGGCATTGAGGGGCCGGCCCCTGCCCGAGCGCTTCCAGATGGCCTTCATGCAATCCGGTTTTGTCTTTCTGGTGGGACTCAGCCTGCTGCTGATCGTCAAAGACACCAGCCAGCTGCCGGCCATTCAGCAATTGCTGGGCCACTGATTAAGCCACTGATTAAGCCACCGCCTCAGCCACTGAAGCGCCGCAGCCCGCTGCCGCCGGGGGCGCGGCAGCGGCCCCCCTGGTGCTTGATCGCCTGGGCCAAAACCTCTCGATTCGCTTTATCTGCCACGACTGATCTGCCACGCCTGGGCGATTTGCAAGGCCCGCCAGCCGGCCTGTCCCCTACCTGCCCTCTGGCCGATCTCTACCCCAGTCACCCTGGGAGCTAAGCTCAGTTCACGCTGCTCAACACCTGGCCTGCCGCATGGCAAAAAAATCAATGATCGCGCGCGACGTCAAGCGCAGCAAAATGACCGAACGCTTCGCTGCCAAGCGCGCCGCCTTCAAGGAAGCCATGGCCGCTGCCGCCGATCCAATGGAACGGCTGGAAATACATCGCAAGCTGCAGGGTCTGCCCCGCAATAGCGCCCCTAGCCGCCGCCGCAACCGCTGCTGGGCCACCGGCAAACCCCGCGGTGTCTATCGCGATTTCGGCCTTTGCCGCAACCAGTTACGCGAACGGGCCCACAAAGGCGAATTGCCTGGCGTGGTCAAGTCCAGCTGGTGATCAGGCGTTTCGCCATTTATCTCACTTTTGCGAGGGCGTCCAATGGGCGCCTTTTTTATTAACTTTTTTTGTGCAAAGGTTGTTGTAGGGCAGCCCTGCCGCACAGCCCTGCGGGGGATGGCCATGGGTAGAAACGACCGACGGCGGCAATCCGCCCCAGGGGGAAGCCCACGGGGGGGGTCAGATGCGAGAATGCCCGACGACAACAAAGAAACATAACGTCAAGTGCAAGGACAAACTCAGTCGATCTCCTTCGATGGTCGGGAGATCCGGCTGACCACCGGTCGTTACGCCCCCCAGGCCGGGGGTTCGGTCTTGGTCGAATGCGGAGATACGTCAATCCTGGTGACGGCGACCCGCTCTACGCCCCGTGAAGGCATTGATTTTCTGCCCCTGATTTGCGACTACGAAGAGCGGCTGTATGCCGCCGGTCGCATCCCCGGCAGCTTCATGCGCCGCGAATCCCGCCCCCCCGAACGGGCCACCCTGATTGCCAGGCTGATCGATCGGCCGATGCGTCCCCTGTTCCCAGCCTGGATGCGCGACGACCTGCAGATCGTCGCCACTTGCCTCTCCCTCGACGAACGGGTGCCGCCCGACGTGTTGGCGGTCACCGGCGCTTCTCTGGCCACCCTGTTGGCCCGCATTCCCTTCGAAGGGCCGATGGCAGCCGTGCGTGTGGGCCTGCTGGGCGATGACTTCGTGCTCAACCCCAGTTACCGCGAGATCGAGCGCAGTGACCTCGATTTGGTGGTGGCCGGCACGCCGGATGGTGTGGTGATGGTGGAAGCCGGCGCTAGCCAACTGCCGGAGCAAGATGTGATTGAGGCCATCGACTTTGGCTACGAGGCCGTTGGTGAATTGATCAAGGCCCAGCAAGCTTTGCTCAAGGACCTGGGCATTGAGCAGGTCAAGCCCGAGGCCAAAGAAGAAGACGCCACCCTGCCCACATACCTCGAAAAGGAATGCAGCAAGGCGATTGGCGCCGTGCTCAAGCAGTTCAGCCAGACCAAGCCCGAACGCGACAGCAAGCTGGATGCGATCAAGGCCGAAGTGGCCGAGAAAATCGCCGGCCTCAAGGACACCGATCCGGTGAAAGTATTGGTGAGTGGCAGTGGCAAGGCCCTGCCCACCAGTTTCAAAGGCCTCACCAAGAAGCTGATGCGTCAGCAGATCGTTAAGGACGGCAAGCGGGTCGATGGCCGCAGCCTCGATGAGGTGCGTCCGATCAGCTCCGCCGTTGGCGTGTTGCCCCGGCGGGTGCATGGCTCCGGCCTGTTCCAGCGGGGTCTCACCCAGGTGCTGTCCACCGCCACCTTGGGCACCCCCAGCGATGCCCAGGAGATGGATGATCTCAATCCAGCCAACGAGAAGACCTACCTGCATCACTACAACTTCCCCCCCTATTCGGTTGGCGAAACCCGGCCGATGCGCTCCCCCGGTCGCCGGGAGATCGGCCATGGCGCCCTGGCCGAGCGGGCCCTGATTCCCGTGCTGCCCCCCAAGGAAAGCTTTCCTTATGTGCTGCGGGTGGTGAGTGAGGTGCTCAGTTCCAATGGATCCACTTCCATGGGTTCGGTGTGCGGCAGCACCCTGGCCCTGATGGATGCCGGCGTGCCCCTCAAGGCCCCCGTCAGCGGCGCCGCCATGGGCCTGATCAAGGAGGGCAAGGAGGTGCGCATCCTCACCGACATCCAGGGCATTGAGGATTTCCTCGGCGACATGGATTTCAAGGTGGCGGGCACCGAGAAGGGCATCACAGCCCTGCAGATGGACATGAAGATCAGCGGCCTGCCCCTGACCACGGTGGCTGAGGCGATCAACCAGGCCCGGCCGGCCCGGCTTCACATCCTCGAGAAGATGCTGGAGGCGATCGACAAGCCCCGCGACACCCTTTCCCCCCATGCCCCCCGTTTGCTCAGCTTCCGCATCGACCCGGAACTGATCGGTACCGTGATCGGCCCCGGCGGTCGCACCATCAAGGGCATCACCGAGCGCACCAACACCAAGATCGACATTGAGGATGGCGGCATCGTCACGATCGCCAGTCACGATGGTGCCGCCGCCGAAGAGGCCCAGCGCATCATCGAAGGCCTGACCCGCCGGGTCAGTGAGGGGGAAGTGTTCTGTGGCGCCGTCACCCGGGTGATCCCCATCGGTGCCTTCGTCGAAATCCTGCCCGGCAAAGAAGGCATGATCCACATCTCCCAGCTCTCAGAAGCCCGGGTGGAAAAGGTGGAAGACGTGGTCAATGTGGGCGACCAGGTGACCGTTCGGGTCCGCGAAATCGACAATCGCGGCCGCATCAACCTCACCCTGCGCGGCGTCGCCCAACAGGAACCCGCCCCGGTGGTCTGAGCGATTAGATCTGCCTGGGTGCTTGCAAGGCCCAGGGGCAATTCCTTAAGCCAACCCCCTTGGCCTTCGCTGGGCCGAGGGGGTTTTTGGTGTTGCGGGGGGCGTCAGAGCACAAAAGTGGGATCGATACGTCCCATGGCGGCAGCCGCTTTTTGGCATAGCTCGGCGTGGTTGGGGCCATGGCTGGCCACCAGGCAACCGGCCTGCAGGCCGTCGCCGTTGTTGTACGAGAGGCCCTGGCCATCGGCGTGGCTGAAGGCACCGCCGGCGGCCCGCAGCACCGCTTCAGGGGCGGCCATGTCCCAATCCTTGGGGGCCGAGCTCCCGGAAAGGGAGATGTAGAGATCGCTCTCGCCCCGCAGGATCGTGGCCACCTTGCCGCCGACGCTGCCCATCACCCGGGTTTCCCCCAGTTCGAGGGCCGCCAGCAGTTGCTCCAAACGGCTGTCGCGATGGCTGCGACTGGCCACCAGCACCAGCTCGCCAGTGCAGCGGCGAGCGCTGAGCTGGGGGGCGAAGCGCTCGCCGCTGCGGTTCTCGCGCCAGGCGCTACCCGCAGCTGGTTGGGCCAGGGAGCTTTCTCCGGTCGCGGTGCTGGCCTGGGGCAACAGACCAAACCAAAGCTCTTCGCTTTCGGGCAGCACTACCACCCCCAGCACAGGTGTGCCCCGCTGCACCAGGGCCAGATGCACCGCGTATTCGCCGGTACCCAGCAGGAAATCCTTGGTGCCATCAAGGGGATCCAGCAGCCACAACCACTCTCCGGGCAATGGCAATCCCAGCTGCAGTGCCTCAGCGGCGGTTTCCTCACTCAGCAGGGTCCAGGGGGCATCGGGAAAGGAAGCCTCCAGGCCCTGCAACAACCATTCATTCACGGCCAGATCGGCGGCGGTGACAGGGCCGCTGCCGCCGTCGGCCACCGTCAGCGCAGCCGCAAAGCCATGGGGGGGCTGCTCGCCCCGGGCGTAGGCCCGCAGGATGTCTGCCGCCCCCCAGCAGAGGGGTCGCAGCTGGGCCAGCAGCGCCTCCTGGTCGATGCCACCTGGCAGGGACAGGGCCGTGGGCATCATGGAGAGGCAAACATGCATTTTGCCGATCCGGCATGCCGATGGCTGTGCCCGAACCCACCGGCGGCGTGCTGTATCTGGTGGGCACCCCGATCGGCAACCTGGAGGACCTCTCGCCCCGCGCCCGCCGGGTGCTGGGGGCGGTGGACCTGGTGGCCTGTGAGGACACGCGCCGCAGCGGTTTGATGCTGCATGGACTGGGGCTGCGCAACCGGTTGCTGAGTTTTCACGAGCACAACCGCCTGGCCCGCCAGCCCCAGCTGCTGCAGGCCCTGGCCGCGGGCCAGAGCATCGCCTTGATCAGCGATGCCGGCCTGCCCGGGGTGGCCGATCCCGGCGAGGAGCTGGTGGCTGCCGCCCGCCAGGCGGGCCATGACGTCGTTTGCGTGCCTGGACCCTGCGCCCTGACCACGGCCCTGGTCAGCAGCGGCCTACCCAGCGGCCGTTTTTGTTTTGAGGGCTTTTTGCCGCCCCGCAGCGCCCCCCGCCGCCAGCGGCTGCAGGCCCTCGCCGCAGAGCAGCGCACCATGGTGCTGTACGAGGCCCCCCACCGGCTGGTGGCTTTGTTGGAGGATCTGCTGGCGGTGTTGGGCGACCGGCCCCTGATGGTGGCCCGGGAGTTGACCAAACGCCACGAGCAACAGGTGGGGCCCACGGTGGCGGCGGCCCTGGCCCATTTCCTGGCCACCCCACCCCTGGGCGAATGCACCCTGGTGCTGGGCGGAGCATCGCCGCTGGCGGGTCCAGAGCCTTGGGATGGGACCCTGTTGCGGGCTGAGCTGGAGCAGCTGGTGGCTGCCGGCCGTAGCGCCAAGGAAGCCAGTCGTCTGCTGGCGCAACGCACGGGCCATCCGCGCCGGGATCTCTATGCCCTGCTGCACCAGGCGGCCGAGGCGGCCGAAGCGGTCTGTGAGGCCGGTGAGGGTACGGGGTAGGGGGCCTGGGCAGCTAGGTCCGGGCGATCGCTGTGCACGGTGTGCAAGGTGCAAACAAGATCAAACTTGTCTGCGGCCAGGACCGCCAGTGGCTTACTGGCGGGGGACCATCGCCAACAACATCCAGACCGGGACCAACCCAGACGCTACAGGTAGTGTGCGGATGTGCTTCGGCTCTGGGGCAACCCGATTGGTATCCAGGCCTGTGGGTGCAGCCAGGGGCAACCCGATGACGGCAGAGTGGCAAGCGTGTGTTAACTGTCGCTGTGATGCTGCTGCGCTTGCGGTTATTGATCTCCTCGGCGGTGGGCGCCTCAATGCTGTTGCTGGTGTTGTGCCTGGGGGCCCAAAACCTCAACGACCGGCCCTCATTGCGGCTGGGCTTTGGCCGCACGGCACCCCTGCCCAGTGGCTTTCTGGTGGGGGTGGCCCTGGCCTTGGGGGTCCTGAGTGGCGGCAGTGCCGTGGCCCTGCTGCAGGGCGGGGCTGGGGATCGGGAGGACTGATGGTGGTGGGCTGCAGCAGACCCAGGTTGGCGTTGCGCCAGTCAGGCCCCTGGCAGGGCGTAAAGAGCCCCTTCAATCACGAGTCGTGTGATCCACTGGGCCATCAGGTATGGGGCGGTGCGTTCGAGCAGGGAGGGATCGGGCAGGGGGATGACCCGCTGGGTGCGACCGCATTGGCGTTTGGCTTGGCGTGGGTTTACGAAGACCACCAGGGCTTGGCGGTCGAGTTCGTCTGCCGCGAGGCGCCCCAGTTCGGGCAGCTCCCGCAGGGGGCGGGCCTGCAATTCCACGGTTTTGTCGACCAACAGGAAGGCACTGCTGGGCAGGACGGCGGCGCTGAATGGCACGGCCTCGTGGATGGCCAGGTCATCGATGATGGGGCCCACCGGGATTGCCACGAAGGTTTCGCCCTGGGCAAAAGAGATTTCCTCGCCAGGGTCGTCGCTGAGATCCTCCTCGCCATCCTCAGCGTCGTCAGCGCCGAAATCATCGGCGTCATCAATGGCCAGCTCGCCTGGGCCCGCCGCTGCTGGGGCAAGCTCCGTTTCCAGCCCAACTTGCCCGGAGAGATCCGCCGCAGCTTGGTCCGTGTCAGAGAGGGGAGTGGCTGGGGTGCTGGGTGTGGCGGCGCCGGAGCGGCGGCGGCGGCCCAGGATCGGCCTCGGGACTTCTGGGTCCACCCCAGGTTCGGCAACGGCCTCAACGGGCTCTTCGAGCCCATACGAACTCATAGTGGTAGCCAGCTCAGGCCGTTCCCCAGGCTCGCTCGGCGTTAAGGCAGCAGCATCGCCATCGCCATCGCCGCAGTCAACGGGGCCCTCGGACGCGGGGATGGCCTCGGATCTGGCTCCATCTTCATCTTCGATTTCCATCGCCAATGGCAACTCCCCAACCAGGCCGCCATCGCCTCGTGAAGAGCCACCCCGCTGGGCCTTGAGCTGCTTAAGCAGCAACTCGTAATCGGCCAGATCGATCGCCGCCTTGGCGGTGCGGCTGACCGTGGTGGGACTGCAACCAAACAATGTCGCCAATTGCTGGAGGGACGCGCCTCCACAAAAGCGGGCTACCAGTTCCTGCTTTTGGCTGTCACTAAGCCGGGTGGCAGCCATTGGGCGTACGGAAGCAAGGCCAACCATCCTAAGTGCTGGTGCCGGCCCAAATGCTGACCGCCTGGGCAGACTGCTAGCCATGGGTAAGGGCACAATGCCCTTTGTGCTCCCTTAGCTCAGCTGGATAGAGCAGCTGCCTTCTAAGCAGCCGGTCGTGTGTTCGAATCACACAGGGGGCGTTTCAGTCAGGGCCTGATTTTCAGCCAAGAAGCCTTGCTGCAACAGGCTTTCGGGCTGACAGGCTTTGCCGGTCCCCGCTTGCCATTGCCAGGCTATGAGAAGGACCTTCTCACATACCTTCTCACATGCCAACGGTCCCGGAATGGGATGTTTTGCTCCGTGGCGGGGTCCTGCGGGCCCTCGGCCAGAGGGGCTGCAGAAGCGGATGGACGGTCTCGAAATTCAGGGGTCGGGCCCGGCTTCACATCACGGCCCGAGCCGGCGATGGGCATCGCAAGCAGCTGCTCCTTGCCCTACCCGTGGGAGTCGTACCAACTGGAGGCCATCCGCGACGGTGTGGTGGCGGTCTATGAGGCCTTCCGGAGCGGAGTCACACTCGAGCAGGCCATTGCAGAGCTGGCTGCAGCCAAAGCAGAAGCTGATATCAGGCGCCAGGAAGAAAGCCTGCCCAGCCAGCCCTCAAGCCTGCAGCCCAGTGCTCCACCTGCCGCGACACCCAGCCGATCGATCCAAATCGACTGGGCTGGCCTGATCCGCCGGTACCAGCAGCACAAGCTCCGCAGCGGCGAAATCAAGGAAACAACCTGGGAGCGGCTGTACAAGCCGCGCATGGCGTTGGTCCTCAAGACAGCGAAAGGGCCACCAGCAGCCCGCGATGCCACCCAGCTGCAGGAAGCACAGGCTGATCTATGGAGTCAGCGCCCTGGCTGCCGCACCAGAAGACTGCAAATTCAGTATACCGCTGCTCTGCTGCGCTGGGCGGTCAGTCAGAAGCTGCTTCCAGCTCAATGGGCTCCGGCGCCGGACCTCTCCACGATCATCGGCCGATCGAGGGAGAGCCGCGCGGTCACGACGCCGATCGCAGTGCCAGACATCCTGGTGATGGTGCAGGGCATCCCCGACCCGCGCGGGCGGTTTGCCTTCCAACTGCTCTGCGCCTTTGGCCTGCGCCCCGAAGAGCTACAGCACCTACAGCTTCGCCAGGGACGGCTCTGGTGCACGTATGAGAAGGTCGCTTCTCGCGGCAAAACCAAGCCGAGGCCACTGCGATTGCTGCCTTGTGACCAATGGGCTACGGACTGGCAGCTCCTCGAGACCTTTGATCCTTCAAAGCTTCCACCGATGAGAGCCGGCTTTGGCTCGGATTCCTTCAGTCGCTACCTGCTGCGGCGAGAGCACTGGCAACACCTGCGCCAGCAGTACGAAACTCAGGGAGAAAAGTTGGTGCTGTATTCCTGCCGGCACGGTTATGCCCACCGGGCCCATGTGATCTGCGACTTGCCGCCCAAGGTGGTGGCCGCGGCGATGGGCCACAGCGTTCAGACCCACTTGGCGGCCTACAGCCGCTGGTGCGGGGATGACGTCGTGGATGACGCCTTCGCCAAGGCCGAGCAAAGGCTGGGCCAGGGGCTAAGCGTTCAGAGCTCAGCGGCGTAGTGCCGCACGGCCTGCGAGAACCTGCTCAAGCCTTGTTCCTCCAGGGTTACCAGGTACTCCTCAACTGTCTTGGGAGGGTTCTTGAGGCTGGCTCGGTGCTGCCGCATCGCCATGCAGACCCGTTCGGCATCCAGGTTCAGCTGATCCACCAGAAACGGATCGGGATGGCATGCGCCAAGTCCATAGATCGACAGGGCCTGCTCCGGGAAATCATCCAAGTTGAAGGTGAGGATCAGATCGGCTCCGCATTGGATGGCGGCAGCCAGAACATGGCGGTCATCCGGATCTGGTAACTCCAGGGCTGGAATCAGGGGCTGATGGCCATCCACCAGCGCATCACGCACGTGGGCATTCATCAGCGAGCGGGTGCGCTCCAGCTGCGCTCTGGAGAGATCAGGCCGGTTCCGCAGCACGGCCGTCATCCACTCCTCATGAATCTGGTCGCTCCAGCGCGCCCGGTAGAGATCCGTGAGCGCCAGGCGCATCAGCAGATCGCGGAGTGGTGCCGGGTAGCGAACGCAGGCGTCGTAGACGACGGTGAAGCGATTCCCATCAGTAGCCCATGCCCAGCTCCTGGGCCTGGGCAGCCAGCTCATCGAGTGTCGCCGCACGCTGTTGGTCGATGGCGTGCTTGTAGGCCATTAGGTCGGCCAGGCGGATGCGCCGGTGGGTGCCGACCTTGCGGAAGGGGATCTCCCCTTGCTCCAACCGCTCGATCAGAAAGGGCCGGGACACGTTAAGCAGGTCAGCGGCCTGCTGGGTCGTGAGCTCGGCATGTACCGGCACCAGCGTGACGGCATTGCCCTGGGCCATCTGCACCAGGATTCCCTGCAGCAACTCCAGTACTGCGGCCGGGATGGGAACCGATGCGCGCTGACCACCGTCCAAATCGAGGGAGAGGCTGGCTTGACGCAGACCATGGCTGGCTCGGAGGCCGGCGAGATCGCGCAAGCTCGCCCCTGCGGCCTCAGCCGCCTCAGCCGTGGGGATCACGGGCTCAATGGATCCGGGGAGAGCGACGGCCATGGGCACCAAGGAGGAAGGCCACTGGAACCATAATCGAAATAATCGCAGCAACTGCAGCATCCGCAAGGGGGTCGAGGTAGTGCGGCCGCTGCCTCAGGTGCCCATGCCTGCCCAGGTGGGCTGCACGTCCATTGCGGCCACTGATCTCTACAGGTGCCGCCGACTCCAGCCGGTGATCGTGGTCTCCACGTTCTCCAGGTGCCACTGCAGGGGGCCGCGACTGGGTGCAGTCCCAGCGGCGGTAGTGCTTGCCTGGGGTGAGCACCCCCCGCAGCCGCAGCTGGCGGAGGGTTTCCCGGCTCATCCCCAGAGCAGAGCAGGCTTCTGCCGTCGTGACCCAGACCCGCTGGCGATGTGACGTTGTCGGCTTATCCATCAGCCCCTGGGCACAGCAGTCGTCTCCACCGGTGTCGGCTGCGCCTGCTGGACGCTTTCCAGGAACCAGCCGTCCATCCAGACCGCGAACGGTGCGCTGATCCAGCGGGCCAGGTCGACTGCGGCCTGGGGATGGACCCAGGTACCGCCGCCCTGGCCCTGGCGGGACTCGATCAGGTCAAACATCCGAATTCCGGAGGTTTCAGCCAGGGCGTCGAGATAGGTCTGGCAGCGGTCGCTTTCCCGTTACTTCGACCATTGCTTGCCGTTGGCCCTGCACATGGCGGTGGCATTGACATAGCCGTCGGTGATGCGCCGAGAGATCGGCGTGCCGTTCCAGGAGCGGGAGATCAGGGCAGGGTGATTCATCGAGGCGACAGATGCAGCGGAATGGGATGACGTCGTCGTGGTGTTCATCGGTCTGAAAGCGGTGTGACGGGAGGGACTTCACCGGCATCCGTGCCGGCATCGGAGCGGAAGATGGCGTTGGGGCTGGTGACTGGCCGCGTCGGCACCGGCCCGGCGAGCACAAGCAGCAAAGTGCTGATCTGAAACGCCAGCCCCAGCAGCACGAGCCCGCGAAGGCAAGCCAGGCTGGAGGCCGTGACCATGACGGTGGTGGGCCGCCGGGTGCGGCAAAAGGCAGGCAACTGGGGACGGGGCCCGACGGCCCCGTTGCTGCGAACGTGTGGCGAGGCCATCAGAAGGGGGCCTCGTCGTCGTCATCAACAGCCCAGCCCGTTGTGCTGTCGGACTCGGCAGCGCGACCGGTGGTGTATTCATCGACATCCTCAAAGCCATCGGTGGTGTCCGGATCCAGCTCCAGCCCCGGGTAGAGGAAGGCGCGGCTGAGGCGCTGGCAGTCGCCGGGGCTCACCGAGGCTTGGCGCAGGGTGGCCTCCCAGCTGCTGGCCACGGTGCTGAAGATCCGCGTGGCGATCGCTTCGGCTGCCGCCGGCTGCAGCAGAAACCGGCCCGCCGCGGCCAGGATCGCCCGGCGGTTGGCCCAACGGCTGGGGCTGCGGTCCACCAGGCCGCAGGCCATGGCCAGGTCGCGGCGGGTCTCGGCTTGCAGGGGTGCAGGGGTGAGGTCGTAGGCGGGGCTGAGCTGCCAGCTGCGGGATCGGGCCAGCAGCGCATGGTTGCGGGGATGGTCATCGATGTTCGAGACCGCGGCGTTGAAGCAGATCCGGCTGAACAGCTCCCGCAGATCCACCGCCGGCTGAGCGCTGACACGGCGGAGCTCGTCTGCCAACAGCAGATACGACCACTGGCCGCGATCGGTGGCGCTGTCTTCGGCCTGCAGCAGGGTGAGGGCACTGACCATGCGATGGCGCCTGTATCCGCCTTCGCTCCAGTCGCGATCGAAGCGCTTGACCAGCAACACATCGGCATCGCCCACCCTGGTGAGGCGACTCTCCGCCACCTGCAACCCGCAGCGCCGAGCCAGCAGCAGCAGACCGTGCTCCACCCGCGGCTGGTTCCAGGTGTCGGCAGGCGCCGGGAACTTGGCCAGCCAAAGGGCCTGATCGGCCTCCACGGTGGTCTTGGGGCGGGCGCCACCCATCGACGTGCCGGCCTGGCCGATCAGCTCCTCCACCTGCTCCAGGGCCGAGCCTGCCCGATGGGGTTCCTCGCTGAGGATGGCATCGGCCGCCTGTTTGATGCGCTCCAGATCGAGGCTGCGGTGGAAGCGACGCTGGGGCGCCGGCGGTTCCACGCCCCGGCCGAAGCCCACCGCACCGCAGCGATCGTCCGGCCCGAGCAGCAGCAGATCGAAATCGCTGGGCTCCCCCAGACCGCCATGGCGAGCGATCACCCGGCGACCCCAGTGATCCGGCAGGGCATCGCGCAGCGCCCCGAAGAAGCCTCCCAGACGGGCCGTCTCGAAGGGGCCCTGGCGCAGCTTCAGCTGCACCGGATCCAGCTCCACCGCGTCCGGCCGCTCCCGGTAGCGGCGGCCATAGACGAATGTGCCCACGGGTTGGCCCTGCCGATTGCGGCTCTGCGAAAACCGGCCGGCGGTGACGAACTCTGTGCTGCCCGGTGGGACCACGTAGACGTAGCACTCGAGATCCGATGGCATGACAGGCGAGCGCCAGGGCTGGGCGAAGGGGGATGGACGAGGAGGATCAGAAGTCGTCGTCGAAGCGATGGCGGCGGGGGGCCTGACCCGGCTGGCGGGCCGCCTCCAGGGCCTTGCCCTCCTCATCCCGGGCGGGATCGGCCACCGCCTCCAGCTGATCGAGCAGGCCCAGCACCCAGAGGGCACCGAGGTAGGCGGCGATCGAGGTGCCGGGCTTGCCGCGCTCCACATCGGCCACGGTGAAGCGGCTCACGCCCATCCGTTCGGCCACGTCCTCAAGCCGCCAGCGGCGCCGCAGCCGGGCGGTGCGAATGTTGCGCCCCAGCCGCTGCAGGGCCTGCTCCAGGGCCGCCGGGGGGTGCTGAACGATGGGACTGAGCTGGGCCAAGCAGGCAAACGCCAGGCGAGGATGACTGATGACAGCCTAAACGGCTCATGGGTTGCCTGATGGCATCATGGCTTGCCACGGGGTGATGTCAGGGGCCATGTCGGGGGGTTCTGTCCGGGGGCGCTGGCGTTCGCACCTGGCCTCACCGTTCAGAGCGGCCCGATCGGCCAGGCTGGGGCGGTGTTCCGTGGCTCCCTGCCGCCTGCTGATCGCCGGCCCCTATTCCCTCGTGGGCCGGACCACCAAGCACACCAGGAACCATTCAGAATCCTGTACGCATTGGGTAAAATCAAAGTAAAATTCCCACAGTTCCCATCAGCTCCACCCTGATCGGTTCAGCTGGCCAAAACCTCTCCACATCACCGCCATGTCCTCCTTAATGGAGAGCGATTTAGTCAAGCCTGTCCGGCTGGACCCTGTGATGGAGGCGCGATTGAGCCGGCTTGCCGAGGAAACAGGCCGAAAAAAATCGTGCTACCGGCGGGAGCTGATTGAGCAAGGCATGGACGACCTAGAGGATGCCTACTTTGGCGCCGTAGCACTGGAGGCCCACCACCGTTCCGGTGAAGCGACCATTCCATTGGATCAGGTGATGGGAAATCTTGGCTTGGCGGATTGAGTTACCCCCGCCGTCCAGCGGGAGTTCGCGTAGCTGGATATACAGAACGCCACCCGGATTGTTAAGTACCTGAAGGACACGGTTTCTAGTTGCAGTGACCCTCGCCAGAGGGGCAAGGGACTTACTGAAAATTTTTCGGGCTTGTGGCGCCGGCCCTGCTTGCCGAAGGCCAACCTAAAGGCGGTTTCTACTGGCAGAAGCTCGAACAATCGACCGGGGTTTGATACCTTTGCCGCTCCCAATCGGACGCCAAGATCCAGAAGACGGCTACCTGCACCACTGCCGGTACCCCCAAGGAGTACCTGCAGGAGCTGGCCCCGGTCGGTTCGGTGGTGACAATCCGCTCCTAGAAAAAAGACTGCTACGGCCGCACCGTGGCCGAAGTGTTCCGCAATGGCCAATCCGTCAATCTGGCGATGGTGCAAAGCGGCCAAGCCTTCGCCTATCGCAAGTATCTAAGCGCCTGCGATCGTGGCTCCTACCTGGCTGCCGTGGCCCAGGCCAAACAATCCCGCCGTGGGGTGTGGGCTGTAAGTGGGGGGATCGAACGTCCCTGGGATTAGCGCCATGGGCCCAGCAGAGCCACGTCCTCAAGGCCAGGCCCGCCCCCGGGTTCTGGCATACCTGGCCCGGTTTGTGTTCCAGTTGCGCCAATGGCTGCCCCTGCTGGCCATCGTGAAACTGCAAGGAGATTGGCGACTTCGCCAAGCCCCAGCAGCTACTGAGGCAAGGGCACACCTACCTAGACAGAAACGGCCACGGGATCGCCTGCGAATCGCTGCGGTGAGGCTGAGCAGCACCCGCGAAGGTGCCCGGATTCGGCTTAGATGGTTTAGCTGCTGGAAACGAAGTTGGCGCTAGTTTTGATGCGATTCCTTAGCTTGCGGCTAAACCCGAAGGCAGCAGCGGCGCCGAAGATTGGCAGTGGGCCGGGAGCTGCTGCGGGCGGCGGCGCGGTTTCACGGACAAATAACTGATCATTAGCAGGACCACTGCCAGGAAGGCCAGCCCATAGCAGATTGGGCTGGCCATCAACCCAATCACAGTGGACAAAGCTTGAAGAAAAGTAAGGAGTGGCACAAGCACCATCCCCCGTGTAGCTACTAGTCTGAGCTTGGAATACGGCGCCACTGACCGGATCAGTGCCCAAGAATGGGACGTTTGCGCCAGCAAAAAGAAAGTCGACCGCATCCGGCGCGGCAGCGAGTTCAGCAAGAGTTGGAATACGCCAGCCCAGGGGAGCCTGAAACGAAAGGTCAGCCGGGGGCCAGAAGCTAGAACCGCCCGCTTGTACTGGATATGCCCAAGCCCAATCAAGTCCACCAAAATTGATGAAGGCATTAGCTGGAAGTGGCGTGTTGACCAAGGCCGCCGATGCCGGAGAAGCCAAGCTGAATGCCACCACTGCTGCCCCAAGGGCTGACATGGAGAGCGATCGCGAGCGAGTTGTTGTTTTGGTGGTGACTTCCATTGTTAGATTATATAAATACATCTTAAATTAGCAGACCGTTTCTGTATCAGAAAGCACAGTCCTTGGTATGCGCCCCTGTCTGCCCCTGAGAACTCTAAGGAGCACCCCACAGCACCGCCATGCCCGACCCTGCCGACCTAGCCCCCCTGCTGGCTGCCCTGCTGGCCGCTGACCCCCCGAAGCGCCCGGTCATGCTCCGCCCCAGGCCCAAGTACCTGCCGCATCCCCTTCGCAGGTTGGCCTGATTGCCTGGGGTGGTACCTGCCCGTACCCGTCGGTACCGTCTCGATACCCGCCCCGTACCCGGTGCCGCTTGAGCAGCTAAACCTCAAGCTCCCCCCGGAGGTGCTGGCCGATTGGCGGAGCCGTGCCAGCGCCGAAGGCTGCAGCGTGCGGGATTGGTTGCTGGTGATCACCGGATCGCAGGCCCGCCCCAAAGCGGATCTTGAGGCCAGGGTTGAGGCCCTGGAAAATGCCCTGGAAAATGCCCTGGCTGCCCTTCAGGCCCGCCGATCACCAGCGCCCGCAGACCCCCCCTCCCCAGGCCCCTGCCCTGCACACAGAAGCCGGCGTGGCCCCTCCTGCCGGTGCTGTCACATCGAGGGGGCTGGCCGAGCTTCTGAAGGTGGATCCATCGGCGCCAAACAAGTGGGCCAGCAAGTACGGCCCCGGCGAGGTGTGGCGAGGGTCGCAACTGCTGGGGCAATCGGCCGAGCCGACCCGCAACAGCCAGGCCCCGTGGTCTCCTACCCGGTGCGTACCCGGTCGGTATCTTTTGGGTATCTACCCTGCAAACCGGGTACCTACCGACGCTGCAACGGGTACTCGTCAGGTGTCAACCGACATCGAAAACTGCACCACTTCCGACACCGAAAAGTGAGCCACCCCCGACCCGGTGTGGGGCGTCGTTTTCGGACTGGTTCTGCCTTGGCTGCGCCGGCGGTGCCTCTGGTTGTTCATGGTTTGCGTGGCTAATTGCGTTGGTTGTCGTCTGTCATTGATGCCGGTCGGACTTCTCCGGCTGTTACCCCTCAGACCCTCTCAGCATGCAGAGGCGGGAAGGGCTCTAAGGGGAAATGAAGAACCGCTCCGATTGTTCTGCGCGGCACAAGAGCGACCGGGTCGATACTTGAATCGTCAGCCTGTCCCCATGCGCACCAGAAGAGTGATCTCTACGCCTCAACCATTTGCTGTTTCTTTTTGCCAGCACGCGACTTGCCAGGCTTGCTGGCCAGAGACGAAAAAGTGCTGATCTCAATAGCGCGGTCAGGAAAGACAGCTCTCACCTCCAGGTCACCACCCATGGCCTGCACAAAATTGCGCAGGGTGCTCATCAGCATGTCGGCCCGATTCTCGATCTTGGAGATCTCGGCCTGTTTGACATTGAGGGTTTTGGCCAGGGTGTCCTGGGTGAGCGAAAAGGCCCGGCGCAGTTCCGCCAGGGTCATCTCCTGCCGCAGCTGCTCCTTGCGCTGCTCAATGCGCTCGCGCCGCTCAGGGCTGAGGTCCTTGGTGAGCTCGGAAAAGGAGCGCGTCATGGCTTGGGATGGGATTGCAGGTTGATGAGGTGTTCGTAGTAGAGCGCGTCCGCCTTGGGGACCATCGTTTTGTAGAACCGCTTTTCCTTGCCGGTCTTGTTGCCGCCAATCAGTAGGACAGCGCTGCGACTGGGATCAAAGGCATCGAAGACACGCAAAGGGTCACCATGGGGCTGGATGCGCAGCTCGCGCATGTGGCTGTGTCTGGAGCAGCTCCACGATGGCCGTCACATCGTCCTGCTCCTGCTCCCTGAGCTCGCCCCACCAGTCCTCGAAGACAGCGGTCTGGCAGACATCCCACATCCAGCATTCCCTCCATGGAATACTTTAGGGGCTTGGTCGCCGCTGTCAAGCCGCGTCGCCCAGGGGCCAGCGCAGCGGAAGAGCAGCAGGAGCGCACGACAAAGCGATGCAGATGCCAGGCCTCAAGCAGGTCGGCCGTTGGCACTGGCGGCGGGGTTCCAGCTTGCACAGGCCACAGGCGTCTCCCTCGCCGCGACGAAGCTCCCCGCAGCCACTCGGATGGAGGCCCACGATAGTAGCCCGCCCGGTGAACTGCTCACACTTCTGCTCACACCGGCGCTGCCTTTATGGCTGGACATCTTCGCCAGTGGTCAGAAGCTGCTGT
>JBIIJV010000128.1:0-7921 GCA_044233545.1 Cyanobium sp.
CGCTCCGGTGTGTAGGCCTCGTGGCGCAGCAGCGGACAACCCACCGAGGCGCAGACAATCGCGAAGTGAATGCGGGGATCAGCGGTGATCTGGCGCAGCATCCTGTTTTCGATCTGCGCCAGGCTGAATAACTCATTGCCAAGGCGATGCACGCGCCGCTGGAAGAAGCGGAGGAAAGCGATCCAGTTCGGTAGCCCCATCAGGGTGGGGCGAATCGATGCGATCGGATAAGCCGAGAGCACTGACTGGATGGTGAAAGCGTTGTAGAGGTTGATCCAGTGGGCGAGGTGATCCTCAGGCCCGTTGGTATCGGCAGACTGCCGGGCCAGCCAGCGGCAGAGGGTCTGGGGGTCGTGGGTGCTCCAGGCTTCGTAATCCACACGCCCAGCCTGGTCCACGTAACGGCGCAGGAGCAGATCCCAGATGGGGAGGTCGTTCATGGGTAGGCAGCTCTGAGTTGAAGGGAGCTGAGTCAGGCTGCGTGGGCCTCACCAGAAGCCTGGCAGAAGCCGCGCGCTGCGCTGCTGCCAGCTAGAACAAGCCATGCCTGCAGACACCATGCCCGACAGAAAACAATCCCATGTGGTCGTCATCGGAGGCGGATGGGCTGGCTGGGGTGCCGCAAAGTCACTCTGTGAAGCCGGCGTTGACGTGACCTTGATCGATGGGATGCTCGATCCAACCGGCAGTCAACCAATCACAACCAAAAGCGGTAAACCCTTTGAAGCTGGAACCAGGGGCTTTTGGAAGGACTATCCCAACATCAATGCCCTCACAGAAGAGCTCGAAATAGGCAATATCTTCACTGACTTCACAACCAGTGCATTTTGGTCACCCGATGGATTGGAAGCGACAGCTCCTGTTTTTGGAGAATCACCCCAATGGCCAAGCCCCCTAGGCCAAGCGATTGCAACAATCAATAACTTCAAGCGACTTCCGATTCAAGATCGACTCAGCATCGCAGGGCTTCTCTATGCCATGCTGGACCTCTATCGCAGCGACAAGGTTTTCCAGAAATACGACAATCTTAGTGCACAATCACTTTTTATAAAGCTTGGCATCAGCGATCGACTCATTAATGAATTCTTGCGACCGATCTTGCTGGTTGGCTTGTTCAAGCCTCCCGAAGAAGTTTCGGCCGCTGTCACCATGGAGCTCCTCTATTACTATGCCTTGGCGCATCAAGACTCGTTTGATGTTCGTTGGATTAATTCAAAAAGTATTGCCGAACAACTATTTGAGCCTCTCGGACGAAGGCTGATGTCTCGCAATCATCTACGCGTCCTTGGGGGAACCTTCGTGACACGGTTGAATGTTTCATCTGAGACGCAACGCCTAAGCTCGGTTGAGATTCAGAGTGTACAAACAAAAGAAGTCAAGGTGATTGACGACATCGATGCTGTGGTTTTAGCGGTGGGTGCTAAAGGACTTAAATCCCTGATGTCTCAATCTCCAGAATGCAGCAAGGCAGCGCCAGAGCTTGTTGCCGCTGCTTCTCTGGGTTCGATCGATGTCGTTTCAACACGTTTGTGGCTGGATCGCTATGTTCCAATCGCTTATCCAGCCAATGTTTTCTCTCGCTTCGAATCGCTGAAGGGCGCTGGAGGCACCTTTTTCATGCTTGACCAACTGCAAAAAAAATCGGAGCGGGCGCTATGGGGTCATGACCAGCCGCAGGGTTCTGTGATTGCAAGCGACTTTTACAACGCATCTGCCATCGCAGAGATGAATGATCAAGAGATTATTGATCGACTTATGCATGACTTGCTTCCAATTGCTCACCCTGAATTTAGGAATGCAAAGGTAGTTGATTACGAGGTAAGGCGTTATCCCGGTTCTGTGTCTCACTTCTCTCCCGGCAGTTTTAGCAAGCGCCCACCCCTGGAAACCTCAGTAGAGACGATCGTCTGCGCTGGTGACTGGGTGCGGATGGGCGACAAAGAGCATGGTGCCAAAGGTCTTTGTCAGGAAAGAGCCTATGTTTGTGGACTGGAAGCAGGAAACTCCCTGATCAGGCGCAAAATCGTCAAGGGGTCGAATCAATCGAAGACCAGCCAACATTCGGTCGTCCCAATTCGTGCTGATGAACCACAGGTCGTTCTAGGCCGCGTTCTCAACAAAATCGTGATGGATCAAATCGATGCCTTTGGCCTGACACTTCCTTGGCTTGACTCATAGTCCTCTGATTCCATGTCCTCAAGTGTCAGGGCAGAAGTGTCCGGGCCGGATGGGGATGAGCCCTACACCTTGTTCGTGAACCAAACCGAGTACGGCAACGCCCGCTACCGCTTCGCGGGCCTGCGGCTACCTGCGCACCAAGGTCCTTGTGGTCTCTGGCGGAGCGAGCAGCGCTCCTGCAGCGGCCATCACCGAGATCAGCTGGAAGGGTCTGCGCTGCAACCTGGAAGTCAGCGGCGGCACGGCCGGCATGACAGCCGACCTGCGCCGCGAAGCCGCTGGCGGCCCATCGGTGGCCACCATGGCCAAACCGACCGACGATGGCGGCGCCCGCCTGCTGGTGGAAGATGACGAGCTTGAAGGTGCAGCAGTGGTGGGAGGAGGCAACGCATGAGCGCCGAAATCGGGCCTAGTGTGGTCGCATCAGCGGAGTCAGCCATGTCTGAAGTAGTCGCAAGCCAGGTTTCAGTGCGGGATCTCAAGACCCACCTCTCCGAATGGCTCGGCCGCGTGCAGGCCGGTGAGGTGGTGGAGGTCACCTCCCATCGCAAGCCGATCGCCCGGATCACCGCTGTCAAGCCAGCGGACTCAGGGATCACCAGCCCGCTGCAAAAAGCGATTGATGCGGGTCTGATCAGCTGGAACGGACAGAAGCCTGTGTTCCCACCACCTGTGAAGCTGCGTGGTCAAGGAAAACTCGTTAGTGAAATCGTGATGGAAGATCGAGGCTGAGTTGGTGATCCTTTTCTGCGACACCAGTGCCCTGATCAAGTTGCTCATCAGTGAGCCTGGCTCTGATCAAATGGCGGAGAGCAGCTTGCATGCTGAAGCCATTGCGGTCTGTCGGATCACCTGGGCAGAGGTCATGGCGGGCATGGCCCGTCGACAGAGGGACGATCCGATCAGCGGGGATGACATTGAACAGGCCCGTCAGCGTCTGATCGATCGCTGGGATCATTTCACAATCGTTGAGGTCAGCCAGCGGCTTGTAGAAACAGCTGGGCGCTTTGCCGACGTGTTTAGTCTTCGTGGCTACGACAGCGTGCAACTCGCCGCTGGCCACGAACTGCACAGCAACGGCGACCAGCCCGTTCTCTTCGCCTGCTACGACCGTCGACTGAATCAGGCCGCCCAGCTCCTTCAGCTGGAGGTGTTGCCATGACCACCACACCAGCTGCCACCAGCGAGCTGGACCATCTCGATCAACTCGGGGCCAAGGCTTTCGATGGCTTCCTGGTCCGCAAGGATCTGGTGCGCAAATACTCCCGCCAATACCCAGTCCCCACCTACGTGGTGGAGTTTCTACTGGACCGCTATTGCGCCAGCCGCGAATCCGGGTCTTGGCAACGCAGAACAGATGCTGAGGCAGGAGATAGCTCACCTTCTTGCAACCGTTGCTGGCGCTGGGCTGGAGCGATGTGCCCACCGCCTGCGGCTTCGGCCTCGATTACCTCGATCTCGAAGAGGAAGCCCAGCTTCCCGAGGCCTCCAGGACCGCATCGACAGCGGCGAGCTGTTCTTCTGGGAGCCCGATGAAGCCTGCGCCTTCGAAGCCCAGGTGCGCGCCTACGGCGCCGTCAAGGGCAAAAAGAAACTCCCCTGGCGCTACCGCTGGCCTGATGACGTTCGGGACGATGTGCTCGCCCGCTTGCTCGCCCTCAATGCCGAGCGTTATGGGGAGGAGGAAGCGCTGGGGCTGCACAGTAAGGGGGGGAAGCAGGCTGTCAAGGCGAGCAAGGCCGTTGGCGGCAGTGCACCAGGTGGCAAGCGGCGGGGGCGGCCGCCCAAGGCCAGTCAGGTGGGCGAGACTGGCGACGACCACAGCGAGCAGATGGGGTTGGGGTTATGACAAGCCAAGATCAAACCATGGTTGGGTTGCCGCTCTCCGAGCCCCAGCTTGTGGCCATTAGCAGAGCCTGCCGGCAGCATCACGTGGCACGGCTTTACCTGTTTGGGTCGCTGCTGCGGCCCGATTACCGCCCTGGCGCCAGCGACATTGATCTGCTGGTGGAATTCCAGACGCTCCAACCTACTGAGCTTGTCGATGCCTATTTCGGGCTTGAGGAACAGCTCACCGACAGCCTCGGCACTGAGGTGGATCTGGTGATGGCAACCGCCAGGCGCAACCCGATCGTGCAGGCCGACATCGACGCCACCAAGCAGTTGCTCTATGCGGCGTGATCCCAGGGTGCTGCTGATGACGGTCGTCGAATCCGCCGACGCCATTGCCGACGCGGTCGCAGCCATCCGTTTTGATGACTACTGCAACAGCCGCTTGATCCGGGCTGCGGTGGAGAGGGAATTCATCACGATTGGCGAAGCACTCAACAATCTGTCTCGGGTCGATAGCAGCTTGTTCGCCCGCATCGATCAGGCGCCACGAATCATCAGCTTTCGCAACAAGCTCACCCACGAATACGACAGAGTTGATGATGCTCTGGTCTGGGGCGTCATCCAAAAGTCGCTCTCGCCGTTGCGTGCGACCTGTTCAGCCCTGATTGCCAGTCTGAAGCGTGAGGAGGACTGAGCCATGGCAACGTTAGAAGTCCCAGTATCAGTCGCAGCCTGGAGCCCACTGCCGCATGGCCCAAGCAGGCGCTGGGTAGCCACCGCATTGATACCCGCCTGCATGTCGATCTGATGCAGCCCCTGGAGCAGCACAGGCGGCTGCGAAAACCAGAAAGGCTGGCGGTCACTCGCCAGCAGCGGCAGCGGGGTGGGCCGGCGGGTGAGCTTCTCGGCCAGCCACCACTGTTCATGGCTCAGACCCTGGGGTGGTGGGCGATGGCGCAGCTCATCCCAATGCAGGTAGCGATCCGACTCCGTCGCGGAGGCCACCAGAGAGAGCAGCGACAGCGTCTCCTGCAGCCCGCCGCAGCGCTCCAGCAGCTCCTGGAGAGCAGGAGGCCTGCGGGGCAGCCGGCTGGGCAAGGATCTGTGAACTTCAAACTTGATTCAAATTAGATGCTGGTTTGATTTTGTGCCCGCCCCCCGGCAAAGGGTGGGTTCCCAAGTCGAATACTTGGGTCTTGGCTGTTTTCGCCCAGGTGGGCGGGACTGAAGCGTGTCCCACGGGCCTCGACGACTACAGCCGTTCCCGCCAGATCTCCTGCACAAACGGATCGCTCACGCCGTAGAGGCCATGCCCCACGCGCATCAGCACATTGGCGGCGAGCAGTTCATTGACCACCGGCTGGATTTCCTCCACCCGCACCTCTCGCCCGATCGCCTCGCCGTAGGCCGTTGCAGCTTCCGCCGAAAAGATTCCCCGTGCCGGCCCTTCACTGCGGGCCACCCGATCGAAGATTGCCGTGGCCAGTCCGCCGATCTGCTCCACCTTGACCAGCTCCAGATCCGCCGCGGAACCGCGCAGCGTGGCGGCGATCACCGGCAACAGCTGATCCGGCGTCAATCCTGACGACAGGCTTGAGCGCAGCTGGCCCAGCGCCCGCAGGAATTCCTCGGGGCGGTTTCCCAGGGCTTGGAAGGAGCTCCAGGCGGCTGCTTCGGATGGCAACGGCTCCACCCCCTCGGCGCGCAGACGCTCCAGCACATGGCGCACATACTCCCGATCCAGCAGCGGATAGGGCTGCGAGGTGGCGCCGGCAAAGGCCTGGTTGCGTCGGGCGGTCAGTTCACCCACCAGGGCGCGATGGGAGCCGGTGCCGAGAAACAGAAAGTGGCCGGCTGTGCCCGGCCTGGGATTGATCGCATCCCTTGCCGCCTTCAGGGCCAGCAGCATCTGGTTGCCCTCCTCGGTGGTGATCGCCTGCTGCACCTCATCCACGATCAACACCACATCGCCACCGCTCTGATCCACCACCTCAGTGAACGCCTGGGCCAGGGTGACCCCGCCGGCTTCACCGAGCTGCTCCAGCTGAAATCCAAAGCGGAAGCCCATGCCGCCCAAATCCAGGCCCCTGATCCGGCGGAGCCGGGCCAGCACCGCCGCTTGCACCAGCGACGCTGGGCTGGCCTTGGTGTCGCTCCAAAGGTCCACGTAGATCACCAGCGCCCCCTGGTCCTCCAGCTCCGGCACCAAATCCGTGCGCAGGAAGGTGGTCTTGCCCGTGCGCCGCAGCCCCGAGAGGAACAGCCCCGAGCGCAACCCCTCATCCAGCACCCCAGGCCGCAGCAGGCGGCTGGCCAGCTCAGCGGCCAGGCGTGGACGGCGGAAGACATCAGCCACGACTTAAGCCGTATTACGTCAGGGCCCTAATTATGGCTGAACCATAAAACCCCCTAAAACGCGGGTTAGGCCGCAGCCAGTCCCAACTACGGGCTGTGACTGCTGGCCCCC
This sequence comes from Cyanobium sp., assembly GCA_044233545.1. GTDB lineage: Bacteria > Cyanobacteriota > Cyanobacteriia > PCC-6307 > Cyanobiaceae > Cyanobium. The sequence continues at coordinate 6,479 of JBIIJV010000128.1, forward strand.
TCTAGCCCCAGGAGGGCGCAAGTCAGGCGCAGGGCCTTATCGGCCGGTCCACCGGGTTTGGGCGTTGGTGCTGCTTGCCCAGCTTGACGCCAACCCGGCCTTTGCCGCGGTCAGGGCTTCACGGGTGCATTCGATGATGCGGCAGCCTACGTATTCATCTACGAATGCCATCACGGAAAGAACCAATCAGCCGGCGGCGGCAGTGGTGGCGTCAACCTCGGGCAGTCTGCTAGTGCAACCCAAAAGAAAAATCCCGCCATGTAGGCGGGTGATTAAGTCAGCTTCGAAGGCAGGCTCAACCAATGGCGCTCATAACCTCAAGCGCATTTCTGGTCTTGATCCGCTTGCGCAGTTTGCGGCTGTAGCAGAGAGCGGCTCCAAAGCCAAGAAGAGGAATTGGGGCTGGAACTTGTGATTGCGTCGACCGCTGGATATTATCCAGAATTAAGGGAGAACGCCAACCCACCCCAAATGGATCACCGCTTGGGGCATAAGAGCTGATACTTATACGATCGAATGTAATTCCCTCGAATCCGTAATAGCTAACCCCTTGAGTCAAAGCAGCGTAAACAGATTCTACTGGATTGCCTCCCAAGTAAGCTGTAAAAGTGGCCGTAGCGTCTCCGGGGCCAATGGCTTGGAATGCTGCCTCTGTTACCGCATTCGAGAAGATCACGTCCATTGCAAATCTATCGCCACCATAGCCATTAGGGATAAAGTTACTGATAGCATTCATTCCTGCGGGTACACTGGTAAAGTAAAAGCCAAAAGGCGAGAAAGAAATCCCGAGACTATTGTACTGTGTACTAACTTGAGTCAGGTATGGAAGGACAATCTCATCAAATGTTATGACAGAAGTAGGGCTGATAAGTCCTGTCCCATTCTGGATAAATGCAGCATGAGCCGATGGCGCACATGACAGGATCACCGCCGAAGCTACAGTCGCCGCGCTTATTAAATTTTTCATTTCTCAAAGGGTGAATGAAAACCAACCTTGACACATAAAGCCTGGTAGCGATTTCATTCTCTAGACTTTTATCGTAAAAAATGGATAGTTGCATGGTATGACTATTTTGTTATAACTTTTAAATGGTTTGATCCGACCATCTGCCCAAATGCGGCCAATCCCAAGGCACCGGGGGCGGCTAGGTATTCAGCCAAGTACCGTAGGGGCTTATGGCCGGTTTGCTACTGCACCACGTGATGCGGAACCCCGCAGCCCACGGCCGCTTGGGCAAGTGACCGGCGGAAGCTGACGCTGCTGGCCCTTCCAGCCCCAGGCGGGCACAAGTCAGGCGCAGAGCCTTGTCTTCAGCCTGTCGGTGCGGGGGGCTTGTCAACGCATCTGCCACCGCCCCCACTGGCGTTCTGCTGCCCCATCAGGCAGTCTGAGGGCAGAACTCCGCCCGCTATGCCAAGGCCCCGCTACCGGCAGGATACCTT
>JBIIJV010000097.1:0-9855 GCA_044233545.1 Cyanobium sp.
CTGCTGGTGGAAGAGGGGGGTCTGGCCGATACCGAGAACGACTCCGCAGTGCCAGCGGAACTCAGCGCCGGCGATGTGGCCTCTGGGGTAGCTGGTGGCAGGGCCAAAGGCTTTGGCGGATCAAGTCGACGCTGGGGGGGACAAGCCCTGCCTTTCAGTGCCTTGGATCTCGCCCCCAGGCCTGGCATCGATCCGGCAGCAGGCTGGCCGATCAGCTGGGAAGAACTGAATCGTTTTTATCCACTTGCCGACAAATTTCTGGGGCTCAACTCTATTTCATTCCAAACCGATTTATGGAAAAATTCACAGATTACCAATGGCTTTGGCAAAGATTCTCCCCTGGAACTGAGCATCTCCAAATACAGCCCCCATCCCTATCTAGCCTCTCTTTTTCAACAAAGATTTGCCACTTCTAACCAAGTAACTTGTCTTATAAATGCTAAAGTGGCTGGTGTCAATCTAGATAGCAGTGGTCTACGCTCCACGGGAGTCCGCATCCGCAATCGCCATGGCATGGAGTCCGACATCAAAAGCAAATGGGTCGTGCTTTGTGGCGGAGGCATCGAAAATCCCCGGATTCTGCTGGCCTCCTGGCACAATGGAAAGCAGGGTATTGGCAATCAGGAGAACCTGGTAGGCCGCTATTATCAAGATCATCTGGGATTTTTTACAGCACGACTTGAACCGATCGACTGGTCATCATTTCGCCATCTCTTCGCGAGTTTTACCCCTGGCAATCAAAAATATGTTCCAAAGATTCAGTTGGCTCAGGGCAGTCAAGTACGGGATAATCTTCTTAATGTGACTGGTAATCTTGATGTTCAGAGTGAAGCAGATTCCCCCTTGCACTCCATGCGTCGCATTTACCATGCCCTGCGCGGTAGCAGACCGGATTCAAGATCTTGGCGAGCCTTATCAAGCGATCTCAAGCAAGTGATCAGGTCCGCCCCCGAAGCCCTGGGACAGCTATCAACCCACTTCTTCGAACATCGCATTGCCATCCCCCGCAAATCGCGATTCTTTCTTATGGCAAATGCCGAAAGTGAACCTCTTTACAATAGTCGCATTAGACTTAGTGAATCGACTGACAGCTATGGCATAGCTCGCCCGATTGTGGAATGGCGTGTTAGCGATCGCAGCTTGACCGCCCTACAGCACTATGGCCAATCCCTAAAAAGTACCCTGGAAGCAAAGGGGATCGCCAGGGTCAATCTGAGCCCATACCTTACTGATCCCACAGCAAATTGGAAAGAAAGAGCCTACAGCCTCTACCATCACATGGGAGCAACACGCATGTCTAATTACGCCAAAGATGGCGTAGTCGACACCTGGGGACGCATTCATGGAATTGGAAATTTATATATAGCTGGCACCTCCGTTTTGCCGACTGGCAGTTCGTCCAACCCCAGCTACACTGCTCTAGCCCTAGCCTTTCGCACGGCCCAACACATTCTTGCCAAACTTTGACAAAGTGCTATGGCCCTGCCCCCTAGGGAACCAATAGCCGATATGCTGAGTAAGTTGATTCTAAGCAGCAATGCTGCCGATTTCATGGCCCTAATTGATGAACTCATCAGCGGTGTGGTTAATTCCGTCGCCGGCGACAAGGCTCAGGCCCTTAGCGATTTTTTCAAAACCAACGGTGGCCTCTCAGGGCTGGCACAAAAGTTTCAGAACGGCGGAGCTAACGATTTGTTTGCCAGCTGGGTGGGTACGGGGGAAAATTCCCTGATCAACCCCGATCAAATTGACAAGATTCTGGGCAGTGGTCCAATCCACGACCTTGCTATCAAGCTAGGAGTCGATACCAAACAAGCCTCGGATTACATCGCCACCAAACTTCCCGAGCTGGTCGATCGTCTCACCCCTGACGCCAAGATTGAGCCAGATGCTGCAGCAAAACCACTGCCCCCTGCCCCTACGATTGCCTGAAGATCACTGGACAAAAGTGTCCCTAGCTGCTTAAGGATTAAGGCCCCCCTTCTTTTTTTGGCGGGGCCTAAACCCCAGGCAGATTGTCGAGGCGACTGTCCCGCTTGAGTCGCGCCTGTAATTTCAGCCAGCCCCATCCAACCGGCAGGGCCAAGGCGGCCGGCACCGTTCCGTAAATGGGCCGTTGACTGGCCACCATCAAGGCCGTCGCCACGGCCAGTCCCCCCAGCAAAAATGCCTGGCCACTGATCTGTTGGGTCAGGGCCAGGCGACGCAGTAGGCGATCGGTTTCACCAGCGCGGATCTGCACCTGGAGATCGCCCTGCTCAATGCGGGAAAGACTTTCATCGAGCCGCCGGGGAATGCCCAGGGCCCGCGTGCCCACATCCGCAGCCTGGCGGGTGATCTCATTGATGAGTTCGCTGGGGCCGTTGCCGCTGGAAGTCATGAGGGGCAGCAGGTACGGACGGGCAATCGCCACGAGATTAAAGCCCGGATCGAGGCTTTTGCCGACGCCCTCGAAGGTGGAAAGGGCCCGCATCACAAAAATCAGGTCGGCTGGCAACCGAAACGGCTGTCCATAAACCAGGTCATAAAGGTCGCCGGAAAGGCGGCTGATCAGGTCAGCACTGAAGGGGGGGGTCAGGGCCTCCTGGAGCATCAGACGCACCAGGCGACGCACGGGTCCCTGATCAATCCCCCGCGCCAGCACCCCAGCCTGCTGCAATTCCTCCACCAGGGACACCGCATCCCTAGATACGGCCGCCTTAACCATGCGACCGAGGCGCAATCGCAGGCGCTCGGAGATCTGGCCCATCATGCCGAAGTCGTAATAAATGAGTGCCCCGTCGGCGGCCACTGCCAAATTGCCGGGATGGGGATCGGCATGAAAAAAACCGAATCGCACGAGCTGCTGCAGATAGCTGGCGGCACCCTTCTCAGCTATCGCGATGGGGTCAAGGCCAGCCTCCAGCAGGGCCGAACGATCGGTGATCTTGATGCCGGGAACATAATCGAGACAGAGAACCCGCCGCGAACTCAGCTCCCAGACAACGGCGGGAATCCGAATGCCTGGATCCTCTAGAAACTGCTGGCGAAAGCGGGCTGCGTGTTCGGCCTCCAGACGGAAATCAAGCTCCCGCAGTAGCACGCGCCGGCATTCCCGCGCCATCGCCACCCAGTCACTGGCCCCGCCCCAGCGAAAATACCGCTGGGACCAGACCACCACTGCCGCCACTTGCTGCAAAACCTCCAGATCCAGCCGAAACAGACGCTCCAGACCGGGTCGCTGCACCTTGAGAACAACCTGGCGGCCACTGCGCAGGCTGGCGCGATGCACCTGGGCCAGGCTGGCCGATCCCAAAGGTGTGGTCTCCAGGTCGGTGATCTCAACGCAGCGTTCGGCCAACTCCTCCTGAATGATGGCTTCGACGACGGCGAAGGGAAAGGCAGGCACATTGTCCTGAAGCCGCGCCAATTCCTCCACCACATCGGCGGGCAAAACATCGGGCCGAGCCGAGAGCAACTGGCCCAGCTTGATGAAGGCCGAGCCAAGCTCGAGAAACTGTTCCGTCAACCAGTGGGCCAGCCGTCGCTGGCGCCCCAGCCGTCTGGCAACGGTCATCCCCTCCGGATAGGTCCAGCGGCGGCCGTCCCACCACAAGCGAGCTACCAGGGTCAGGGCCAGACGCCAGATGCGCAGGGGCCGACCCAGGTGCCAGCTAGGCCATCGGGGGCGCGAAGGCTCCGGCATCAGGAACGACCAGGATCCTGTTCAAGCCGTTGGGTGAGGTGCGCCACCCGAGCCCGCAGAGCATCAATGAGATCTTGGGGGTCAGTGGAGGAAGGTGGCTGCTCCTGGGAGCCTGCCGCAGACGGCCAGGGGGTGCCAGCGGCACCTGGTGCTTCCTTGGTGCTGCTCGCAAAGGGAGCTCCTTTTTCCAAGCGCTGGGCCTCCACCTCCACCTCCTCCCAGAACAGCGACCATTCCTGCTGAAACTGTCCCGGTGCCTGCTGGGCCAGTTCGGCCAGCTGGGCCGCCGAATCGAGCAGGCGATGGCCGAGCCTGGCACTGAGACGGTTGAAGGCCGCCTGGAGGAGGGATTGGGGGGCGGTCATATCCGAGGATTGATCATCTTGCCGACTGTGGCAGATCAGGGCGGGTTGGCGGCGGCCCCTGGCGAGGTGATCGCCGCCGGTTCGGGGTCCGAGGAGGGGTCAGGTGTCGGGGGGGGCAACAAGATTGGCTCGGCGTTTGGGACCGCTGGATCAGGACCATTGTTAAGGGCCTCCAGACGGATCCGGTCCGCCTGCCTCTGGGCGGCATCCTGACGCTCCTGGTTGAGCTGTTCCTGGTTGGCCTTGCGGCTCTCCTCCTCCTGGAGTTGGCCCTCCTGGCGCCGTTCCTCCACCAGACGGTCCAGATCACCCACCAGGGATTGACCCTCGCCTCCGAAGCGCTTTTGCAACTCCCCCAATCGGGTGCCCGGTGATTCCTGAGCCGCAAAAGCGGGAACCTCGCCCTTCGCCGACGAAGAGGACCCCACCCGGCTCAGGCGCTGGGTCAAGCCATAGCCAAGGCTGAAGCAAAGCCCGAATACCAGCCAACGCCACCAAGGTCCTCGCGCTGCTTCGGTCCGAGGGCGACCGGTCCCAGGGGACCCGGGAGCTTGGGGGGGGACCGACAGCATCGACGGCAGCGAAAACAGATAGTGCCATCTTGCCTGGCCAGATCCCATGGGAGCAAAGCCGAGGGGTATTTTGGGGACCCTGGGGAAGGTCAGCTGTGAACCCCGTTCCCCCATGCCACGGGTTCCATGGCCAATCCCCTAGACCTCTGGATTCTTGAGGACGACATCGCACTTTGCGGCTTGATCGCCGAACAATGCCAGCGACAGCATTGGCAGCTGCAAGCATTTCACCACCCCCGCAGCCTGGATGCCGCCCTGGCCGAAAGATCTCCGGATCTGCTTCTGCTCGATCAAATGCTGCCAGAAAAATGTGGCACTGATATTTTAGCCAGCCTGCGCAACCTTAACCATCAGTTTCCGGTGCTGATGATCTCAGCAATGGCGGCCCCGAGCGATCGGGTGCTAGGCCTGGAATCGGGAGCCGACGATTACATCAGCAAGCCATTTCTATTCAGGGAATTGCAACTGCGGATTCAAAATTTGATAGATAAACAACCTCAGGTTACGCCCCTTTCTCCCCCAGCCACCGTTCTACGTTTTGCAAATCTGCGATTCGAACCCGGCCCACAACGGCTCGAAGCAAATCTGGGGGATGGGATTAGATTGAGTCGAGGCGAAAGCTCCCTGCTGCTGGCCTTTTGCCAGCAACCTGAAGTCGTAATCTCTCGCCAATCTCTTGCCCAAATGACCGGCAGCCTGGTGGACCCGGAGCGAAGTCGAACCTTTGATGTGCGTATCTCCCGGCTGCGACGAATCCTACGGGAACTCACCGGCGCAGAAGATCTGATCCGTCCCATAAGGGGTGAGGGCTACCGGCTGGAAGCAACTGTCATTGAAGAAGGAGCATAGGTCGTGGGAGCGAAGCAGACATCAATCCACCTGAATGGTCGTGACTGGTGGGATTTGTTAAGCTTTTGCAGCCTAGGCTGCGGCATTAGCTTTACTGTATTAGTGGTGATAATGCGCACTATTTTAGAATCTCAAGTCGTGGCCGAAAGCAGCTTACGCATTAGCATCAGCGTAAAGTTAATGGAAGAAGTACTCCAAACAATTCCCCCAGATCGCATTCCTGCTGGTGTAATTCTAAAGCGATCCAAACTGGGACCTGAAATCGCCTCAAGCAATCAAAGTCGCTTCGTCGAATTACTAACAGCTGATCTCAAAAAAACCTATGGCTTGGAGCGCCATGTTCAGCCTGATCGACCTCCCCTTGAAGATCCTTGGGGCGGTTTCTGGATTAAATTGGTCACCAAGTATGATCCGCCTGTATGGCTTTATCGCCCAGCACGCCTCGGCGGCAGCAGTGTTTGGTATCTTCCCTTAGTGCGTTCGCTTATCACGGCCGGTGGCATTCTTATCGGTATAGTTTTATTTATGAAAAGCCGTGTTGAAATACCCTTCATGGATGTGCTCAATGGGCTGCCAGGGACAGTGATTCCGCCCCTGCCACTGATCCCTGAAAAAGGAATCGCACCGCTGCACTTGATGAGTGTGCGCATCAATCGACTCGTGGAGGGAATAAATAGCTCTGCCAATAGCCGACGTATCCTGCTACGCGGACTGATCCATGACATCTCCGGACCCCAAACCCGAATGGGACTCCAGATCGAATCCCTAGAAATGCAGATCGAGGGCAAGCCAAGGCAGTCGATCAAAGCTCTCAGCAGTGATCTTGAGCAACTACGAAATATCACCGAACAATTGACATTACTGGCCGAAAAAGATCAGACAAGTCTTAAATCTGAACAGGTAGCCCTTGATGATCTTTGCCTTAGGGTGATAGCCAGCTACACTGCAGCTTCGATAACGGTCAGCATGGCGCGACTACTTGTGCAGATTGATTCCACCGGAATGGAGCGATCCCTGCGTAATTTAATCGACAATGCCTTGGATCACGGCCGTCCTCCTGTACACATCCAGGCCTGGCGCGAAAACAATACTTTGTCTATTCAAGTTATTGACCACGGCCTTGGTTTATCTTCGCTGACGATTCCAAACATGCCCTACCAAACCCTTGCAAAGGACCGAGCCCGAAATCTGCACAAGGGACTGGGGCTGAAAATTGTCGAAAAATTCTGCCACGATCATGCAGGCCAGCTAAAGCTGGATAAAAGCGATATCGGCGGCCTTAGGGCAACAATGACATTGAAAAATAATGTGTTTGGTTTGCCTATATTTTTACATTAATCTAACTAAAACTCTTCGCTTGCCACCCCACGGGCAATCCGGCCAAGATCAGTACGTTCATCCGTGGTAATGCGATGGGGCACACCACTAATAATACGTTCAAAATTAGAGAATGAATCTTTAATTTCGGGACCGTTGCCTGTAATAACAAATTCGCGTATTCCTTTATCGTGCCAAGATCCACGCATTTTAAACACATTAAGCGCCCGGGCCATCTCACCACGAATTTCAACATACTGAAGTAACAATATAGTATCTGTAATAGTGGATATATGAGAGTCAGTAATGGAGTGACTACCCATAAATTCCTCAGATGTATTTGTAAAGAAACCCGCAATCTCCTCCTGTTTAGCATAGCCAGTGACCCCAATTACAAATTGCCGGAAGGCATTATGGCTTACTCCACGGGCTAAGGCCGAAAGTGAATCGATGGCCATTCGAGATGGCTTAAATTCACTGATTTCAGTTTTAATTATTTGTAGGTGATCTTCCAATCCCGTGGATTCCGGATAGGCGCATATAATTTTTAATAGGCCATCCTGCTCCAACTGTTCAAAATCGATACCCCAACTCGTAGCGTTGCGCAACAGCTGAGCCCTCGACTCTTCATAGGCGAACAAAATCGCCCTTTCCTTACTGCGGCAAGCATCTTCAATAAACTTACTCACCAAAAGAGTTTTGCCAGTTCCCGTTGCACCTGTGGCCAGAATTATCGAATCCTTGAAGAAACCACCGCCACACATTTCATCGAGACGCGGCACTCCCGAACTCAGCCGCACATTGGAAGATCGCTGCGTAAGTCGCATGGCTCCCAAGGGAAAGATGCTGACACCATGGGCTCCCATAGTGAAAGGAAATTCCCCTTTCATATGGGTCGTGCCACGGAGCTTAAGAATCTCAACCGTACGACGACGACGTTCTCCCTCTAAAACGTTACGAAGAATCACGACATTATCGCTGACAAATTCTTCGACTCCATAACGGGCAATCGGACCATATTCGTCAATGCGTTCCGTCGTCATCAAGGTGGTTACACCAATTTCCTTGAGACGGGCAATTAGCCGAAATATCTCCCTACGCACGACAGAGACAGCATCGTATTGTTGAAAAACAGCTGTAATAGAGTCAATGGCCACGCGACGGGCTTTATACTTACGAATTGCATAATTTATACGCTCAATGAGACCTGAAAGATCAAAACTACCTGCGACATCCTGACCCTCCGGATCGGGCGAGGCATCAAGAATAAACAGCTTATCCTGCTCAACCATTTCACGCAGATTCCATCCAAAGCTGGCCGCATTTCGTAGGATATCAAGGGGTGATTCTTCAAAGGTAACAAATATACCAGGCTCATTAAAATCCCGGATGCCATTATGCAAAAAATTCAATGAGAATACAGTTTTACCGGTACCGGAAGTCCCGCTGATCAAAGTCGAACGTCCAATCGGTAAACCTCCATGAAGGATGTCATCGAATCCCTCCATCCCCGTCGGCAGCTTCTGGACCTGCATCAGGGCTGTGCCAGGGGTGTTGCTGGAGAGATTGGGGTCCTGCATGAAACGAGAAAAAGAGGTTTAATCCAGAATTAGACGAAGTTTAAGTGCGCTTACCCACTCAACTTTCCGGCTCAGGGCCATCATAAAGCCCATCTTCAGCGTCGTAGGACTCGTCGTTGAGTTCCTCAAAAAGCAGATCGAGACCAATCAGAACCCTTTCGCGATCAGATAGGTCTCCGATGATTCGGCGAACCGGCGGTGGCAAGATCTTGGCGAGGGTGGGTGTTGCCAAAATCTTGTCTTCTTCAGCTAGTTGGGGATTCTTCAGGACATCAATTACTTTGAGAGCATAAACTCCTCGAAACTCGGACTCAAGTATATTTCTCAATGTTTTTAGGGCACGCATCGAATTTGGGGTATTTCCTGCCACGTAAAGCTTCAGGATGTAGGTCTTCCGAGGTGACATAGTTAGGATTGGTCCATGGCGAGGGAAATAGCTGATTTAGGCGGCCCACCTTTGACGGCCGCAAGACCTAGGGGGACATCGGGCGGAACGGAGCGACGGTACATCTCACAAAGATGGGCCATCACATCAAGAAGCGCAAGGCGGTAATCCTGGAGAAAATCGGTTTTGTGACCCTCTAGCTTAATTTGTTTATCATACTCGTCGATCAGATTCATGTGAATTTCAACAGTATTGGTGATCGGTAGGTCACTGAAAAAGGCGGTATGGACAAAACTTTCAAGGGCCTGGTTAGCAGCGGCAGGATCCTGAAAATAACTGATCAGCAGGTCCCTGTAAGTGAGCTTAAGGGAATCAAGTAGGTCCGTTCGTTCGCTTTCACCGAGATGGCGAAGGAAGCGTGAGGGATCTCGCTTGTAATAGACCCCCAAATAGCCCAGACGGCCATTCAGCCGATTTGCCAATTTCCAACGATCGCTCGCTTCGTTTCCATGCCCAACCCCTTGGTTGCCGCCATTGGCAAGACCCCTGCGCAGGAATCGGGAGACAGCCGCATCAAAGGAATAACTCAACTGCACCAACTGGTCTGCAGGCAGATGAACTTCGGCGTCGTGATACTCCTGCCGACCCGTCACCTCACCGATGACCACCGCGGGCAGAAACAACCCCTTGTCCGCCATAGCGCCAAAGACATCGGCAGCAAGCGCCCCCTGTTCCAGCAGAATCGCATCGAAATCTTCCCGCCGTTGATCCAGCAGCTCAACAGGATTTTCAGCGGGATCCAGGCAGACCAACTGGTAGCGCCCACCTTGAAGCCACTGAGCGCAGGCCTCGGCCAGCCTGGGTTCTCTCAGCAAGGAAGCAATGGTGAGCAGGGGCTCGGGCATCAAGCGTGGCAGGGGTTGGGAGCAAAACCATCGGTATCTTGACGAACTGAGGCCCAAAAAGGGAGGATGTGTGATTGTCTTTCCAAATTCGTGAGCCCAGGCCCAATGGCGGCACCCTGCCAGGGGATGACCTCCAGCCTGGCCGCGCCCCGCCTGCCCCATGACCGATCCCGCTCCATCTCCAGGCACCGCTTACG
>JBIIJV010000165.1:0-6702 GCA_044233545.1 Cyanobium sp.
GATTGGAGCTCGCGCATCAGAACCTTGAAGGATTCTGGAGTCCCGGGACGCGGTATGGGTTTGCCCTTGACAATGGCATTGAGAGCTTCGTTCCGGCCCTGCATGTCATCGGACTTGACCGTTAACAACTCCTGCAAGGTGTAGGCAGCGCCGTAGGCCTCGAGAGCCCAGACCTCCATTTCTCCCAATCGCTGGCCGCCTTGCTGGGCCTTACCGCCCAAGGGCTGCTGGGTGACTAAGGAGTAAGGACCTGTTGAGCGGGCGTGGATCTTGTCGTCAACAAGGTGGACCAATTTCAGGATGTGGGCATAACCAACAGTCACCGGTTGATCGAAGGCTTCACCAGTACGACCATCGATGAGCTGGATCTTGCCAGGATTCTCAGGGTCATAGACCCATTCCTTACCGGGCTGCTTGGCCGCCTCTTCGAGATAGGCCTGGACGGTTTGCTTGGACTTCTCTGCCCCGTGCATTTCATCGAACGGCACAACCTTTACCCGGCAGCCGAGATGGGAGGAAGCCCAGCCCATCAGGCATTCGAAAACCTGACCAACGTTCATCCGCGAAGGCACTCCTAGGGGGTTGAGCACAATGTCAATAGGGGTTCCGTCTGGCAGGTAAGGCATATCTTGTCGCGGCAGAATACGACTTATAATTCCCTTGTTGCCGTGACGGCCAGCCATCTTATCCCCCACCTGGATTTTGCGCCTTTGAGCTACATAAACCCTGACGACCATGTTTGCACCAGGAGGTAGTTCGTCGCCCTGTTCACGGGTGTAGATACGAACGTCTACGACACGGCCACGCTCCGTACTGGGAACCCGAAGCGAATTGTCGCGAACATCTCGGGCTTTTTCACCGAAGATAGCCCGTAGCAGTTTCTCTTCGGGAGGCTGGTCAGATTCACCCTTGGGAGTCACTTTGCCGACCAAGATATCGCCTGATTCCACATAAGCACCAATACGGATGATGCCCATTTCATCTAAATTACCAAGACTCTCTTCGGCAACGTTAGGGATTTCACGGGTGATCTCCTCGGGGCCAAGCTTGGTCTGACGGGCCTCTATCTCGTATTTCTCAATATGAACAGAGGTATAAAGATCGTCTTGAACAAGACGCTCACTCACGAGAATGGCATCCTCGTAGTTGTACCCTTCCCAGGGCATATAGGCAATCAATACATTTTGTCCTAAGGCGATCTCACCGCCTTCACAGGCAGACCCATTTGCCAACACCTGGCCAGCTATCACCTGATCGCCAAGCTTGACGATCGGACGCTGGTTAAGGCAAGTGTCCTGATTGGAGCGTTGATACTTTTGCAGATGATGCACATGTTCGTAGCCTTCCTCATCGCGGATCACGATGGCGGTGGCATCCACGAAAGTAACAGTACCGTTGACCCGGGTAATTGGAACCATGCCTGAGTCACGGGCAACCTGGGTTTCCAGGCCGGTGCCCACCAGGGGCCTTTCAGGACGGAGCAGGGGCACGGCCTGACGCTGCATGTTTGAGCCCATCAGGGCCCGGTTGGCGTCATCATGCTCCAAAAAGGGAATCAGCGACGTTGCCACGGAGATCACCTGCACCGGTGAAAGCTGCACGTAATCGACCTGCTGGGGGGGCACCTTTTCGAAATCCTGGCGATAGCGAACCGGCACCAGATCAACAGTGATGTTCCCCTCGGAGTCCGTAGCTACGTCACCAGGGGCGATGCGGCATTCGTCTTCCAGGTCAGCCGAGAGATAAATAGGGGCCCCCTGCTTGATGACGACCCCGTTTTCCACCTTCCAGAACGGGGTTTCAATGAAGCCATATTCGTTAACCCGGGCGTGGGTCGCCAGGGAGCCAATCAGGCCGGCGTTTGGACCTTCCGGGGTCTCGATGGGGCAAATCCGTCCGTAATGGGAAGGATGGATATCGCGAACGGCAAATCCCGCCCGTTCCCTGGTTAGGCCCCCAGGACCGAGTGCACTGATACGACGTTTGTGGGTAAGTTCCGCCAGAGGATTCGTCTGATCCATGAACTGGCTAAGTTGGCTGGAGCCAAAGAACTCCTTGATCGCCGCCACCAAGGGTTTGGGATTGACCAACTGAGCTGGAGTGAGCGAATCGGTTTCACCTACAGTCATGCGCTCCTTAATGATCCTTTCGAGGCGATTCAGTCCGACCCGCACCTGGTTCTGAAGCAATTCGCCAACGGATCGCACCCGACGGTTACCGAGATGGTCAATATCGTCAAGGGAAGCTCCACCGACATCAAGCTCAAGATTTATCAGATAATCGATTGTAGAGAGCACATCCTCAGGCGTGAGGGTACGAACAGCGTCGGGGATTGTAAGGCGGAGTTTTTTATTAATTTTGTAGCGCCCGACTCGACCGAGGTCATACCTCTTAGGGTCAAAGAAACGGCTATGGAGCAACTGCTGACCACCACTCACCGAAGGGGGTTCGCCTGGGCGGAGTTTTTTGTAAAGCTCTAGAAGAGCCTGGTCTTCGGAACTAATGCCCTCGTCGTTCGCGGCCTCAATCGACTTTTGGTAATACTCAGGATGGCGAAGCTTATCTAAAACATCATTATCTGAAAGGCCGATGGCCCTCATCAAGACGTGGGCATTGATCTTACGAGTTTTGTCAACTCGTACATGAAGAAGATCATTCTTATCGGTCTCAAATTTAAGCCATGCACCCCGGTTGGGGATGAGGCTGGCATTAAATGTTTTTCGCCCATTCTTGTCCTGCTCATCCTTAAAATAGACTCCGGGACTACGAACTATTTGATTTACAATGACTCTTTCGGCACCATTAATGATGAAAGTGCCGCGCTCTGTCATCAGCGGCAGTTCACCAATAAAGACTTCTTGCTCCTTGATTTCCCCAGTTTCCTTATTAACAAGCCGGCAAGTTACATACATTTGAGAGGCAAATGTGGCGTCGCGGCGCTTCGCCTCCTCCACATCATGACGAGGCCGTTTGAGGCGATATTCATTGCCAATAAAATGCAATTCAAGCTTGCCGGTGTAATCAGTGATCGGCGAAAAGCTGTCAAGTTCCTCGATCAGGCCCTTTTCCAGGAACCATTTGAAGCTCGCCCGCTGTACCTCCACGAGATCGGGAAGGTAAGTGACGGTCTTGGCGACCTGGATCGCGCTGCTCATGCGGTGGACCTGCAGGAACGAAAAAGAAGGGACGAACTGGAAGAGTCCCTGGTGTCAGATCCGCATAGATTCCTAGGGGAGTCCCAAGGACGATGCCGACGCGAACAGCCGTCCCCCCGAGGGGGAACGGCTGTTACCACCAACCTCTCTCACCGGATTGACCGGAAGAGAGCCGATTCGGCGGTTGCCGAGGCGGAATAAGGGGCTGGAGACACCAGAGCTTGAATAACCAGAATGGAAATGGAAGCGTTTCCGCCGCCAGGCCAATCCCAAATCATACCATTTGAAGCTTCAAACCAAATAGTGTCATGGCGTTGGCAGAACTGCTATGGGCCAGGCTGTCCAGGCTTTCGCCCCGCAACTCCGCCACCCGCTCGGCCACCAGAGCCACGTGGGCTGGCTCATTGCGCTGACCCCGGCGAGGAACCGGGGCCAGGAAGGGGCAATCGGTTTCAACCAGCAGGCGGTCGGCAGGTACGCGGCGTGCGCATTCATGGGTATCCAGCGCCTTGGGGAAGGTCACCGTACCGCTGAAGCTGATGAAAAGGCCCAGTTCCAAAAAGGCCTCCATTTCGGCAGGGGTGCCCCCCCAGCAATGCATGACCCCCTTCAGGCCTACGCCCTGACGATGCCGTTGCCCCAGTTCCGCCAGCATGGGCTCGGCGGCATCCCGGCAATGGATGATCACGGGGAGATTCAGCTCGCGGGCCAGATCAAGCTGGGGCCTCAACATGGCCAGCTGCTCTTCAAGGTTCTTCTGGCGAAAGAGATCCAACCCCAGTTCACCGATGGCAACGACCCGATCGTCGGCCAGGGCAGCCTCCCGCAGCACCTTCGCCGTATCAGCCTGCCAGTGTTCGGTGTCCAGGGGGTGGACACCCACCGAATAGCGAATTTCGGGGAAGCGATCCGCCAGGGCGCGGATGGCCGGAATCTCGCCCGGCTCGACACAGGCATGGACCAGGGCCCGCACCCCGGCCTGCCGCCAGCGGGCTGCAACCCCATCAATATCGGCGTCGAACTGTCGGAAAACAATGTGGCAGTGGGAATCCACTAAAGGGGCTGGCGCGGCCACTGCACTGGTGGGGGGATCAACGACAGGCAAGGAGGCCATGGAGGCGGGTGGGCCCGATGTTTAGCCATTGTGGCCGGGGCCTGCGTCGCACTGCCGAGCTGAGCCCCGGACCCTAGCCTCAAGCAACGATGCGAAAAGAGAGCTTGATTGCGTCCGCCTCCCAATCCATGGCCGCCCCTACTCCCGTGGCCCTAACCTGCCTCCCGGATGGTGAGGCTGCCGGCGCCAGACTGGAGGCGATTGCCAACCGCACTGGCGGTTGCCGACGGCGCCAAGAAGAAGAAACAGTGGCCGCCATCCTGGAACAGGTGCGCCTAGAGGGTGATGCCGCCCTGCTCGACCTCAGTGAACGTTTCGACGGCGTGCGGCCCCAGCCCCTTCGGCTTGACAGCAGCCAACTGCAGGCCGCCTGGGAATCCACAACCATCGAGCTGCGCCAAGCCCTGGAACTGGCCCATCGCCGCATTCTCGATTTTCATCGCCGCCAGCTGCCGGCTGACCTGGCCGTGGTCGGTCCCCATGGGGAGAAGCTTGGCCGCCGCTGGCGCCCCGTGCAGAGGGCTGGGATTTACGTTCCAGGCGGTCGGGCGGCCTATCCCAGCACCGTGTTGATGAACGCCATTCCGGCAAGGGTTGCTGGCGTCGAACGCATCGTCATGGTCACCCCACCGGGTCAGGGCGGGGTACCAAACCCAACGGTCATGGCCGCAGCCCATCTATGCGGCATCAACGAAGTGATCCAGGTAGGCGGAGCCCAGGCGATCGCGGCCCTGGCCTGGGGTACCGAAACCGTGCCCCGGGTGGATGTGATCAGCGGGCCGGGAAACCTCTGGGTGACCTTGGCCAAAAAAGCGGTGTACGGCCAGGTGGGCATCGACTCCCTGGCGGGCCCCAGCGAGGTCCTGGTCATTGCTGACCACACCGCCAGGGCGGAGCATGTCGCTGCCGACCTGATGGCCCAGGCCGAACACGATCCCCTGGCGGCGGCGATCCTGATCACCACCAGCGCCGATCTGGCGGCGGCAGTCCCCAGGGCCATCGACAACCAACTAGCAAACCACCCACGGGCGGCCATCACCCGTTCAGCCCTGGAAGATTGGGGCCTGATCGTGGTCTGCGCAGACCTCGAAGCTGCGGCCCGCCTCAGTGACCGCTTCGCCCCCGAGCACCTTGAGCTGCTGGTGGAGCATCCCGAACCCCTGGCCGAGCACATCCGCAACGCCGGTGCCATCTTTCTTGGGCCCTGGACTCCAGAGGCCGTAGGGGATTACCTTGCCGGGCCCAACCACACCCTCCCCACCAGCGGCACCGCCCGATTCAGTGGTGCCTTGAGCGTCGAAACCTTCCTGCGCCACACAAGCTTGATCGGCTTCAACCAAACCGCGCTTGAGGCCACCGGCCCCGCCGTGATCACCCTGGCCGAAAGCGAAGGGCTCCATAGCCACGCCGAGTCAATCAGGCAACGGTTGGCTGCTCCCTGAGTCCCCTGCGGGGTCGCCCAGCATGGGTGGCCAAGGCAAGGGCCTAATCAGAGGGGTGCCTTTGGACAGAGCCCGCTAGCCCAGTCAGCTTGTTGTGGCGATCAAGCGAGCGGAGGGATCCAGTCCCAAAGTTCCTAGTTCAAACCCCTCTGGCCTGAAGCGACTTTGGGGACTTCAACTGGAAGCGGTCTGGCTGATCCGCTTACTTAATCAGCGACGGATCAGATCGCGGACCCGAGCTTCGCCAGCAACGATCTCGCCGACAAGCACCTGGTCGGTGAGATTCACGAACAGTCCGTTTTCGAGCACACCAGGAAGATTGTTAATTGTTGACTCAAGGGTGACCGGGTCGGCGATACCGCCGGCAAACCTGACATCCAGTACCAGATTTCCCTGATCCGTCACCACTGGCCCAGCCTTGCGAACGGCCATGCGCAGCTGGGATTCGCCACCCAGGTCGGCCAGTTCCGCCTTCACCTGACGCCAGGCCCCAGGCAATACCTCAACGGGTAACAGAAAAGAAAGGTTGAGCCTTTCCACCAACTTGCCGGCATCCACGACCACGACGAAGCGTTTGGCCCGTCGAGCCACCAGCTTCTCCTGGACATGACAGGCTCCGCCCCCCTTGATGAGCTGAAAAGCCGGATCGACCTCGTCTGCGCCATCAATGGCCAGATCGATGTGATTGATTGCGTTCAGGCTCTTGAGGGGAATTCCTAGTTCAGTTGCCAGAACTTCCCCTTGAAAAGAAGTTGTAACGCCAGTGATGTCGCGTAAATCGCCACTGCGGAGCTTCTCCGCCAAGCCCTCAATCATCAGCGCCGCCGTGGAGCCGGAACCCAGGCCAACCACCATGCCGTCATTGATTTGCTCAACCGCAGCCGCAGCTACGGCTTGCTTCATACGTTGCTGAAGATCGTCAATAGCCAAGTGTTACCTCTCAAACCGAGCGGCGTGACGGTAGCAAGCGGTCTGTACAAGGCCAGGGCGT
>JBIIJV010000013.1:0-27513 GCA_044233545.1 Cyanobium sp.
AGCGCCCGTGGCCGGCTCAAGAACCTGCTTTACCGCCGCACTGAGCCTGGATTTTTGGTTGGAACCAGTATTTCGATGCATCACGCCCACCTTCACAGCCTTGTCGATCTTGCTGAAGGCGGCGTTGAGGGAAGACTCAACGGCAGCCTTGGAATCAGGACCAGGATTCTGTCCGTAGCTACTGCAGGCGACAAAGCAGCGCTTCATCAAGGTGCGAAGGGCCGACTTGTAGGTGCGGTTGCGCAGACGGTTGCGTTCGGCGATCTCGATGCGCTTCTTGGAAGACTTGTTATTGGCCACAGAGGGTTCGCAGCGAATTCAACAAAGGCAAATCCTACAACGCCCCTTTCCTCATCCCCCAAACCGCAGTTACATAGACATTCTGCTGGGGGCAAGATGGATTAGCAATGGCCCGATCCGGTCCTCCATGTCCCCCCGATACCGCCAGCTCTCGAAGGATCTCCACCTCATGGGCCCCGGTCCCAAGCGCATCCTGGCGCTGGATGGCGGTGGCCTTAAGGGAATCCTGACTCTCGGGTATCTGGAGGCCCTTGAGCAGCGACTGCGGCAGCGCCACGGCAACGATCCTGACTTCCGTCTCAGCGATTATTTCGATCTGATCGCTGGCACTTCGACAGGGGCCATCATTGCCGCCTGCCTGGCCCTAGGCATGTCCGTGGGGGAGGTGCTTGAGAAGTACCAAAAGCTGGGCCGCAATGTCTTCAGTCGGGACTGGTTCCGCCAAGGGGTCATCCGCGCCCGTTACGACAAGGAGCGCCTGGAAAGCGAACTCAAGACCGTCTTCGGCAACGACACCACTCTGGGGAGCGACCGCCTGCGCACGGGGCTGCTGGTGATGGCCAAGCGACTGGATACGGGAAGCCCCTGGCCGATGTCCAACAACCCCAAAGGAAAGTTCTTCCGCAATAACGACAGCACCAGCCACTTGATTTCCAACGCGGATTACCAACTCTGGAAGGTGGTTCGCGCCTCCACCGCCGCGCCCACGTTTTTCGACCCGGAAGAAATCACAATTATTGAGCAGCCCGGCATGAAACCCGAAAAGGGTCAATTCGTCGATGGGGGTGTTAGCCCATTCAACAACCCTTCGCTCCAGGCCCTTCTCTTTGCCACCCTCAAGGGCTACAACCTGAACTGGTCCAGTGGCGCCGACAACCTGTTGTTGGTGTCTGTGGGGACAGGGCGCAGCGATCCAAGCAATGATCCCAAAAGCCTTGCTGCCGCAGGAGCTATCACTGCACTCATGAGTCTGATGAATGACTGCGGGAATCTTGTTGAAACAATGATGCAGTGGCTCTCTTCCAGCGCTACGAACCGGGTCATCGACAGTGAGTGTGGTGATCTAAGTGGCGACGTACTCGGAGGCAAATCTATGTTGACGTACATTCGCTACGACATGGCCCTCAGCAAGGAAAATGCGATCTCACTTTGTCCCGAACTAGCTCTTCCGCTTGGGGAACGGCTAAATAATCTACACGCAATGGATAATCCCGAAACCATGGATCTCATGCTTGCCATGGCTCGTAAGCTTGCCCAAGACAGCGTCCACGACAACCAGTTTGAACCTCGCTTCGACCTTCCCCAGGCCTGACACAATCACCAATAATTAGAAAAGCTCCATCTAAATGCCAAAGCAAGCATGTCGATCATGCCATGAAAACGACATTAACAGATCTAGCGAACCAAGATGGAAATGCCGTGGATGGCTGTGGTAGCTATTCGGAGCCGACAAACAGGTGCCCGGCTCCGGTTAGCCAATTAGCTAGGCGATTGGCGATGGGGAGACTGACCCTGCTGGGGCAAAGCAGCCGGCCGGATCGAGATCTGAATCTCCCGCTGACCCCTCACCACCTTGAGGGGGAGTGGATCGCCCACATTGGCCTGTTCGACCCTCTTAAGCAGATCAGCGGGGGTGACAACCCGGTTCTCGGCAATCGAAACCACCAGGTCCCCCCGCTTGAGTCCCGAGACCTCAGCCGGGCTTTGGGGAAGCACCTTCTGGACCAGGGCGCCATCGCGCTCGGGAAGTTGTAGAAGGGCATTGGGATCCTGATTGTTCTCGCGGGCCACCCTTGCCGTTAGAGGCACTAGCTGGAGCCCCAGGTAGGGATGAATCACCCTGCCACCGGAGGCCAATTGATCCGCCACCCGTTTGGCCAGGTTGATCGGGATGGCGAAACCCAGGCCCGCTCCAGGTCCTGATCGCACAAGGGTATTGATGCCAATCACCTCGCCACTGGAATTTATCAACGGCCCCCCGGAATTGCCGGGGTTGATTGCGGCATCGGTCTGGATGAGATCAAGTCTTTTGTCAGCAAACCCGAGGCTATTGATATCCCGGTGCAGGCTGCTGACAATCCCTAGGGTGACTGTCCTTTCCAGGCCATAGGGACTGCCCAGGGCAATGGCCCAGTCCCCTACTTCTAGGGCTTCGGAGTCTCCGAGGGGGGCAGCTTTGAGTTCCGCCCCTTGGGAGGGCAAGCGCACTACCGCTAGGTCAGTCACCGGATCAGCCCCGACCACCGTGGCATCAACCTGGTGACCATCGGCAAAGGTGATAGCCACCCCGTCAACTTGATCGACCACATGGGCATTGGTCAGGATCAGACCCTGGGACGCGTCGATCACAACCCCAGAACCCTGACCCCGCTCCCGCATTGAGGTCGATGGGTCTCCCATCAAGTCCCGCAGCAACGGATCCAGCATGGTGGGATCAAAAGCAGGCCTGGCCACCTGGCGCTCCGTATCGATGCGGACAACGGCCGGTGACACCCGACGGGCCGCCTCGGCCACGAAGCTATGGGTGGACTTGGCCCCAGCCTGGGACGAACCAGGGGCGGAGGTGGTGGAGCTGAGGGCCAGGACCGGCGCAGTTCTCCATGGGGACAGAATCACCAGGGCGGCCAGCAAAACGGTCAACACTGGACGAACCAGTTGGCGATAAAGCTGGATCAGGGCAGGTACTCCCAAACTTGTCTGGAACCAGAAACTAAAGGCATTCCTGCCATGCAAGGCGGGGCCTTTCAGGCCGGATTCCCCCCGCAGTACGAGCCCCTTCGGCCAAGCACCCGGATCCCCATCAGTAACAATCACCAGCAAAGCCATGAAGAATCCTCATTTTCGCGGCCCTCTAGCCAGGGTTGGCCATCACCAATGGGATGGGGCCGCCTAAGTTGCCTCGAACCTTGCGCCGGTCATGGTCACAAGTTCTCCTGGCAGCCGGCGGCGCTGCACCCTCTGCGAAGTAGAGATCCAATCCTTGGCCGGTGGCCAGGATCTTGTTCATTTCAGCTTGGGGGCACCTGGCACCCGATCCAAACTATGGGCCAGGGTCTGTCAGTACCTGCGCACTCCCGAACAGTGTGGCCAGTGCCTTAACCAGGACCCGAGCCTGCGAGGAGAGGTCAGGAACAGCGATTACTACGCCGAACCCCCGGTTCTGGACATGCCCAGCTCGCTCTGAATCGGGGCCAATTCCTCCACCCCCGGTCACCTAAGGTGGACTCCTGCCTGCCGGGCAACACCCTTTCCGCCCCTGCGCCGGTCCACCGGCCAGCGTCATGAGGGGGCAGTTTGACAACTGCAGCTGCGGCGGTCCGCCCCAGCTCTTGTCATCCCTTGCCCCACCCGCTTATTGCTGATCTCGAGCGCCTGGCTACCGCTGAGGCCTTGACCGCGGATCTTCAAGTCGTGGCCGTCCATCTCCACAGCCACCGCATTCCCATGACGGTGCAGGTGATGGTGAGGCGATCGGATGGCGGAGATGTCAGTCTTGACGCCTGCGCGGCCTTCAGCGGCCCCCTCGGTGAGGCCCTTGAGAGTGCAGACCTGCTGGAAAGCCCCTACGTGTTGGAGGTGAGCAGCCCAGGCATCGCTGAGGAGCTATCGAGCGATCGTGATTTCACCAGCTTTCGTGGTTTTCCGGTGGCGGTCACCCTGCAGGATGGGCAAGGGGCAGAACAGATTCGCGAAGGTCTTCTCCTCGGGCGTGACGCGCTTGAGGTTCGGCTCAATGTGCGTGGCCGCACCCTGCGTCTGAATCGCGCCTCCGTGACCCATGTGCGCCTGGTCAGCCCCCGCGATGGCCCCTGATTCGGCAGAGCCTTTCGCCCAAGGCAGCCCGTCACCAAGTCTTCCAACCCTCCCTTGTTTCCTTCCCCCCCATGGCCCTGGTTCTGCTGCCCGGTCTAAACAACTTGATCGAGGACATAAGTGAAGAGAAAAAGCTGCCCCCGCAAGTTGTGGAGGCGGCCCTGCGGGAAGCCTTACTGAAAGGCTACGAGCGCTATCGCCGAACTCTTTATCTGGGCATCAGCGAAGATCCCTTTGAGGAGGATTATTTCAGCAATTTCGACGTGGCCCTGGACCTCGATGAAGAAGGCTATCGAGTTTTAGCAAGTAAAATTATTGTTGAAGAAGTCGAGAGCGAAGATCACCAGATCTCAATCGAGGAAGTCAGACAAGTCGCCGATGACGCCCAAACTGGCGACACCGTTGTGCTTGATGTCACCCCGGAAAAAGATGACTTTGGTCGCATGGCTGCCGCCACAACCAAGCAGGTGCTGGCCCAAAAACTACGGGATCAACAGCGGCGCATGATTCAGGAGGAATTCGCCGACCTTGAGGATCCCGTCCTCACGGCGCGAGTGATTCGCTTCGAACGACAGTCGGTAATCATGGGTGTCAGTTCCGGCCTAGGCCGCCCTGAGGTGGAAGCCGAACTACCGCGGCGAGACCAATTACCGAATGACAATTACCGCGCCAATGCCACATTCAAGGTTTTCTTAAAAGAGGTGAGTGAAGTGCCTCGCCGGGGGCCACAACTGTTCATCTCACGCTCGAATGCTGGCTTAGTGGTATATCTTTTTGAAAATGAAGTTCCCGAAATTCAAGAGGGTTCGGTGCGCATCGTCGCCGTTGCCCGCGAAGCAAATCCTCCCTCTCGCTCCGTTGGACCCCGCACTAAGGTGGCCGTCGATAGTGTCGAAAGGGAGGTCGATCCCGTCGGCGCCTGTATTGGGGCCAGGGGCTCTCGTATT
Source organism: Cyanobium sp. (assembly GCA_044233545.1). GTDB lineage: Bacteria > Cyanobacteriota > Cyanobacteriia > PCC-6307 > Cyanobiaceae > Cyanobium. Next base: position 5,061 of record JBIIJV010000013.1, read on the forward strand.
CAACAGGTGGTCAATGAGTTGCGTGGTGAGAAAATTGATGTCATTCGTTGGTCCCATGACCCGGGCGAATACATCGCCCACTCCCTTAGTCCGGCCCGGGTCGACAGGGTTCGTCTCGTCGATCCTGAGGGGCACCATGCCCATGTGCTAGTACCTCCCGACCAACTCAGTCTTGCAATTGGTCGCGAAGGTCAGAACGTGCGCCTGGCCGCAAGGTTGACGGGTTGGAAAATCGACATCAAGAATTCCCTGGAATATAATCAAACTTCCGAAGACGAAAGCGTCGCCGTTCTTATTAGCCAAAGGCAGGAAGAAGAAACCCTGCAAGCGGAAGCTGAGGCCCGGCTGGCCGCAGAACAGGCCATCAGAGCCGAGGAGGACGCGCGTCTCAGGGAGCTGTACCCCTTACCCGAGGACGAGGACGAGGACGAGGACGAAGCGCAAGAGAGCGCCGACCTGGCGCCGATAACTGAGGTGGCGACAAGTAGCGATCTGGCGCCAGGCGCCGCCATCGCGGAAGCCGACACGGATCAGGGAAGGTGAGGGGCGATCGCCCGGTGCTGCGCCGCTGCGTGGCCTGCAGGACCCTGGCGGACCGACGCCAACTTTGGCGGGTCATACGCCTGGCTGGCGGCGGCTTCGCCCTGGATCGGGGTATGGGCCGCTCTGCCTACGTCTGCCCCAGCCATGATTGTCTGCAGGACACCCAACGGCGGCGGCGCCTGCAGAGGGCCCTGCGCTGTCAGGTGCCCGCCTCTATCCTTGAATGCCTGCAGGTTCGCCTCCAGCAGCCCCTGAGGCAAGATGAGGTATGGCCCTCGTCCGACTGTGGCCTGGACACCCCGGTTACACCCGACCGAATCAGAGACCTGAATGACCACCAGCGGCAAAATGAGAATTTATGAGTTGTCCAAGGACCTGGGCCTGGACAACAAGGACGTGCTCGACGCCGCCGAGACCCTTTCCATCCCGGCACGCAGCCATAGCAGCTCAATCAGCGAAGATGAGGCGGGACGCATCCGGGCACTGATCCGCACCAAGAGCAACGGAGTGGGATCTGCGCCTGCGCCAGCCCCCAAAACCATCCTCGCCTTGAAGAAGGCGAACCATGAAACCGTGGCCGACCCAGGGGCTGATTCTGCAGAGCCCCCGGCCCGTCCTGTGGCACCGGCCGCACCGGCGGCCACCGCAGCCCCCACACGACCAGCCCCAGCCCGGGCCGCCTCAACACCTGCAAGTCCACCCAGCCGACCGGCCGAAATAATCAGTCCTACCGCCGTCCGGCCCCTGCCCGACAAGCCAGCCCCTACAGGAGCTCCCAGACCCCAACCGGTTCGCGCTGCGGCAAATATGCCCACGCCACGGCCGGGAGCATCCGTAGACCAGGGCGACACCCGCCCGTCGGCACCGGCCAGGCCTGATGCCGCTGCAATGGCGGGATCCGCCGCCGCCGCCGCACCAGCATCCTCAGCTCGACCTGCCGCACCATCCCCCCGGCCGGTCCAGGAGATCCGTAGACCCGAGTCGGCCAAACCGACCGCACCAACCCAGCCAACCCGGCCACCGGTCATACCTTCACCGCGCCCAGAAGGTAGTCAGCGCCCCGCTCCGCCGAGCCCTGGCCCCCGTGCCTCAGGTGCCCCGGTGCGCCCGCCCTCGGTGAGTGGCGGAGGTCGCCCCCAGCTGGTAGGCCGTCCCCAACCAGCGGGCACGGCCCCTGCGGCCCCAGGTAACAATCCAACTGCACCAGTAATCAAGGCGGCATCACCCTCCATCAAACCGCCGCCACCCCCTTCGGTGCGGCCTGCCCCACCAGCGGCTCGATCGGCGCCACCGTCGGCCCGTCCTGCCCCACCAGCGGCGCGACCGGCACCCCCCTCCTCCCGGCCCCAAAGACCTGGGGCTCCAGCTCCGGTGCGTGCGGGCACGGCCGGCAGTCGGCCAGCGGCACCGGGTTCACGCCCCTCCCCAGGACCCGGACGGCCAGGGGTCACTCCCTTGGAACTGGTCGGCAAGCCGATCCGCCGGGACAGTGCCGGCCCAGGCACCCCTAGCAGCGGTAGGCCGGCGGCCCCTGGTCGGCCCGGAATGCCGGCCGGCATGCGCAAGCCAATGGCACCTGGCGAGCTGATGCAGCTGCAGACGCCTAATGGTCGTCCTGCGCCTGCCGCCCCCCGGCGCCAGGGAACCGAAAGCGCCAGCGGCGATACCGAGCTGGTCCGCCCCACAGCCGCTCCCACAGCAGCGCCGCCTAAACGACCCGGTTTCCGTCCGCCAGTGGCGGGAACGCCCGCCACCCGGGCCCGGCGTCCTGACTGGGATGACAGTGCAAAACTGGAAGCATTACGAAGCCGTTCGCCCCAGAAACAGCGCCAAAAAGTCCACATCATCGGCGAAAACGATGATGCCCTCACGGCCGAAACCGGTGGCTTCGCAGGTGAACAGGAGGCCCTGGTGCTTCAGGCGAGCCTGGCCCGGCCCGCCAAGCCCCGCAGCAGCGCTGCGGCCGCGATCAAGCCAACGGTGGCCGTCCGCAAACGCAAGAAAGAAACCACTCGCCAACGTCAGCGCCGCCGCGCCATGGAGCTGCGGGCGGCCCGGGAAGCCAAGTCCCAGCGTCCTGAGATGCTGATTGTGCCGGAGGGCAACCTTACGGTGCAGGAATTGGCGGACCGTTTGGGAGTCGAAAGCTCCGAAATCATCAAGTCCTTGTTCTTCAAGGGCATCATCGCAACCGTTACCCAGACCCTTGATCTGCCGACGATCGAGACCGTTTCGGACGAATTCGGCGTTCCTGTCCTTGAAGACGACGTCGAATCTGCGGCCAAGAAAACCGTGGAAATGATCGAGGCCAGCGATCTGGCCCACCTGATCCGGCGTCCGCCGGTGGTCACGGTGATGGGTCACGTCGACCACGGCAAGACCAGCCTGCTGGACGCCATTCGCAAGACCCGGGTGGCGGCCGGCGAAGCCGGTGGGATTACCCAGCACATCGGTGCGTACCAGGTTGAGGTGTCCCAAGGCGGCGAAGAACACCGCATCACCTTCCTCGATACCCCAGGACACGAGGCCTTCACCGCCATGCGGGCCCGAGGCACCAAGGTCACGGACATCGCCGTACTTGTTGTAGCTGCCGACGATGGTGTGCGGCCCCAGACCCTGGAGGCGATCAGCCACGCCAGGGCCGCCGAGGTCCCAATCGTGGTGGCCATCAACAAGATCGATAAAGAGGGAGCCTCCCCCGATCGTGTCAAGCAGGAACTCTCCGGCCACGACCTCGTGGCGGAGGATTGGGGTGGCAACACCGTGATGGTGCCGGTGAGCGCAATTAAGGGCGAGAACATCGACAAACTGCTGGAAATGATCCTGTTGGTCTCCGATGTCGAAGACCTTCAGGCCAATCCAGACCGCCTGGCACGCGGCACCGTGATTGAGGCCCACCTGGATAAGGCCAAGGGCCCCGTAGCCACCTTGCTGATCCAAAACGGCACCCTCCGCGCTGGCGATGTTTTGGCCGCAGGTCCTGTGCTCGGCAAGGTACGAGCCATGGTGGATGACACCGGCAAGCGGGTCAAACAGGCTGGTCCCTCCAGTGCCGTCGAAGCGCTTGGCTTCAGCGAGGTGCCCACCGCTGGCGACGAGTTTGAGGTTTATCTCGACGAGAAGTCGGCCCGGGCTGTGGTGGGGGACAGGGCCAATGAAGCCCGCGCCACCCGACTGGCTCAGCAGATGGCCTCCCGCCGGGTCTCCCTGGCCTCGATGTCAAGCCAGGTCAGCGAGGGCGAACTCAAGGAGCTCAACCTGATCTTGAAAGCGGATGTGCAGGGGAGTGTGGAAGCAATTCTGGGCGCCCTCGAACAATTGCCCCAGGAAGAGGTCCAAGTCCGGGTTCTGCTCTCGGCCCCTGGCGAGATCACCGAAACCGATGTCGACCTAGCCGCCGCCTCCGGAGCCGTGATTGTTGGATTCAATACCTCCATGGCCTCCGGTGCTAAGCGGGCTGCCGACCTGACCGGCGTTGATGTGCGGGACTACGACGTCATCTACAAACTGCTGGAGGACATCCAGCTAGCCATGGAAGGTCTGCTGGAACCCGAATTGGTGGAAGAGACCCTGGGCGAGGCCGAGGTTCGGGCGGTGTTCAGCATCGGCAAAAGTGCCGTGGCTGGTTGCTATGTCACCAGCGGCAAGCTGCAGCGCAATTGCAAGGTGCGCATCCGACGGGGCAAGGAGCTGGTCTACGAGGGCGACCTCGATTCCTTACGTCGCAACAAGGATGACGTCAAGGAAGTGGCCACCGGCTTTGAATGCGGCATCGGCTGCGACCGTTTCTCCTCCTGGCAGGACGGTGATCGGGTCGAGGCCTACCGCCTGGTCACCCAACGTCGCACCCTGGCCGGCTAAGGCACTTGAACCCGCGCGCTGAGCCGGTGTTGTGGCTGCAACTGGTCTCCCTTGGGGTGCTGCCCCTAGAGGCCCTGTTGCTGCTGCTGCTGCTCGCAGGCCAGGACCCCGGACCCTGGCCTGGCCTTGAGAGGCTGTTGTGCTGGATGCTCGGCGCCCTGGCGCCAGCCTTGCTGCTGTGGCGGCGTCCAGCCGATGTCTGGTCGCTGTTGTTGCTGCAGACCCCCTTGCGGGGACGCCGGCCCGTCCAACAGCGCCTCAGTGGTCTCCAGGAGGGGTTGACACTTCGCCTCGGCTTGGCATTTGGCACACTGCTGCTGCTGCCCATGCTGTGGTGGATTGACAACCACGCGGCCCTGGCCCATCCCTATTCACCCCTGTCGGCAAGTCCCCGCCTATTGGCCCTGCTGCTGTCAGCCGCCGTTCTGGCCGTGATGCTGTGGCAATGGCAACAACTGCTTCAATCCCTCTGGTTGCTCAGCCGGCCCACCGATGCCGTAACCCTGCTGCCTGCCATGACCAGCGAAACAATGGCAGCACAGCGGCTCAGCCTGGGTCTGCCGCTACTGCTTTTCGCCCCTTTTCAAGGGAAAGTCGAACCCAGTCCGCCTTCCCCGCCAGGGACCGCCCCGCCAGCCACCATCGCCGAGCCAGGCGTCGAGACTGAGGCTTCATTGATCCCCGGGGGGGACATCGACGGGGGGGCCATCGCCGAGTTCCCGGTTGCGATCCCACCAGAGCAGCCCGCCGCAAACGAGAACGGCGATGCTCTGGATCAAGAGATCGGTTGAGGCCACCTCGGAGCCCGCAGACAGTCTCAATGCCATCGTTGCCAGCCCGAGACCGGCCGAGGCCAACAAGGCAAACCAGAGGGACCTGCGCAGACCTCTCCATGGGGTGCGGGCCTCGAGCAGCAGGCGGCGACGTAACTCGGGATCAAGATCAGGACGGGGTGGCAAAGCCATGGCAACGGAGGGAGGGGGGCGAATGCTAATTTCTTCTGGCTGCCGGTGTAGCTCAGTGGTAGAGCAACTGATTCGTAATCAGTAGGTCGCAGGTTCAAATCCAGTCACCGGCTTTTTTCCCGCTTTTTCGCACTTTCAATCCCAAACCATTCAAGACGTATTAGCTTTTCACAGCGCCGTGCAAACCAATAGCCAGAAATGCGGTTAATCGTTGACAGCGAGATAAAAATCACGCAAGAATGGACAGCCAGCAAGATAATTTCAAGCTCACCCAACTGCGCGCAGAGTCTAATCCTTAGACATAAGATTAGCAAATTTAAGCAACAGGCGAGGATTTGACCATCTTTTATCACCGCCATATTGGTGGATTTGGGCGGCTTGACTTGCAACCGAGGCACGCCGTCCTCGTGTTCGCGGGCCAGGGCGAGGGCTGTTGCGCCAGCTCTGAGAGGGGCAGGCAGATTGGGCGACTGGGGCAGCCCGGCGCACCCTTGCTGGCCAGACGGCATATCCAGGGGGCGGGGCGAGCCTGGCGCGATGCGGCCGGTGGGCGCCGTGCGCTCCACGAGTCCAGCTGCTGCGAGACACTGGTGGCCATGTATTTATGGCCTGCCTTGGCTTTCCTTCTACGCCAACTGCGCCGGCGCTGCCGCCAAGGTCTATCGCAGCACTTGCGCTCGCCCGCGGTAGCCACCGCCCTGGGCACTGTACTGCTGTTGACCCCGGGAGCAGCCAGGGCCATCGATGTTTTGCAGATCCGTCTGCCGTTACTCCAAGAAGATTTTTCGGTTCGGATCGCCGAGTTGGTCACCCCCGATGCCCTCTGGGCGGGAAATAGCGATCTGGCGGAGCTGAACAGAGCCACCAATGGCACCTATGCGCTGCGGCTGCAGGAGTTGCTGAACCAACCCCTGCCGATGCAGGACCATCTCGACGCACCGATGGCCCGCCAGGTCGAGCTGATCTTGAAACGGTTGATTGATGTCGATGGCAACGAAGCCAAAGTGTTGGACTCCGAGCCAGTCCAGGCTGGCCTACGCAAACTCTTGGCTGAAGGCCGCCAAGCAACGCTGCTGAACCTGCTGCAGGCCATCCCTGGCCACAAAGTCTCGATCCGCCTGGACCGTGCCGCCATTTTCCTCAGGCAAATCAACCAGAACGACGAAAAGATCACCGCGCTGCTGAAAACGCTTCCCCGCCTGCCGGCGGCGCCCTCGGAGGCTTTGGCGCGAGGCCCTTTCGCCATCACGACCCGGGTGGTGAAACTGCCCTCCGTTAACGGGAAGGAATCGCTGCAGGTCACCCTTGTGCGCCCGGTAGGCCCGCCCAGCTTGCCCGCCGTCGTCATCTCCCATGGACTATGGGATTCGCCCACCAGTTTTCTCGGTTGGGCGCAACATCTCGCCAGCCATGGAGCGCCGGTATTGCTACCCCGCCATCCCGGCAGTGACATCAGCCAACAAGCCCAGATGCTGGCCGGCAATGCGCCGCCACCCGATCCGCGCGAATTCCTGCGCCGCCCCAGGGATGTCAAAGCGGTGCTGGACGCCATGGAAAACGGTCAGATTCCCGGGGCAGAAGGCCTCCCGGCCCGGGACCTCACCTTCATCGGCCATTCCTGGGGTGGCACCACCGCCCTCCAGCTGGCCGGCGCCCGCAGCCTCCAGGCCACTCTCTGGCAGGCCTGCAAAAACAGCAACAATCCCGAACGCAACCTGAGCTGGGTGCTGCAGTGCACCTTCCTGCCCGCAGCAACCGACGCTTCGCTAGCTGATCCCCGCATCGTGCGTGTCATCGCCGTGAGTCCCCCCCAAGCCCTGGTCTTTGCCGTTGGCCTGGCGGATCTGCAGAAACCGGTGTTATTGATTTCTGGCAGCAGCGACATCGTGGTGCCCGTCCAACCGGAGGCCCTTGATCCCTTTCATCTCTATCCCAAGGACCGCAGCCAGCTGGTGTTGGTTGAGGGTGGTACCCATTTCAACCTGCCAGCCCCTGCCAGCAGCGATGGCGGGCCCCTCCGCGCCCTGCTGCTGCACTGGTCCCAAGGCAAAAGCTTGAAGGCCGACGCAGCGGTGGCCGATCCGGCTGGTAGAGCCCTGCTTTTGGTTCCCCGCAAGGGGCCGATGCCTGCCAATCGCTAATCCCAGACCAATGGCCAGCAAAGCTCAAGAAACCATCTTGGTTTTGGGCGGAGGCCTGCTGGGGCTGGCCATCGCCCATGGCCTGGCTCGCCGTGGAGAGTCGGTTCACGTGCTGAGTCGCCGCCGCAGCGAGGCGGCGGGCTTTGTCGCAGCCGGCATGCTTGCCCCCCACGCCGAGGGGCTGCAAGGTCCGTTGTTGGCCCTGGGCCAACGCAGCCTGGAGCTGATCCCCGCCTGGGTCGCGACCATCGAGGCGGACAGCGGTCTGGGTTGCGGTCTCCACCCCTGCGGCATTGTCGTGCCCTTTGCCAGCAAGGCCGAACGGGATGGCTACGCCACAGCGCCCTGGGGCTTGCCCCTAGATCGCTCGGGGCTGGAGCAGGAGGTACCTGGCATTGCCCCCCCCTGGCAGGCCGGCCTGCTGTTTGCCCAGGACGGCCAGATCGACAACCGCCGCGAACTTATGCGCGCCCTGGAGGCCGCCTGTGTCGCCCGGGGGGTGACCTTTGAGGAAGGCAGCGAAGTGCTGGAACTGCTCACGGAGTGCGAGGGGCCAGGGGGGGCGGCAGGGCTGGTCAGGAGGCGACTGGCTGGGATGCGCCTCAGGCGTGCCGACGACCAGGAACACGAACTGCCCTGCCAGCGGGCCGTGCTGGCCTGCGGAGCCTGGAGCGCTCGCCTGCTGCCCCAACTGCCCTTGTTTCCGGTCAAAGGCCAGATGCTTTCCCTCCAAGGGCCGCGCCAAGCCCTGACGCGGGTGCTGTTCGGCCCTGGCACCTACATCGTGCCGCGTCAGGATGGGCTGCTGGTGGTGGGTGCCACCAGCGAACCGGAGGCAGGCTTCAGCGCAGGGCTGACGCCCAGGGGTCAACGGCAACTGCAGCAAGGTCTGGTTGAGTTGTTGCCCGAAGCCTCAAGCTGGCCGCCGATGGAGCGCTGGTGGGGGTTTCGCCCCTGCACAGCCGACGCAGCGCCATTGCTGGGCACCAGTCCGATTCAAGGGCTCTGGCTGGCGACGGGCCACCACCGCAACGGGGTGCTGCTGGCTGCCATAACTGTAGAGCTGCTCGTGGGGGCAATCCAGAACGGGTTGAATCGGTTCGAACCCGAGCTGGAGTCATTTCACTGGAGTCGATTCGAGCAGACGCCAACCTAAAAGCCCCTCCTGCTGAAACATCCAAATGGTGTCGCAAAAAGGGTGCAGAAGGAATAAGCCAGTCTCAACCGACTGGGTCGATCACCGAAACCGCCCTGGGCTTAAACCAGCAGTCCTCGTTTGCGCAGGGCCTGGGGATCGGCGATCCTCATCCCCTGGGGGTCAACCTTGACGATGCCGCGCTCGCGCAAATTGGCCAATGTGCTGGAGGTGGTTGGTCGTGCCAGACCAGCCATGATCGCCAGCTCCCGCTGGGGCAGGGGAGGGATCGGGGCGAGGGGATCATTACCTCGCGACGCGGTCAGGGCAAGGTCCTGCAAAACCGCCAGCAAACGGGTGGTGGCGTCTGCCCTTTGCAACAACAGGCGGGCATGGCTGGCTCTCAGCCGCACCGCCAGCAGACGGGCCAGTTCCAAGCAGACCTGGGCATCATGGAACACCAACTCCCTGAACAGACCGGCCCGCAATTTCACGGCCACCAGAGGTGTCAGCGCCACCACATCGGCGTTGCGTAGACCATGCGTCAGAACCGCCATCTCCCCCATCAGGTCGCCAGGACCGAGCAGGGCGATAACCACTTCTTCGCCATCGGCGGAGAACGATCTCACCTTGGCCAGCCCTTCCTGAATGACCAGGACCGCTTCTCCCTCGTCCCGCTGGATGAGCAGGACTTGATCAGCGTCAGCCGCCAGGGGGATCTGACCGGCGAGCAATACCTCTAACTGGGCCGCCGGTAGGTGGGCGAACAGGGAAACGGTTTGGAGATCGGCGGCCGTGAGAGGGGAAGCCATGGGCCCCTCAGCCCTCCGAACGCCAACCCTGATCGGCCGGCGTCCAGTCGCTCAGCTCGGTGGGGGTGAACCACAGACCGATTTCAAATTCGGCGGTTTCGGGGGCATCGGAGCCATGGATCACATTGCGGCCGATGTTCACCGCCAAATCACCGCGAATGGTGCCGGGCTCGGCCTCCAGGGGTTTGGTGGCGCCGATCAGCTTGCGGGCGCTAGCGATCACGCCATCGCCTTCCCAGACCATCGCCACCACCGGACCGCTGGTGATGAAATCCACCAGACCGGCAAAGAAGGGACGTTCACGGTGGACGCCGTAGTGGCTCTCGGCCAGTTCGCGGCTGGGGGTGAGCTGCTTGAGGCCCACCAACTTGAAGCCCTTGCGCTCAAAGCGGCCCAGGATCTCCCCCACCAGCCCCCGCTGCACCCCGTCGGGCTTGATGGCGATGAAGGAGCGTTCGGCGGCCATGGATTCGAGGGCAGATGGGTTTAATGGCCATCGTCTGCGCTGGGGTAGCCGCTTGGCAAGGGAAACGGGCACTTGGGGGCGTCAGCGACTCGTCTGCAGCGCCCGCCCCAGCATGGCGCTGATCAACTGAACGCGGGTCTTGACGTTGTATTTGACGCGGATGCTCTTGCCGTAGTCCTTGACGGTATGGATGGAGATTCCCAGGGTATCGCCACCAGGGGGGCCCGGGGCGCGGCCATGCAGCCCCCTGACCGATCCGAGCGGCAGAGAGACCTGCGGCGAAAATTTGATTAAGTTTCTGCCTCTGCAAGCCATGGGCATGAACAGCAAGGACCCGCTTGTTCATGCCATGTCCCGCGAATTGGCCGAGCATCGGGGCACCAGCGTCACCGACGCCGTGCGCCAAGCCCTTCGCGCCGAACTCGATCGCTGCTGCACCGCCGCGCCAGGTCAACATGAGGCGGCCCGGCGGCAGGCGCTGCTGCAGCTGCTCAACCGCTGCCGCGAGCTCCCCTGGCCGGATCAACGCAGTGGCGCCCAACTCCAGGCGCAGCTCTACGACGAAACGGGCCTACCAGCCTGAGCGGCCTTGCCAACTAATCCGCCATGGTGATCGACACCTCCGACCTGCTGGCGGCGGCCGACATCACCACCGTGCCACTGGGGGAAACGCATGTGCACTGGGCGCTAGTGGTCTGGCGCCGCTTCGGCAAGGGGCAGCACCGGGCAGCCCTCAACTTCGGCGACTGCTTCAGCTATGGCCTGGCCATGGCCCTAGAGGCACCCTTCTTGTTCAAGGGTGCCGACTTCGCCGCCACCGATGTTCAGCCGGCGCTGGTCCCGACGACGGGGCATCCCAGCTCGATTGATGCGCACGAATATGCGCACACAACATGCTCACATAAACGGCCCTGGCGCATTCGCACCACCCTGGAGCTGCAGGATTAGCTGTTTGCGCGGCTTAAAGCCCGGGCGGCCAGCGAGCGTGTGACCCTCAAGCAGTTGCTGCGCAGCTATGTGGAACAAGGGCTCAGCGCCGCTCCCGAGTGCGCCGGACTGACACGATCCGCGGCCACGCTGCCGCGCTTGGACGGACCGGTGGCAATTGAGGACCACCAGCTCAGCAACGCCGCCCTGTTCGAGCTGCTCGACCCGTGAGCACCACCGCCGACCTGCCGGATCTGAATGTCTGGCTGGCGTTGGCCTGGCCCGAACACAGCCACCACCAGCACGCAGTTCGGTACTGGGAACAGCAGGCTGCAGACCAGGTGCTGTTCTGCACAGTCACAGCTCTGGGGCTGGTGCGCCTGGTGTGCCAGCCGAAGCTGATGGGCACGACCGTCAAGAACGCTTCAGAAACCTCCGCCCTGATGGAAGCCCTGTGCCAGCAGCCGAGCGTGCAGCTGGCCGCGCCAGCGCCCAACGGCTGGGAGGTGTTTCATCAGCTGCAGCCTAGCGCTGAGCTGCTGGCCCGGCTCTGCACCGATGCCCATCTGGCGGCCCTGGCGATCGCCAATGGCTGGCGCCTGGTGAGTTTCGATCGCGATTTCGAACGGTTTGAAGGCCTGGAGAGGTTGCTGCTGCCCTGACCCCCGGCAGAGGCTGCCTGGCAGCAGTGGTTGCAAGTCTGGGGGTGGAAACCTCCCTGGCTGGCATAGGCCGCCATGGCGAGGTCGCGCGTGCATCCCAGTCGCCACGGGCCAGGTAGCCGAACAGCCACACCTCGGCTCCAGCCCGTCCGGCCAGCAGGGGCTCGATGCTGCTGCGCAAGGTTTCGATCCGTTGGCCGCGCAGCCGCTGGCGGATCTCCTGCACGCTCGCCATGCTCGCCTCGCCGCGATGAGTTGAAGTTAGGAGCAGCTCCGGCAGGCTGGACCCAAGCTGTCCAGTCGCGCCCCAGCGCCGCCAGAAGCTCAAAGGTGCTGGTGCCGTGAATCGAGCCAGGCAGCGGCGACTCCATTTTACTAAGCTAGCCAGATCAGCTAGCTGTTTCCCCATGGTCGCCCAGTGGACGTTGCAGGACGCCAAGAACCGCTTCAGCGCCGTGGTGGAGGCAGCCCTGGCTGGTGAGCCGCAGAGGGTGACCCGCCGCGGGCGCTGGGTGGGTGTGGTGATCTCCGCAGCGGAATATGAGCGATTGCAACGGCTGGATCAGGCGAGCGCGCCCTCACTGCCGGAGCTGCTGCTGGCGCTGCATCAGGACGACGAACCCTTCGAGCGGATCGAGCTGACGCCGCGGGAATTTCCGTGTACCTGATCGACACGATGGTGCTCTCGGAGCTGCGCCGCCGCCAGCGCGATCCAGGGGTGGTGGCCTGGATCTCCCGGCAGCAGCACGACGACCTGTTTCTCAGTGTGGTGAGTATCGGCGAGATCGAACGGGGTATCGCCCGGCAGCGCAGCATGGATGCGGCCTTTGCCGAAGAGCTGGCGACCTGGTTGAAACGCCTGCTGCACTTGCACCGAGAGCGAATGCTGGCGGTGGATCTGCCCATCGCCCGCCGCTGGGGACAACTCTCGGCCGCCATGGGCCACGACAGCGCCGACCTGCTGATCGCCGCCACCGCCCTGGAGCATGGCCTCACCGTGGTGACCCAGAACCTGCGCCACTTCACCCCCACCGGTGTGGCCACCCTTGATCCCTGGCAGGGCTAGGGCTGAGACACCCTGGCTGTCATCAGAGCTTCCTCCCCCAAGGGGGTTGGGGAACGGCGCTGGCGAGAAGCGAAATCAGCACCTTGAAATTCGTGTGCCAGTTGCAGGATTTTCAAGGCATTGCCTAGGGTGGCGCCATGCTTCCCAGGCCCTCGCTTTTCGCCTCACTGCAGGCCGCCCTCGCCCGAGCGCCGGTGGTGGCGCTGCTCGGTCCGCGCCAGTGCGGCAAGACCACCTTGGCCCGCCAGCTGGTGCCCGTGGCTTCGGCCAACTATTTCGATCTCGAGGATCCGATCAGCCTGGCGCGGCTGGAGGAGCCGCTCACGGCCCTGGCTGAGCTGCGCGGCACGGTGGTGATCGACGAGGTGCAGCGGCGACAGGAGCTGTTCCCGATCCTGCGGGTGCTGGCCGACAGAGCTGATGCCCCGGCGCGCTTTCTGATCCTCGGCTCCGCCTCGCCGGCGCTGCTGCGCCAGTCATCGGAATCGCTGGCTGGCCGCCTCGAGATTGTGGAGATGGCGGGTTTCTCGCTGGCGGAGGTGGGGGAGGAAGCCGCCACAAGCCTGTGGCTGCGCGGTGGTTTTCCTCGCTCCTTTCTGGCGGATTCGGAGGAAGCCAGCCTGATCTGGCGACGCGACTTCATCCGCACCCTGCTGGAAAGCGACATCCCCCAACTGGGGGTGCGCGTGCCGGCAGCCACCCTGCAGCGCTTCTGGACCATGCTGGCCCATTTTCACGGCCAGCTTTGGAACGGCGCCGAACTGGGCCGCTCGCTCGGGGTGAATCAAACCACCTGTCGCCGTTATCTCGATCTGCTCGAAGGTGTGTTCATGGTGCGATTGCTGCAGCCATGGCACGCCAACCTGCTCAAACGCCAGGTGAAGGCTCCGAAGATCTATTTCCGCGACACGGGCCTGTTGCACCAGCTGCTGCAGATTCAAAGCCACGAGGCCCTGCTCTGCCATCCGCGCCTCGGCGCCTCCTGGGAGGGCTATGTAATCGAGCAACTGCTGGCAGCCTGGCGACCCGAAAGCTCCTGGTTCTGGGGCACCCATGGCGGCGCCGAACTCGATCTGCTGGTGCTTCAGAAAGGTCTGCGCATCGGTGTGGAGATCAAACGGGCGGATGCCCCCCGGCTGAGCGCTTCGATGCGGCAGGCCTTGGCGGACCTGGATCTGGACCGTCTGCTGGTGATCACGCCGGGCGAGCGCAGCTACCGGCTCAATGAGCGCACACAGGTGCTGTCCCTGGCGGATGCGCTGGAGTCAGCAGGCCCCCGCCCCTGATGACCATGCCGATCGGTGTCCACCACGGCCCGCGCCGCCGCCAGGGCCAGGGGCCCATCCCTTGCATCGAAAAAGATCCACCGGAGCCTCATCGCCATCCGGATGACGGCTTGCGGTGGTCATCCGCTGCAGGGGTTTGAGCGGCAGTTGGCGCAATGGGGCTGCGCGGATGCGGTGCACATCATTGGTAATACGTGCCTCGGATCAGTCCGGATTAGCATGGTCGTCACAATCACCAGCTCGTCTTCAACCAGGACGCCGCCGGCGCCAAGCGTGCTGCCAGTCAGGGACCGGTGTTCATCACCGACCGGGGCCGCCCCGCCCATGTGTTGCGCTCGATCGCTGATCTGCTGGCCCTGCCCGGTGGGGAGGATCTGGAGCTGCCCCTAATCCAGCCATCGGAGCTGGCCCGGGCGGCCGATCTCTGCTGATGTTCCTGCTCGATACCAACTTGGTTGCGGAGCTGGGCAAGGTGCGCTCCGGCAAGGCGAATGCCGGGGTGGCGGCCTGGGCCGACCAGGTGGAGGCCACGGCGCTGTTCATCTCCGCGATCACCCTCCACGAACTGGAACTGGGGGTGCTGCCCGCTTTCGCGATGGCCTGATCGCCGCCACGGCCCTGGTGCATAGCCTGGTGGTGGTGACCCGCAACCTGGCCGACTTCGAGGCCACCGGGGTGGCGTTGGTCAATCCCTGGCAGCAGGGCTGACTTCGATTGCCAGGGCCGGCCGTTCACAGTGCCGCCCGCAGATCGGTGCGGCTGAAAACGTTGGCCACGAACAACAGCGGCACCTGCAGTCAATGGGCCAAGGCGCAGGATTTCCGTGCGGGTGGGGGCCCCGGTGCTGGCCAGCAGCCAGAAGGGATCGGGCAGCTTGGCCGGCAGCAGCCGCAAGGCCACCGCCAGCACAAACATCACCAGCAGCGCATTGGCCGTGGCGGCGAATAGCGCCGCCAGCCGCTGGCGCTCGCCCTCAGAGAGGGAACCGACCACCAGCCGGCCTCAGGCCAGGGGCAGGCTGGAGCCCAGGGCACCTGGCGCCAGCTTGATCCGCTTCCTCAGCTTGCGGCTGAAGCCGAAGGCAGCGGCGGCGCCGAACAGCGGCAGGGGGCCGGGTACTGGGGTTGACGGTGGCGCGTAAGGGGTGGCCTGCGCATAGACATAGGGAATAGAATTATTTGCAATGCCACAGCCGATTCCACCACCAATATAATAGCAGTTATCTATTGAATCCTGCAATCTAAATCGCCAAGCAAAAAGGGGACCGTGTGTGTTGCTATAATTTGGCAGCCCCATTTCGAGTCCTACTTGAGACGCAAACGTTTCCGCTAGAGAAGAATCAGAACCCCACCAAGGCATCACGCCGCCATTAGCTGCGGTTTCAAATTTGTTGGTGTCGCTGAGGTACGAACCCGTGAACGTAGTCACGTCATATTGCGTGCCACCCACCGTCACCACAAAGGCCTGGGCCGAGCCCGGGCTGAGGCTGATGGCCGCCAGGGCCGCAGCGGCGCCGAGGGCCAGCTTCGGGAAAAACGCGGAAAAACGAATCATTTTGAAGTTTTTTAAAAACCGAAGAAATCATTATGCGGGGGGGGGGGGCGGCCCCCCCCCCCCCCGCTTGTCGGTATCGTCAGGAACGTTTTGATCGCAACCAGGGTCTGGGGCCGGTGATGGTGCTGCTGCTGCAGACAGGATCCAGCCGGTGCCCTGGGCCGTTGGGCGTGGGTGTGTCGGGCTGGTGCGGGCTGAATGCGTAGCAAATCCTGCTCCAGTTCAACCAGTGGCAGAACCTCGGCGGCATCAGCATCGCCGAGCTGCGCGATCAGGGGCGCCGCTGAGATCCCTGGAATCGTCCGCTGACACGTCGGAGACCGCCAGCGATCTGGTGCTCGATGTCTCGCGGAGCTGGGCCTGGTGCTTTGTTTAGGGAAACTCCCAACGCGGTGGTGGAGGGGCAGCAGACCTTTTCAGAGGCCGCCATGCACCGCCCAAAACTCTGCGGGGGTGCGGATGGGATAGCGATCCCGCAGGGTCAGCAGGGCCTTGTCGCCAGTCACCAGGGTTTGGGCCAAGCCAAGTTGCAGCGCCGCCAGCAGAGTACCCAGCACCGGCAGGTCGTAGCGATCCGTGAGGTCGCTCTCCTCAACGACCTCCGGATCCACCAGTTCGGCCAGGATGAAATCAGACAGCACCACCTCCAGCGCCCCGAAGCGCCAGGTGGCTAGCAACCTGCCGGGCACACTGGCGGGGTAGGCGAGGCCTGAAAGCAGCACGTTGGTGTCGAGCACCGCGGCCAGCCCGGCCATGGTCAGCGCCCGGCGCGGCTGGCCGCCACGGCGGCGGCGATCCCTATCCCATAGCCCCGATCGGGAACCGAGGCCGCCAGGCGCTCCGCCAGGGTGAGGCGCGGCTCCAGCGGCCGGATCAGCACCCCCTCAGCCACCACCCTCAGCTCCACGGTCTGGTTGTCCTGGAGACCTGCCTCGCGGCAAAAAACGGCCGGCAGCCGCACATCAAGGGCGTCTCCCCAACGCCGAAGCGACAGACCCGTTCAGATCCAGCCAAACTCCGCCTTAGGCTGAAGGCAGCCCCGTTGTCGGGCCCATGCTCGCCCCCCTCAGCCCTCTCAGCCTGCCGGAAACGCTCACCGGCAGCTTGCGGCTCACGCCCGAGCAATTCGCCGAGTTCTGCAGCGCCAATCCGGACGCGGTGCTGGAGCTGGCCGCCGATGGCTCCCTGATCACCATGACCCCCACCGGTGGCGACACGGGTGCCCGCAACAGCACCCTGGCGTTTTTGCTTCAGCTGGCCATCAGGAGCAGTGGCCTGCCCCTGAAGCTTTTCGACAGCTCCACCGGCTTCCGGCTGGGCGATGGCTCCGTGCTGAGCCCCGATGCGGCCCTGGTGAACCTGGACCGCTGGCAGGCTCTCGATGAGGTGGAACGGCGAAGCTTCCCGCCCCTCTGCCCGGACCTAGTGGTGGAGCTGGCAAGCCCGAGCGATGGGACACCCCGCGGACTGACGGCCCTGCGCCGCAAGCTCACGGCCTACCAAGCCAATGGGGCCCGCCTGGGCTGGCTGCTGATCCCCGAGCAGCGGGCGGTGGAAATCTGGGGGCCGCTGGCAGGCCCTGCCGAGAGCCCCCGCCGGATCGAGCCCGCCGACCGTTTGGATGGGGCGCCCCTGTTTCCGGGGCTGGTGATCGATCTGGAGGAGATCTGGGCGGGCTGAGGGATAGGGAGGCCCCCCTAAGGCAGCACCGGCTTCTGCCGGGGCGGCGGTGTGCTGCGCCGGGCGCTCACCGCAAAGCCCATCGCCATGAAGGGCGCCAGCTCACCAGCAAGCCATTGGCCGTTCAGGCGGCGAGCGCCACCAACCCCTGGCGCTTGCCCTCAGACAGGGAACCTTGCCACCGCCCGCCTTCAGGCCCGGGGCATGGCGGAGCCGAGGGCACCTGGCGCCAGCTTGATCCGCTTTCTCAACTTGCGGCTGAAGCCGAAGGCGGCAGCGGCTCCGAACAGCGGCAGCGGGGCGGGGACGGCTAGGGGAACTTCTGTTGCAACCGCATACGTTTCATTATAAGCGCCACCAGTGGCACCCCCTGTAAAGCAGTCGGGGCAAGGGACAGCGTTGAGGTTGCTGCCGTATTGGGTGTCCCAAAAGATTCCAGCCATATTGGTATTAACAGTAGGATCCGGATTAAAGGTATAAGCGGTGGCGTAAACAGTCCGATTACCAAAAAAACCTTGAACTGCAAGAGCGAAATCAATCGCAAGGCTTCCATTCCCATACCAGGGCATCATTCCGCCGTTAGCCGGCGTGTTGAATTTCACCGCGTTGTTGTCGGCTGACCCAGTGAAAGTGGTCACGTCGTACTGCACACCACCCACCGTCACCACAAAAGCCTGGGCCGAGCCCGGGCTGATGCTTATGGCAGCTAGGGCCGCAGTGGCGCCGAGGGCCAGCTTGGGGAAAGATGCAGAAAAACGAAACATTTTAAAGTTATTAAATAAAACCGAGGAAATTATTAAGCCCCCCCCCGCTTGTCGGTATCGGCAGGCACGTTTTGGTCGCAAGCAGGGTCTTGGGCCGGTGCTGCTGCTGCTTACAGAAACCAGCCGGTGCCCCGGGCCGTTGGGCGTGGGAGTGTCGGGCTGGTGCGGGCTGAATGCGTAGCAAATCCTGCTCCAGATCTGCCTCGGCGTCGCACTGCTGTTGGCGTTGCCGATGCTCGTTGATCAAGCGTGACGCGTTCTGCTTGTCGCGCAGGCGCCGTTATCCGCACGCTTGGCCAGGGCGGCTCGAAGAACAGGTGCGGCGGCCGAGGGCAGGCGGCCGGAAAAGAAGGAAACCCCTTAAACTGGTTGACAACTAGTTGAAATTGTCTCCATGCGCAGCGTCGGTGCTTTCGAGGCCAAAACCCATCTGGCGGCCCTGCTCGATGCCGTCAGCGCCGGCGAACAGATCACGATTACCCGCCACGGCCACCCCGTAGCGCGGTTGGTGCCACCCGCTGCCCAGCCCCCCGACAGCGTGGCAGAAACCATCGCGCGCCTGCGCCAGTTCAACCAGGGGCAGAGCCTCGGCGACATCAGCATCGCCGAGCTACGTGATCAGGGGCGCAGATGAGCGCCCTGGAACCAACCGCGGAAACTGCGTCGACCGCCGGCGATCTGGTGCTCGATGTCTCGCTGAGCTGTGCCTGGTGCTTTGCCGATGAGGCCAGCGAAGGGGCCTGGGCGATCCTTGAGCGGCTGCAGACGAATCGGGCCCAGGTGCCGGCCCTCTGGCTATGGGAAACGGTCAACGTGCTGTTGCAGGCCGAACGGCGCGGCCGCATCAGTCCTGCCGCCAGCCGCACCTTCCTCGGCCTGCTGGAGGGTCTGCCGATCAGCGTGGACCAACCCACCACAACCAGCGCCTGGCACGACACCCTGGCCCTGGCCCGCAGCCACCGCCTCACCAGTTATGACGCCGCCTATCTGGAGCTGGCGCTGCGCCGCGGACTGCCCCTGGCCAGTCGCGACAAGGCCCTGCAGGCGGCGGCCCGAACGGAGGGCGTGCCCTTGCTGCCCAGCTGAATGCACCCATGCCAGCAGTGAATGGATCGCCCGACGGCTACGGCAAAAACCCCAGGATCTGCCCCACGATCTCAAGCACCTGCTCCAACTTGTCGCCATCGAGGCGAGCCAATGGATGGGGGCGGGCGCCGCGGGCTTTCCAGTCAAACGACTTGATCTGATGGCAGAGCACAAAACTGTGGGCATCCGGCCGCTCGGGGATCGGCCCCAGATCTACCGCCAGGCTGGAGCCACGGTTGTAGGGAGCTGAGGTCATCGCGCAGCCCACAACCAATCCCACCGACCTGTTGAAACCTGCTGTTGAGAGCACCACAAAAGGATGGTGATCCTTCATTTCCCTGCCGGCCTGGGGATTGTGGTCGATCCAGATCACATCACCCCGATCGGGAACCCAGGCAACCGCCGAGCGCTTCGGTGTCATTCGCTGGCTTCTGCCCCGACCGGGTTCCAGGCCATCGCCTCCGTGGGCTCACCGTCCATGGGGGCGTAAGCGGCCAGGCGTTCCTCCAGAGTCAGGCGTGGCTCAACCACCCGAATCAGCACCCCCTCAGTCACCACCTTGAGCTCAACGGTCTGGTTGTCGTGGAGGCCTGCCTCCCTGCTGATCGCCGCCGGCAGCCGTACACCGAGGGAGTTTCCCCAACGGCGCAGGGCCTGGCGGGGCCTGGAGGAAGCCATCAAAGGGGCCGTTGTTTATACGACAGTTTAAACAGTGGTGGCGCTTTCTCAAAGTGGGTCGCTCCGGTTGACCAGTGGCTACAGGCGGGCGCTGGGCATTGGCCCCGTCGCGCCAGCCAAGGCTCGACGCCCGTAGCCCGTCCACCGCTGACTAGATTCGGCGCATCTAAATTCCACCCATCCCAGGGCCTGATGGTGCTCGCCAACGCCAACGGCACCCCGGCCGCCCCCCTCACCTCGCCCAGCTGGAGCGCCGCCGATGGGGCCGCCCTTTATGGTCTCGACCGCTGGGGGGACCCCTATTTCTCCGTTAGCGGCCGCGGCCATGTGATGGTCCAGCCCTGCGGCGATCGGGGCGGCTCCCTGGATCTGGTGGACCTGGTGCAGGAGCTGCAGGGGCGCGATCTCTCCCTGCCGCTGTTGATCCGCTTCGATGACATCCTCGAAGACCGGCTGGAGCGCCTGCATGCCGCCTTCGAGCGGGCCATCGCCCAGTACGGCTATAGCGGCCGCTACCAAGGGGTGTTTCCGGTCAAATGCAACCAGCAGCGCCATGTCGTCGAGCAACTGGTCGAAACCGGCCGGCGTTGGCACTTCGGCCTGGAGGCTGGCAGCAAAGCCGAACTGCTGATCGCCCTTTCGCTCCTGGAAGATCCAGAAGCGCTGCTGATCTGCAATGGCTACAAAGATCGTCGCTATATCGAAACCGCGATCCTGGCGCGACGCTTGGGACGCCAGCCGGTGGTCGTCATCGAGCAAGCCGATGAAGTGGGGCGCATCATCGCGGCCAGCCAAGATCTAGGCGCCGCCCCGTTCCTGGGCATTCGCGCCAAACTCTCAACCCGCAGCACCGGCCGTTGGGGCAGTTCGGTGGGCGAACGGGCCAAGTTCGGCCTCTCGATTCCCGATGTCCTCAGCACCGTTGCCACCCTGCGCCAGGCGGGCCTGCTGGCCGATCTGCGCCTGCTGCACTTCCATATCGGCAGCCAAATCAACGACATCGCTGTTCTCAAAGACGCGCTCCAAGAAGCGGGGCAGATCTATGTCGAACTGACGCGGCTCGGGGCGCCCATGGGCTTTCTCGATGTCGGCGGGGGCCTGGGCATCGACTACGACGGCAGCCGCACCGCCACGGCCGCGTCCACCAACTACTCCCTGCAGAACTACGCCAACGACGTGGTCGCCACCGTGCGCGAATGCTGCGAACCCCATGACGTGCCAGTGCCCACCTTGGTGAGTGAAAGCGGCCGGGCCATCGCCAGTCACTTCAGTGTGCTGGTGTTTGATGTCCTGGGAGCCGGATCCGTGCCTGGGGATGTGCCGGCCGCCGAGGAACGGGAGCCCTTGGTGCTGCGCAATCTGCGCGACACCTACAACGGCATCAGGGAGGAAAGCGAGCGCGTCCTGGCAGCGGTGGACCCCGATGGCGCAATGGTCAATGCCGCCGGTCCCGAGCGTCTCCAGGAAGCTTGGAACGATGCCCTCAAATTCAAAGACGACGCCCTTGCCGCCTTCCGGCTTGGCTACTTGAGCTTGCCCGATCGAGCCAAGGCCGAACAACTGACCTGGGCCTGCTGTCAGGCCATTGCCGAGCGACTTGAGGCGATGGCAAACGAAACACTCATACCGGAAGAATTACGGGGGCTGCCGGCGGCTCTCGCCGGCACCTACTACGCCAATCTGTCTGTCTTTCGTTCGGCCCCCGACACCTGGGCAATCGATCAGTTGTTCCCGGTGATGCCCCTGCATCGCTTAGATGAATGTCCTACCCGCTTAGGCAGCTTCGCCGACCTAACTTGCGATTCCGATGGCAAAATTGCCCGCTTCATCGATCGCGGCCAAGTCAAATCCCTGCTCGAACTCCACACTCTAAAACCTGGCGAACCCTATTTGATTGGCCTCTTTTTGGGCGGCGCCTACCAAGAAGTAATGGGCAATCTGCACAACCTCTTCGGCAGCACCAATGCCGTCCACATTCGCCTCTCTGACGGTGGCGGCTATCGGGTTGATCATGTGGTTCGAGGCGACACCAATGCAGAAGTGCTCAAGGCCATGGAGCACGACCCCGATCTCCTGCTCGAACGACTGAGGGTAGCCAGCGAGGAGGCGATCAGCAAGGGCCAACTCGTCATTAGCGATGCCCGTAGGCTAATGGCCCACCTGCGCACCAGCCTTGGTCAGACCACCTATCTCCAGGACTGAACAGAATCAGGCCGGTACCCGCTTCTCCAAGGTGACCGCCTTGAGCCATTCCGTATTCACCCCAGAGGCCCGCTCCAGGGCAACTTTGCCGGTACGGGCAATTTCGAGGATGCCATAGGTCTCAAGTAGGCGCTCCAAGGCCACTAGCTTGCCCGGATCACCGACGACCTCCAAGGTCATGGCATCGTCGGCCACATCCACCACCTTGGCGCGAAAAACCTGCACCAGATCAAAGATCGCACTGCGGTTTTGGGGCGGAGCTGACACCTTCAACAACATCAGTTCACGCTCCACCGCCGGAATGGTGGAGAGATCGATGACACCCAGCACGTTGACGAGCTTGTTGAGTTGTTTGCTCATCTGCTCCAGGGTGCCGTCATCTCCCTCCACCACCATTGTCAACCGCGAAACACCGCGGTTTTCCGCCGGCCCGACCGCCAGACTCTCGATATTGAACCCACGCCGGGCAAACAGACCCGAAATGCGGCTCAGGGCCCCGGATTCATCTTCCACCAGCACCGAAAGGGTGTGCTTCATCGCTCCAAGACCGGGTCGCCCGTTCCAAACCTAGGTGGTGTTGGGGACCCTCCTCCGAAATCGATCCCACTAGAGCGGCTCAGTCTTG
>JBIIJV010000003.1:0-34053 GCA_044233545.1 Cyanobium sp.
CGCCTCCGCAGTGATCATTGTTACCGCGGCACGCTTCGACACGGCGATCCTGAGCACGAGTGACCTGCCTAGCCCGACGAATAACAGCTCCGCGCTGGAATATCTGTTGAACGATCTTATGAAAAAACAGCCGGCGATCCACTGCCTATCGCTGGTGTGCCCCTACCCAACGAGGGGAACAATTTGGCTCTAGCCAAGGCGGCTGAGCGGCACCGATCCCAGCTGGCTGAACGAGTGCGGGTACTCAGCATTTCGGCCAGGCAGATAGGGACTCCCTCAGCGACTGGGAAGTCCCTGCACATCTGGCTATACCGCCACCACTGAGCTCCGGGTGCCTACCTGGCAGCGGGAAAGGCCCAATAGGGATGACGTATTACGAATCATGTACATCGTGATTCATATAATAGATTTCAGCTTTAATTGGTTTGTCAATCCCAATAAGCATCATGTCCATTGACCTGAGATCATTAGCCGACTCCTCCAAGCCTGAGGGTGAATTCCCCATCTCCAACAGTGTGGATGATCTGCTGCTTGCCTCCCTTGATCGCGGCGGCGACAACCTGGAAACAGGCCGCTATGTGGTCACCTTCAATGAAGGGCAAGAAGCAGCCGGCCTCAAACAATTGCGCTCCTGCGGTGTTTATGGAGCCGATTCGCGAGATTTCGCTAATCAGGACGTGGAAATGGAAACATTGGCAGACGGGGGCTCCCTCTATTTTTCTGAAGTAAATTCGGCCCTGATCAGTGGCTCCGCCTTTCGTGAGATCGGAATGGCTGGCCTGCTCTCTGCCGAGGCCGACAGCAGCGCTATCGCCTCAATAGAACCTGAGTACTTTGTTTTCGCCTACAATGCCGAATATCTGCGCGGTTTTGCCAGAGCTGCCCAGGTGATCGCCGAAGACCTGGCAGGTAAAAAAGACGATGGAGGAGGAGGAGGAGGAGGGGAGGAAGATGGAACTGGAGAACAGGTACTTGGCGCCACCTGGGGATTGGTGGCCACCCGGGCGAATGTCAGCAACTTCAGCGGCAGTGGCATCAAGGTCGCGATTTTGGATACGGGATTTGATCTCGGCCATCCAGACTTTGTGGGCCGTCCCATCGTTTCCGGCACCTTTGTAGGCCAGCCAGTTCAAGATCTCAATGGTCATGGCACCCACTGCACGGGCACCGCTTGCGGTCCGAAAGCACCAGCGGGAACTACGCCTCGGTACGGCATCGCCCACCAATCAAACATTCACATCGGCAAAGTGCTAACCAACAGTGGCGGTGGCACCACCGCCACTGTGCTGGCGGGCATGAATTGGGCCATTGCCCAGGGATGTCAGGTGATTTCGATGTCCCTGGGCGGCCAAATTCCCGTGCAGACGGCCTACACCAACGCGGGCAACATCGCCTTGAGCCGTGGTTTGCTGATTGTGGCGGCGGCCGGTAATGCCACATCCAACACCGGTGCGCCCGCCAATTCGCCTTCCATCATGGCCGTGGCCTCCTTGGATTCGAATCGGAGACCGTCCAGTTTTTCCAACTTCGGGAAAATTGAAATTGCCGGTCCTGGACGCGATGTTTTCTCGAGCTGGCCACGGCCCCAGCGCTACAACACGATCAGTGGCACCAGCATGGCCGCGCCGCATGTGGCGGGATGCGCGGCCCTTTGGGCCCAGAGCAATCCTTCCTTGCGAGGCAAGAAACTCTGGGATAAACTGCAAGCTACAGCCCGTCGGCTTCCTTTCCCCGCAGCGGCGGTTGGTGCGGGCCTAGTGCAAGCACCCTGACAATCAAGCAATCCATGCCGTCACCACGGGCATTGGTGGCGGTATGTCTTTGCCCAAATTTTGCACCGGCCTTAGTGCCTGCGCGTTCGGAGGGGTTGAAAAAGGGGCAGCAGCGAAAAATCTGCCCCTCAATGAGGCAGTCCCATGGCACGTCATTGACATGCCATGGGACTGCAATTTGATGCTAATTGAAATGACGTTGACAGCACTTCCGGCTACCAGACGACAATCAACAGCGACCGATCACTCTCGTGAAGATAGCCCTGCCATTAAGGTAAATCGTTACTTTAACTCCAGATGGAATAATCCTTCCACAGGTTTGAAAGCATGCTTTAACTCGGGCACGAGCGGGGATGGGGACAGGCGATGGGAAGCAAAACCTGCCAAAGATGGGAATGGAAAAGCAAATTTGATTGCCAGATACACTGGCTGCCACGCAGCCCGAAATTGCCAGGGCTTCCACACCCTGAAGCGTGGCAAGAGCAGCGCTAAATGCTTCCGCATTGGCGGAGACTTCGCTGCTGGCAGTGAAGCCGGCTTCGCTAAAGTCTGGGACTTCGGCAGCTGAGAGATTATTCGGTTGTTTGTCGCATTCGCACATGGCGTGATCCTTTGCGGACAGGTGGGTTTAAAGAAGGGGCAGTGGCAAAAATCTGCCCCTGAATGCGGCCTTTCCATGGCAGGTCATTGAAATGCCATGGCACAAGATATTGCTGATCAGGGAAATAACGCTGGAAGCGCTTCCGGCTGCCCGTCAACGATCAACAGCGACCGACCGTTCTGGTGAAGATAGCCCTACCATTAAGGTAAATAGTTACTTTTGCGCCAGTTGGAATAATCCTTCCACAGGTTTGGAAGCATGCTTTAAGCTGAGCACCAACGGGGATACGCACAGGCGATGGGAAGCAAAACCTGCCAAAGATGGGAATGGTAAAGCAAATTTTGTTTCCAGACACACTGGCAGTCACGCAGCCCGAAATGGCCAGGGCTTCCACATCCTGAAGCGTGGCAAGTGCCGCGTTAAATGTTTCCGCATTGGCGGCAACTTCACTGCTGTCAGTCAGGCCAGTGGCTGTAAAATCAGGCACTTCATCGACGCCTTGGGAAAGATACTCACTCATGGTTCTGCTCGTTGGAGGAGGCTGATGGTTTGGTGATCACAAGTAGAGGGGCACTGACACGATGTTGCCAAGGTATTCAATGCTTTTTGATGTACTTGTACTTGAAGCTGTAGCTGTAGCTGTAGCCGCGAAGGGTAGCAAGCCTGATTGGCGCTCCCAAAAAACTATTGACCGACTAAGTCATTAGCCAAAGGGGATTCAGGACCTTTTCAAACTAAGCGAAGCCTGCCGCGAAGAACTAACATTTAAGCGAACAAGACTATTCAAGTTCCGGACAAAAATTTGTTTGAAACATGAAGCATATCTGTCATGCAGCGGACATCTCTCTAGGATTAACAACCGTCACAAAATAGATCTCGGCCCCAGCCGGAATTAAGCTTTCTGCGCAAACCTGATCAGCAAACGCCATGGCCGCCAACCCCTTCACCTGGGTGGAGATCTATGTGCAGGATCTTGAACGGGCCAAAACGTTCTACGAAGCGGTGTTCGATTTCAAGCTCGAGAAACTGCAAACCGAGATCCCCATGTGGGCCTTCCCCGCCGATCCCGGTCAGTGGGGTGCCGGTGGCGCCCTGGTCAAGATGGAGGATGTGCCCTCAAGGGGTGGCGGCACCCTGGCTTACTTCAGCAGCAGCGACACCAACATCCAAGAAAGCCGGACAGTTGCTGCCGGCGGCCAGGTCTACGCCGCCAAGAAATCGATTGGCCAATTTGGCTTCATCTCCCTGCTGATCGACACCGAAGGGAACCTGATCGGGGTGCATTCAATGGCCTGAAGCTCCCCTGACGTAGCCCCCGCCAACGGCCAGCCATGGCTTCTCTCCACCCCCACCCACCCATGCCGAACCTCAACTTCCGCCATGGCGACGCCATGCCGGCCCTGGGCCTGGGCACCTGGCGACTGCCGCCTGAGCAGACCACCGCCACGGTGCGCAGCGCCCTGGATCTGGGTTACCGCCACATTGACGCCGCCGCGATCTATGGCAATGAGGCCCAGATCGGCGCAGCCATCAAGGAAGCCATTGACGCGGGCAACGTGCAGCGCCAGGAGCTGTGGATCACCTCCAAGCTATGGAATGACTGCCATGAACCCCAGGAGGTACGTCCGGCCCTGGAGCGGACCTTGGGGGATCTGGGCCTGGAGCAGCTGGATCTCTACTTGATGCACTGGCCCGTGGCCCAGCGCCGTGGCGTGGCCATGCCCTCCAGCGCAGCGGACCAATACGGTCTTGCCCAGGTGCCCCTGGCCGCCACCTGGGCCGCCATGGAGGATCTGGTGACAGCAGGCCTGACCCGCCACATCGGTGTGTCCAATTTCAGCCGCACCAAATTGATGGCCCTGGCAGCTTCGGCCCGGATACAGCCGGAGGTACTGCAGGTAGAGCGCCACCCCCTGCTGCAGCAAAACGATCTGCTCAGCTACTGCCACGCCTCCGGCATCCGGCTCACCGCCTACGCCCCGCTCGGGGCCAGTAATGACGCCCGGCCGCCGGTGGTGCTCCAGCACCCAGTGGTGGTGGCAATCGCTGCGGAACGGCTAATCACGCCAGCCCAGGTACTGCTGGCTTGGGGGATTGGCTGTGGCACCGCCGTGATTCCTAAATCCGTGCATCCCGAACGACTGGCCGAAAATCTGGCCGCCGCCGCCATCGGTCTCAATCAAGATCAGATGGCGCGCCTGGTCGCCATTGATGGGGGGCAGCGCCTGATTGATGGGCGCTTCTGGTGTCTGGAGGGTGGGCCTTACACCATGGCGAATCTGTGGGATGGGGAGACCTATTGACGGGCAAGCAGCCCCGCCGCTCGGTCATCATGGGCGGTAAGGATCCAACCCTGGCAAGACGGGGCCTACTTGCATGAGTACAAATACAACCATTACCGATTTCGCCACCTAACAATTCAGCCTAAACATGTCAATTGAAAAAATGCGTTCATATTTTGTAGCTTCGCCGCGAATAACTGCGATGAATGGGTTTTAGCCAAGAAGATAGGCCCCGAAAAGCCTCAAGGGTCAGCCCTTATGTCGGGCACAACATGGAATAGGTAGGATGAAAGCAATCCACAGACATGGGGCTCCATGGAAACTCTCGCCAAGCAACTTGCTGCAATTCTGAAAGACTCAACGGTAAAACTATTGGCAGGTTTGATATGCTTGGCCTCCTGGATGCTGATACCATTGCCTGCGGTAGCCATGACCAACAATCATGCAATTGCCCCCCAAGTCCTCGCAACCATGGCCCAGAAAATGGATGCGAAAGCCAAGGAGACAGAGGGCAAAGTGCAATCGGCTTATGGTGAGATAACTGGCAAGCCCAGCGAGCAAATCAAAGGCAAAGTCAAGCAGATTCAGGGATCGGCCAAGGGAACGCAGCAAGATATCAAGCAAGGGGCCAAATCCATAGCGGAGAAAGTCTCTGACGCCGCCGGTAATCTGGCCGACAGTCTTAACTGAGCTTCTATTTCAGGGCCCTCAGGTGGGCCCAAAAGTCGCCTGCTACGCAAGGCAACGTCGTTGCTTAGCCTTAATCACCATTTCGGTCAAAATCATGCTTGAATCCCTTGCCATTGTCCTTGTCATTCTCTGGATCCTTGGATTAGTCACCTCCTACACAATGGGCGGACTGATTCATATCCTGCTGGTCATTGCCGTCATTTCTATCTTGCTACGGTTCATCAGTGGTCGGCGCGTCTAAGGTCTGGAAACAAGCCCTTCAGCCCCGCCTCACTCGCCGCCGCCACGCCCCTCTCGGTGATCAGGGAGGTAACCAGCCGGGCCGGGGTGACATCAAAGGCGGGATTGAAGCCGGCGCTGCCATCGGGGCTCAACTGCACGCTGGCCAGGCCGCCTTCAGCTGGGTCGCTGGCGTCGCCGTCGCGGCGACCCTGGATGTGGGTGACCTCCCTTGCGGAGCGGGCCTCGATCGGGATTTCGGCCACGCCATCATCCAGGCTCCAGTCGATGGTTGAACTGGGCAGGGCCACGTAGAACGGTACGCCGTTGTCGTGGGCGGCTAGGGCCTTGAGATAGGTGCCGATCTTGTTGCAGACATCACCGCTGCGGGTGGTGCGGTCGGTGCCGACGATCACCGCATCTACCTCGCCGTGTTGCATCAGGTGGCCGCCGGCGTTGTCGACGATGACGGTGTGGGGAACACCCTCCCGTCCCAATTCAAAAGCCGTGAGGCTGGCCCCCTGGTTGCGGGGTCGGGTTTCATCCACCCACACATGGATGGCCATCCCATAACGGTGCGCCTTGTAGATCGGCGCCAGGGCCGTACCCCAGTCCACCGTCGCCAACCAACCCGCATTGCAGTGGGTCAGCACATTGAAGTGGCGGTTCTGGCGCTGCGCCGGCCGCGCCGCCGCCAGCTCCTGGAACAGGCGCAGGCCATGGTCGCCGATGGCCTCGCACATGGCCACGTCCTCCTCAGCGATGGCGCCAGCCTCGGCCTGGGCCGCCTCGGCCCGCTCCGCCTCCGGCAGGGAAGCCACCCGTTGCCGCACCCGCTCCAGGGCCCAGCGCAGATTCACTGCCGTCGGTCGGGTGTCATTAAGTCGCTCGAAGGCCGCCGCCAGGGCCGAATCGGTTGGATCCTGCTGCAGGGCCAACATCAACCCATAGGCCCCCGCCACGCCGATCAAGGGTGCCCCCCGCACCACCATCGTGCTGATCGCCTCGGCCGCCTGCTCCACGGTGGCCAGGGATCGGGTTTCAAAGCGATGGGGTAACAGGGTCTGGTCGATCACCCCGACCGACCTTCCCCCCTCCTCCAGCCAGATCGTCCGCCAGGCCTTGCCGTCGATGTTCATGGTCGGTGGCGGGGACGGGGCCCAAAAATGAAACGCTGGCCAGAAGAGTATCCCGCCCCAAGATGGCCTTAGCTCCTGCCCCAAGGCCCATGGCCAACACCTCACCTGAACCCGTAGATGTGGTGGTGGTCGGCGCCGGCCTCTCGGGGCTGGTGGCAGCCCACCGGTTGCAGGGCCAAGGCCTGCGGGTGCGAGTGCTTGAAGCCCGAGCACGGGTCGGTGGTCGCCTGGTCACTGCCACCACCGCCTCCGGTGCCACGGTCGATCTGGGGGGCCAGTGGGGCGGCGCCAGCCACCACCGCTTTGCCGCCCTGGTGCAGGAGCTGGGCCTGGCCACCTTCCCAAGCAATTACGACGGCCTCGGCCTGTTCCATTGGCAAGGCAAGGCCTGCAGTGCCCCCCTAGCCAGTGACCTACGCCAAAGCTTCCTGTTTTTCGAGCCGGATGCCCTGCCCTTGGATCGGGCCGCCATCGACGCAGCCCGCCATCTCAAAGAGGACTTCGATGGCTTGGTGGCGCAGGTCCCACCGCTGGCCCCCTGGAGTCTGGATGCCGCCGAACTACTTGATCGCCAGACAATCGCCAGTTGGATGGAGGCCCGCTGCAACCTCCCCATCGCCCAGCTGCCCCTGCGCTGGTTGGCCCTGGTGGGGGGATCAGGGGGCTTTGATCCGGCGGAGAGCTCGATCCTGCACCTGGCCTGGACCCAGGCCGTGGCACCCCAGGAAGAAAACCCGGAAAGTTGGTTGGTCCACGGCGGCATGGGCCAGGTGCCCCAGCGCCTGGCCCAACACTTGGGCGAATCGGTCGTGCAACAGCGCAACCCCGTCGTCGCCATCAGCCAGGACGCCAGCGGGGTGAGGGTGCATGGGGCCGATGGCCACTGCCACCAGGCCGCCGTAGCCATCGTGGCCATTCCGCCGCCGCTGCGCAGCGGCATTCGCTTCGAACCGGACCTGCCCCCAGAGCAGCGAGCCCTGCTGCAGCGCTCGCCGATGGGCTGCATGGCCAAGTGGCTGGCCGTTTACCCAAAACCCTTTTGGCGCGAATGGGGCCAGAACGGCCTGGCCCTTGGTGATCTGCCCTGGTTGGATTTGGTCGCCGACAGTTCGCCCCCCTGCGGCTCCCCGGCCATTTTGGCGGGCTTCGTGGCTGGCCCTCGGGCCATCCGCCTGGGCCGGCTGGCCCCAGCCCAAAGGCGGGCCGCCGTCCTGGCGGACCTGGAGGCCTGTTGGGGACCGGAAGCGGCCCGCCCCCTCGATTTGATCGAACAGGACTGGACCCAGCAGAGCTGGAGCACCGGCGCCTTCACCACCTACCTGAGCCCAGGGGCGTGGACTGGCTTTGGCTCAGCCTGGCGCCAAGGCCACGGCCGGGTGCTCTGGGCTGGCACCGAAATGGCAACCCACTGGCCCGGCTACGGCGAGGGAGCCATCCTGGCCGGCGAAGCGGCGGCCGATCAAGCCCTGACTTTGGTGGGCTAAATCAACCATGGGGCTTGCGTTACGGCCACCTTGGAGGCCTTGCTGAGCTACCCGAAATTGCCGCTCAGCCAGGGCGACCCTGGGTCAGTCAGTCTTATCCCCGGTTGGAATGCGACCCAGCGGCACGTTCTTGAGGCCCTTCTCGCCTACTGCCACCCTGGTTGGCGACCCGCTGGTGGAACGGCGCCGGGCCAGGAAGGCCAGCAACACACCTGCCCCCCCCAGGCCCAGGGTGGCCAGCAGCGACGGCCATGGCGACCACTCTTGGGCGGATTTAGCCCCAGCCCCTGGCGACCTCGCCGCCGGTGCATCCTGTGGCTGGACCCCAGAGGGAAAGCCACCAGGCGGCAAAGCGTCGGGAGGTATCGCCCCAGGCCCAGGTCTTCCGGCACCGGGTGGCATGGCGCCAGGAGGCATGGCACCTGGAGGCATCATTCCCGGTGGCACAGCCCCTGGAGGAAGCATCCCAGGGGGAACGGCGCCAGGGGGAGGCATCATCCCCTCTGGTATAGGGCCTTGGGGGGGGCCGCTAAGGGAGCCTGCCCCAGGGGGAATCTGCATGCCATTGGGCCCCTGCCTGAGCCGTTGTTGGGGCCGAGCATCTGACGCCCCCCCACCTGGACTGCTCTGCCCGCCCCTCCGCCTCGGATCCATCTGATAACCGCCGGCTCCCTGGGGAGCCATCCCTGGCAAGAATGGATTGATTCCAGCCCCTGGTCCCCTCGGAGCCGGGCGACCCGACGAGGTGAATGAGGGAGAGGGGGATGCAGCCGGCCTGGGACTCGTGGAGCCCTCGGGCTGCCACAAAATCAAAGGTTCGACCAACACCTTGGGGGCCAAGCCTGCCGGGGCCGATCGGGCCGGGGGCTCTGCGACCTCCAAATCTTCGATGGGCACCGCCCCTGACTTTGCAGAGGGAGTAACTGGGGCCACGCTGGGAGTCACCACCACCGACTCAGCCCCCTTAAGGGACTGGGGTTGACGGGGGAATACACCTGTGACGGGAGCCGGCGGTGGTTTTGGTGAAGCTGTCTGGGCCAGGACCGGAGCAGCCAGCGATGCCATCACCGCCGCAGCCCCAAGGGTGATCGGCAGGCTTTGGACCATGGTTGCATTGAAGGCTTGCCGCAAGAACCTAGCCACCAAAACTCAAAGTCACTCCACATGTAGCAGGCGGGCCGGGCCTGCCCATGTCCATCAGGAGTGCTCCCTGAGGAAGCCGATGGCTCCGACCAGCTCATCAGTGAAATGGTCGATTTCCGCCTCCGTTGTGGTGAAGGCCAGACTGGCCCGGGCCGAGCCACTCAGACCGTAATGGCGATGCAACGGCTGGGTGCAGTGGTGGCCGCTGCGAATGCAAATGCCCGCCGAATCCAGCAGGGAGGCGAGGTCGTTGGCATGTAACCCCTCCACCGCAAAGGCCGCCAGGGCGCCGCGATCGGGCTGTTGTTCGGGGGTGGGGCCAAGTATTCGCAACCCCTCGATCGCCTGCAGCCTCGCAAAAAGCCTGCGGGTCAAGTGCTGCTCCCAGGCATGGATCCGATCCATTCCCAGGGCAGAGAGATAGTCCAGGGCAGCCCCCATGCCGATCGCCTCGCCAATGGCCGGAGTGCCGGCCTCGAACTTATGGGGTAATTCGGCCCAAGTGCAGCGATCCAAAAATACGTCTTGAATCATCTCGCCACCGCCCAGAAACGGGGGCATGGACTCCAGCAGCGCCTCCCGGGCCCAGAGGAATCCCATGCCCGTTGGGCCGCATAACTTGTGGGACGAACCCACCAAAAAATCACAGTCGAGCTGGGCAACCGAAAGGCTCTGGTGGGGCAGGCTCTGGCAGGCGTCCACCAAAATCAGGGCACCAGCGCTGTGGGCCAGTTCGGCGAGACGGGCCACCGGATTCAAGGCCCCGAGGGTATTGCTGACGTGCACCACGCTCACCAG
Source organism: Cyanobium sp. (assembly GCA_044233545.1). Lineage (GTDB taxonomy): Bacteria > Cyanobacteriota > Cyanobacteriia > PCC-6307 > Cyanobiaceae > Cyanobium. The sequence goes on from JBIIJV010000003.1 coordinate 10,129, forward strand.
CCGGGTGCGCTCGTTCAGCTTGCTGATCCAATCGTCAACATCCAACTCGCCGCTCTCTGTTACTCCGGCATGGCGAAGAACACAGCCCGTGCGCTGGGCAAGCAACTGCCAGGGGACGAGATTGCTGTGGTGCTCCATCAAGGTGAGCAATACCTCGTCGCCTTCCCGCAAAAAGGCGTCCCCCCAGCTGCGGGCCACCAGATTGATCGCCTCGCTGGCGTTGCGGGTATAAACAATCTCGCGGGGACTGGTGGCACCGATGAAACGGGCAACCGACTCCCTAGCCCCCTCAAAGGCCTCGGTGGCCCTCACACTCAGTTGGTGGGCCCCCCGGTGCACGTTGGCGTTGTCGTGGCCGTAGTAATGGCTGAGGGCACTTAGAACCTGGCGCGGCTTTTGGCTGGTGGCGGCGAAATCAAGATAAATAAGGGGCTCGCCAAGACAGGCGATCTGATCCAACAGCGGAAAATCAGGCCGCGTCAGAACTGCCAGGTCTTCCACGGCGAGCGCAGGAGCATCTGGAGCAGCCCCTAGAGGGGGGGTAACCGCAGCGACTGGCAGAGGCATCTGGGGCCCGGTGGAACTAACCATGGTCATCGGGGCCGGGCCGGGCCAAGCAGGGCAGCGGCAGGCTTCCAACGGGATGCCGACTCCGGCAAACTTGCCAGGATCTCATCACAAAACCCTGCCAGCAGTAAGCGCGCAGCCTGGTCGGCACCAAGGCCACGACTGCGGAGATAAAAGAGTTCTTCTTGCTGCAACCGGGTCACGGTGGCCCCGTGGGTACAGCGCACGTCATCGGCGACGATCTCCAGCTGGGGAATCGCGTCCACCCTGGCCCGTTCAGAGAGCAGCAGGTTGCGGCTCAACTGGGATGCATTAGTGCGCTGGGCCGCTTGGGGCACCTGCACCGCCCCATGGAAAACACTGCGGCCGGCATCATCGACAACGGCTTTCTGTAGTTGGTAAAGCTGACCATCCGGGCCTTCAAAACGCACAAGGCTATGAAGATCGGCGATCTGACGATCGCGCGCCACCTGCAAGCCCCGCAGCCGAGTGGCCGCAGCCCCCTGAACCTGGGTGATAGCGGGCTCCAGGCGCGCCAAACCCCAACCGCCCGCAACCGTTGTCAGGTCTAGTTCGCTGGCGGGGGCCTGGGAGACAGCCAGATGTGCGAGCAGACAACTGGCATCCGTGCCCTGGGCCAGGACGCCATGGCGCAAGCGGGCCCGAGGTTCGAGTTTGGCTTCTACCACCACAGTGGTGAGGCTGGGGCCCGCAGCCCGATGCACCTGTAACAATTCCAGACTGGCGTCCTCTTCCAACAGCAGCAACAGTCTCAGGGGCCTCACGCCGGTGCTAGCACCGCAATCACTGACCAACTCCAGAGGCAAGGAAACCGGCCCCCGCACCCGCAAGGCCAACACCTGACCGGCAAGGGCAGCATTGAAGCGCACCAACCAGGAGTCTGCGGTGCCGGCAGCCTGAAGCACTGTTCCCAGAAGGGCGTCCTGGACTCCGGTTTCGATTCGGGCAAGGCCTTCCGGCAGATCGACCCCAGCCAGAGGATCACGAACACCATCCCAGTACAGCCTCAAGACCTCCCTGTCAGGGGGGTGGTCCGCCGCGAGCGCCGGGCCCGGCGCTGGCAACACCTGGGGGGGCACGGCTAGCAGGGGGGCCAGGCTCGTGAACCGCCAGGCCTCCTGACGGGCGGGGGGCGGACCTGCGCGCCGCAGATAGTCACGCGCTGCAGTCCGACCCTGGTCCAGGCCCCCGGCGGATTCGCCAACAGCGGCGCGCAGGTATGGCTCAAAAACCTGCAAAACAGACTCCAGCCAGGCCGTTGAAGCCGATCCGGGGGCCGTTACGGTCGACGTTGCTAGGGATACCATTTCAGAACACCTCCACTGGCGGAGCAATTGCATCGGCCAAAGCCGAGGAAGCCAGTCCCTCGTCAACCCAGTCGTAACCACGACGTTCGAGTTCCAGGGCCAGTTCCTTGCCGCCGGTGCGCAGGATGCGGCCAGATGCCATGACGTGAACATAATCTGGGGTTATTTCATCAAGCAGCCGCTGGTAGTGGGTAATTAGCAGAATGCAATTGTCGGGCGTGGCCAATTGGTTGACGCCGGCCGAGACAATGCGCAGTGCATCGATATCAAGTCCAGAATCAGTCTCATCAAGAATGGCTACTAGGGGATCTAATAAGGCCATCTGCAGAATTTCGTTGCGTTTTTTTTCGCCGCCTGAAAAGCCCTCATTAACACTGCGTTCCAAGAAGGCCGGATCCATCTGAACCACCTTCAGGCGTTGACGAACCAGATCTTCAAAGGCGAAGGTGTCGAGCTCTTCGGCCCCTTGGGCCACGCGGCGGGCATTAGTGGCTACCCTTAAAAACTCAAGGTTGCTCACCCCAGGAATCTCGACGGGATATTGGAAGCCCAAGAAGATGCCTGCGCGGGCCCTCTCCTCCGGCGCTAGAGCCAGCAAATCCTCTCCCCTATAGCGAACCGTTCCTTCTGTAACTGTGTAAGCCGGATGGCCTGCCAAGAGCTTGGAGAGGGTGCTTTTGCCGCTGCCATTACGACCCATTACTGCGTGAATCTCGCCGGCCCGCAGGGTTAGATCTACTCCTTTGAGAATAGGTTGATCCCCCACCGTGGCGTGGAGATTGTGGATCTCAAGTAGGACGGGAGCGTTGGGTCTAATCACGGGAAGCAAATACAGATCAAGAGCTGAACAACGAATAAGGCAGGGCCAAAGAAGCCAAAGTTGTGGGTATGGTCGAAAGCCCTACCCGACAGAGCCCTCAAGCTTAAGGGCAAGGAGTTTATCGGCTTCAGCCGCAAATTCCATGGGCAACTGGTTAAAGACATCACGACAAAAACCGCTTACCATCATTGAGACGGATTCTTCCAAGCCAATGCCGCGACTCTGGAGATAGAAGAGCTGATCTTCCGAGATGCGACAGGTGCTTGCTTCGTGCTCGATACTTGCATCAGGCTGTTGGGATCTCAAGTAAGGGAAGGTATTTGCGGCGGCCTTATCGCCAATCAACATCGAATCACACTGACTGTAATTCCTTGCTCCTACCGCCTTGGGACCGATCTGTACCAATCCGCGATAGCTGTTACTAGAGCCGCCGGCACTGATTCCCTTACTGATGATGGTTGAGCGGGTGCCGGGAGCGACGTGGATCATTTTGGTTCCGGTATCAGCCTGCTGACAATTATTCGTGAGGGCTACGGAATAGAATTCTCCACTGGAATCTTCACCCTGCAAGACACAGCTTGGATATTTCCAAGTAATTGCCGAACCAGTTTCAACTTGGGTCCAACTTATGTGACTGCGAGTGCCACGACACTGGCCACGCTTGGTGACAAAATTATAAATCCCTCCGACACCTTTCTCATCACCTGCATACCAATTTTGAACCGTAGAGTATTTAATGTTGGCATCATCAAGGGCTACCAATTCAACCACAGCTGCATGCAGTTGATTGGTGTCGAACATCGGCGCGGTGCAGCCCTCAAGATAACTGACACTGGCGGCCTCTTCCGCGATAATCAATGTGCGTTCAAACTGACCCGTATCACCTGAATTAATCCGAAAATAGGTGGAAAGCTCCATGGGACAAGAAACGCCCTTGGGTATAAAAACAAACGAACCGTCACTGAATACCGCCGAATTAAGTGCAGCAAAAAAGTTGTCATTACTGGGCACTACAGTGCCTAAATAACGCTCTATCAAGTCAGGATAATCCTTGACCGCTTCGCTAATAGAGCAAAAAATAACTCCGTGTTCAGCCAATTTTTCTCGATAAGTTGTAGCGATAGAAACACTATCAAAGACTGCATCTACCGCAACATTGCTTAGGCGCTTCTGCTCGCTTAATGGTATTCCCAGTTTATCAAAAGTCTCCAATAGCTTCGGGTCAACCTCATCAAGACTGGCCTTCTTGGCTTGCTGCTTAGGAGCGGCATAATAAATCATTTCCTGATAATCAATCGGGCCATGACCCAATGTGGCCCAGTCTGGCTCTTCCATCTGCAGCCACTGGGCATAGGCCTTGAGCCGGAAATTCAGAAGGAAGGCAGGCTCCTGCTTTTTGGCTGAAATCAACCGCACCACGTCTTCATCGAGGCCCTTGGGGATTTTTTCAGTCTCTATATCGGTGACAAAGCCGTAACGGTACGGCTGGCTCACCAAATCTCCAACAGAAGCGGTGCTGGTCATGGTGGTGGGGGGGGGTCAACCGCTGGTCAGAGCCTTGACCTCAGCAATGCTGATGGTCTGCTGATCACCGCGGAAAGGATTGTCTTCGGTCAGAAAAAGCATGCAATGGCATTCCTTGCGCTCACGCATGGGCACGCAAGGGCAGTTCCAGAAGGCCTGGGCCACCTCGGCCTTTTTGTCCTCGTAATGGCGACAGGGACAAAGCGCACCGCCCAACTCATCTTTGTTTCGGGCCAATCCCTCAAGCACAACAGCGGTGACGCCTGGATCACTGCAAAAATAGGTGCCGGTACGCTGGGCATAGGTTTCGGCAAATCGACGGATCACCTCCAAACTGTTATCGGTTCCGCCCGTACCTGTCGTGCTGCTGGGGTCCGTGGGAACAGAAGCGTTGGAAGCAGGCACGGCAAGCAAGAGCAAGGACTGGGATAGGGGCTGAAGGAACGGCAGAAATAAGCCGTCAAGACTTGCGAAACCCCAAAGTTTCGTAAGTCAACAGCTTAGGGCACTGGGGCCAGGAGCTGGGGCTTTCGCACTATCAAGGGCCATTGTGCTCCCTGGGGGAGGGGATCGGGGCCTGAGGGCCTCCAACGAAGCGACAAAATGCGTGGCATGGTGGTTGGGCAATGTGCCAGCCATGGAGCCCCAACCCCGCAACCGTTCCAGCGTGACCGCCGAGGCACCTCCCACCCGGGAAGCAATCCTGGCTGTGCTGATGCGCCAAGGGGAGTGCACCGCCGCTGAACTCGCCGAGCAGCTTGCGGTTTCCGTCCAGGTGATGCGGCGCCACCTGCGGGGCCTTGAGGAAGATCAACTAGTCGAAGCCAGTAGCTCCCAAGTCGGTCCGGGCCGTCCGAGCAATCGCTGGAGGCTCACGGCGGCCGGGCATGGCTGCTTCCCTGATGGCAACGAAGCCTTTGCCTTGGGCCTGCTCACTTCCATGGCAGCCACCCTGCCCCCCGAAACCCAGGCAGTGCTGCTGCAGCAGCAGGCTGTTGTCAAAGCGGCCACCTATCGCCACCAAATCGGTGAGGGGCCCCTGCAGCAGCGACTGCAGCGCCTGGCAGAACTGCGCTGCAGCGAGGGGTATGTAACCGATTTCCACCGTGAGCCTTCCGACACCTTCCCCCCCGATAGCCCCAACCAAGCCTGGCTGATCAGCGAGCACCATTGCTCTGTGATGCGCATCGCGGAAGCATTCCCGGTGATCTGCGATCAGGAACTTTTGCTGATTCGTCAGACCTTCCCCGATTGTGAAGTCGAAAGGATCCACTGGCGACTGGAAGCTGGCCACGCCTGTGGCTTCCGGCTCATGCCCCTGGTCGATACCCCTGCGGCAACAACGACACCCTCCTAACCATTGTGTTAAGTATCGAGGAGCAGCACTGGATCGCAAGTCTCAGCCTGGCCCCCAAGGAGGAACATCAGTTGCGACTGCTGGCCCATGGACTGCGAACCCTCCAGACCATTGCCTCTCGCCATCAAGGCGAATCACCGACCAGCGCCACAATCGAATCCTGGGTCCTGGGACAGCCCCAGATCGCCGAAGATGCCGGTTTTGCTCAAGCCTTTGTCCGCGAGCTAGTTGGGCTTGGCGCCCTGTTCGATCGGCTCGCCACGAACCGATCCATAACGCCCCTGAGCCTCGAACTGGCCGATCTGCTGATCTGGATCGAAGCGCACCGATCCCCTAGCCCAAACCTCGCTGAGCCTGACCCGGGCTGCGATCATCCTGTTCGAATCTCCGCGCCGTACCCGTGACCGATTCACCGACTGATGCCCTGGCCTTCTTCCGGCAGAGCTGTGGGCGCTGGCGATCCCGCCGCAGCAGCCATCACTTGCTGCATCGCCGGGCCGAAGCGGGGAGTTCGTTCATTGAAGTGCTGGCCATTGGGCCGGAAGACCCCCGGCTAATCGCTATCGCCACCCTGCACGGTCAAGATCCAACCGAGCTGGTCGGTGGCTGCCAGGTGCGTTGGAGCGGCTCAATGGCCTGGGACAAAGCCGGCGAAGCACACGAAGGCGAAAGTTTATTTGGATTGATCCCCACCGATGACCTGGGTCGCGAAGGGCTATTGCTGCGGGATCGGGGCTACGCGGAAACGGCTCCAGTCGCCGGGCGCTTTGCCATGGACGCCAACCATGAGCTGCTGCTGACTACGGACTACGAAACGATGAGCAGCGTCGAGCGCTTCAGCTTTCTTGGCCCCAACGTGCGGCTGCGGAGCAGCACCGTCGAAGGGCTTTCCAACACTGCCTCGTTCTGCATCGAAACCCGCCTGGTCGGGAGCGAAACCGGGCAGAGCCCCCTGGGCAGCTCCGACCCGGAGACAGCCCGAACGGTTCCAGGTCCCACGATGGGCCCAGCTAAAGCCAAGCGCCCCCTCTCACCCCTGGGTTGGTGATTGCGGCCATCGCCCATATCCCCCAACCTTCTCCAACGTTACGGTCTGTGAGTGCTGCGGTCCCTAGCCGAGACAAGTGGGGGGGGTGCGCTTCTACGATCCTTGCCACGGATGCTTGACCCGCGTGGCTCTTCCCCTCCTCAACTACGCCCCCACCACCAAAAACTCCAGGGTGACTGCCTTTCGGGTGGGCTCTGACGAGGATCCCAAAGCAGCGTCCTTGGAAAAATCCGTGGACCGGGAAGATCAGAATTTCGTAATTGAGTCGGCCTATCGCCAAATTTTCTTCCACGCCTTCAAGGTGGATCGGGACCGCACTCTGGAAAGCCAACTGCGGGATGGCCAGATTACTGTTCGTGATTTCATTCGATCCCTCTGCCTTTCGGATACTTTCAACCGTAGTTTCTATAATCTCAATAGCAACTACAAGGTTGCTCGTCACCTTGTCGAGAAGCTGCTAGGACGCACAGTTCATGGCAAGTCTGAAGAAATCGCTTGGTCCGCCGTGCTGATGACGCGGGGCGTCAAGGGCATGGTTGATGACATTCTCAATTCAGAAGAATACCTGGATAATTTTGGCTATGACACAGTTCCTTATCATCGCAATCGGGTGGTGGGCTCTCGCCAAATCGGCGAAACTCCTTTCAACATAACCTCACCCCGTTACGACTCCTATTACCGAGGAGTACTTGGGTTTCCCCAAATTGTCTATACCGGAACCGTCAAGACCTTTCCACCTCGCGCACAGCAACGGCGAGGCGGCTATCCAGAGGATTACCTCACCTGGGTTCGATCTCTGCCAGCAATGCGGGGCGGCGGCGTCCCTGCTGGCAACACATCCATGGATTACCTCTCCAAAGTTCCTTATCGCAGCATCGGCCGCTGACACGCCATTTTCAAACCATCCCAAACGCCACGGAAGCTCCCGTGGCGTTTTTTCGTCCCAATCGCCCGAGCGACCCAGGGCGAGAGTCAGTGGATGCTGACGGCCTAACCCCTCAGTCGGCAGAAGGGCAGCGATCGGTCCAGACTGCGAGACAGCCCATTTCATTGCTGTGAACGAACTCTCCTCGTTGGCCACGCTGACGCTGCACCAGTTGCGTCAAATCGCCAAAGAGGTTGGGGTGACCCTGCACAGCCATCAATCCAGGCAAGAGCTGCTGGAGTCCATTGCCTCCACACCAGACCTGCCTGACCTGGGACCCATCATCACGGCCGCCCTGGCCTTGGAGGCCCCACTAGACGACGCCTCCCGGCCAGAGCCCGAAACCCGCGTCGTCTTCCTACCCCGCGATCCCCAGTGGGCTTACGTCTTCTGGGAAATTGCCGACAGCGATCGGCAGCTCGCCCTCGAAGCCGGGGCTTCCCAACTTGCCCTGCGCGTCGCCGATGTCACCGGCCTCCAGGGCGGCTCCTCCCACCCCCACACCCTCCAGGAGGTGGTCGTCGATAGCCATGCCACCGAGTGGTACCTACCCGTTCCCCTCTCCGATCGCGACTACCGCGTCGAGCTTGGTTATCGCAAAAAAGCGGGCGGTGGCTGGATTTCCCTCGCCTCCTCCGCCGTCGCCCGCGTCCCCTCCCTGCTCCCCAGCGAGCAGATCCTTGATCAATTCGTGCCCTTCTCTCTGGATTCACCCCCCGCTTCTCTTCCCCAACCGGCCAGTCCCTCCCCAGAGCCCAGCGACTTCGCTGATTCCGGCCTGCACGAACGCCTTTACCAAAGCGCCACCGCCAACTGGCGCCGCCTCGGGCGCGGCTCCGAGGCCTTCCATGAGTTCGGCCTCGACAGCGATTCCTCACCCTCTGGCGCCGCCCTCAACGCCTCAGGCCTGGGCCTTTGGGCCTCTGGACGCCAGGAATCGGGACGGGGTGGCGTTCCCGCCCGCTCCCGCTCCTTCTGGCTGGTCGCTGACGCCGAACTGATCGTCTACGGCGCCACTGACCCCCAGGCCCGCCTAGCCATTGGCGGCGAAGATGTACCGCTCTCAGCCGATGGCACCTTCCGCATTCAGGTGCCTTTCCGCGACGGCCAACAGCTTTATCCGATTGAGGCCTGGGCCGCAGATGGTCAACAGAAGCGCAACATTGTTCTGAAATTTCAGCGCAAAACTCCCGAAGACAACAGCAATCCCTCCAGCCAGAGTCATCAGGAATGGTTCTAAGTAAATGACGGCAGCTGGGAACCCTAGGAGTCCCCTTTGGCAAGCTTGTGCAACGCTTAGTTGATTGGCTTTGGCGTAACCCAGTTGTATTGATTTCAGCCACACTAAGTGGCATTGTATGCTTTGGCTGCGGACCCGCACCAGCGGCCCGCGAAGGAAATGCCAGCCCATCCCTCCCCCTACCAGCAGGTATTGAGGTTGGCTTCAACCACCACAGCGATCGGCAATACCGCAGCCCCCTAACCGGACGTTGGCGCCAAGGCAATGACCTCGAGGCCATGGTGCTGCGAGCCATCCACGAGGCAAACAGCGAGATTCTCGTGGCAGTCCAAGAGCTCTCCTTGCCCTCCATCGCCGAAGCCCTGGTGCAGCGCCACCGCCAAGGAGTCAGGGTGAAGGTGGTGCTCGATAACAACTACAGCACTCCCTGGAGCCAACAACATTCCATTGATCTCTCGCCGCACCAGCGCCTCCGCCAGGCCCAACTAAAGGCCCTCGGCAGCCTTGACGCGGTGCTGCTGCTGAGGCAAGCAGGGGTGCCCATGATTGATGACACAGCCGATGGCAGTAGCGGCAGTGGCCTGATGCATCACAAGTTTCTGGTGGCCGATCGCCGTGTCGTGGTCACAGGCTCCGCCAATTTCACAGCCTCCTGTATCCATGGCGATGCCGATGACCCCAGGACCCGGGGCAACGTCAACCATTTGCTGCGCTTCGAAAGCGCGGAACTGGCAGGCCTCTTTGCCGCCCAATTCGCTGAACTCTGGGGGGACGGCCCCGGCGGTGATCTCGACAGCCTTTTTGGCTTAAACAAGAAGGGGACGGCACCCAAACAGGTGCGCGTAGGGAACACCAGCGTGCAGGTGCTCTTCGCCCCCCATCGCCGCAGCGATCCCGACAACGGACTGCAATGGTTGGCCACCCAATTGCAGGGTGTGCGATCACGCCTGGACATGAACCTGTTTGTGTTTTCGGCCCAGAATCTCGCCGATGAGTTGGCCCAGCTGCACGCCCGTGGTGTGCCCATCCGGTTGCTCGCGGATCCCGGCTTCGCCAATCGCTCCTTCAGTGAAGTCCTGGATTTAATGGGCATAGCTCTGCCCGATCACCGCTGTCGGCTGGAGGCGGGCAACCGGGTCTGGAGCCAGCCCTTGCAGGGGGTAGGCACACCCAGGCTGGCCCGTGGGGACAAACTCCATCATAAGTTCGCTATAATCGATGGCGAGAAGGTGATCACCGGCAGCTTCAACTGGAGTCCCTCGGCAGCCCACCAGAACGACGAGACCCTTCTGTTGATTGATTCCCCCCTGCTGGCTCGCCACTTTGGGGCCGAGATGGACCGCCTCTGGCGGGGAGCTGAACTGGGTGAAACCGCCCGGCTGCGGCGCGGCAGGGAGCGGGCGCGGCGATCCTGCGGCAGCGGCCGTGCCACTGACCAAACACCCTCGCAACAGGCCCCATCGCTGGATTAAATAACAGAATCGCAGGCAGTCAGGCTGGACGATCCCGCGCCCTTTAGCATTAAGCCACAAGTTTGACCGTAGTTCGATGGACCCTGTTTCCCTGGCCCAGGGCGACAACAGAATCGATTCGCCCCACCTCGACGCCATCAATCTGATGCTGCGCGATCTGCGCACCCGTCACGATGACATCCGCCATCGCGCCGCTTTTCGTGGCTGCACCACCGAGTTGCTGACCCTGCAACAAGAACTCATGGATTATCTGTTGCAAAAAAAAGACAACCTGTTGGGGGTCAACAGTGCCAGGCCTCAAGAACTGGCCGGACCGACCATCGGGTCCGGCCCCTGAGATCCCCTCACGCCCCAGCCACGGTTGTAGTGGTGGGCGCCGGTCCCGCTGGCTGTGCCACCAGCCTCCTATTGGCCCGCGCCGGTATCGAAGTCACCTTGGTGGAAGCGGAGCCCCGCCTGTCTTCCCCCTTTCGGGGGGAGGCCCTCATGCCCAGCGGCTTTGAAGCCTTGGAATGCCTAGGCTTGCCCTGCCTGCCTGCTGCAGTGGCCCAACGCAGTCTCAAGGGATGGCGGGTGCTGGTGGAGGGGCAACGCCTGTTGGAGGTGCCTGAACCCATCGGTCCTGGACCCGCCTGCACCCTGGTGGGCCAGGAAGAACTACTAGCCACCCTGTTGGAGCAAGCCAGCGAAAGCCCTTGCTTTACGCGACGCCAGGGAGTCCGGGTCACCGGACTCCGGCGGCAAGGATCACGGATTGGTGGGGTGACCTTGGCCGATGGCGCCAGCCTGTCCGCCGACTTGGTGGTGGCCTGCGATGGTCGGGCCTCGATGCTGCGCAGGCAGGCGGAATTACCCCTACGGCTCGCTATCCCCCAGCACGAAGTGCTCTGGTTTCTATTGGCCGCAGAAGCTGTGGCGGAGATTCGGGACTGGCTGGGAGGCACCTTCTTGACGGTGCTGGGGGCCGGCAATGGATTCGCCCTGTTCGAAACCGCCGCCAACGAGAACCTTCGCCTGGGCTGGCTTTGCCGACCGGGAGATGACCTCGATCTCACCGCTGGGGAATGGTTGGAGCGCCTGGCCCAGACCTGTGAGGATCCCCTCGCTACCTGGCTGCGCCAGCTACCGACCACGGCCCTTCAGGGCCCGCTGCGGGTGCCGATCCAAGTGGGTCTGGCAAAGCGCTGGCATCAAGACGGTTTCCTGCTTTTGGGAGATGGGGCCCATCCCCTCAGCCCCGTGAGGGCCCAGGGTCTCAACATGGCCCTTCGGGATGCGATCGTGGCTGCCGAAGAATTGGTGCCCGCTCTGCGCCAAGGGGGAGGGGCCGAGCTTGCTGCCGCCCTACCCAAAATCGAGCGCCGCCGGCAACCCGAACTGCGCCGCATCCAGGCCCTGCAGGCCGCCGAATCCAGCAGCGGCGAAATTCTGCGCAGCCAAGGCTGGCTGCGCCAAGTTGTCGCGGCGCAACCCAACTTGTTCCGCCCCTTGATTACCCAGATCTGGTTGGGCCGCCAGCGCCAGCTCCGGCAAGGTCTGCCGCTTGGATCAAGACCAGGGGTCCCATGATGGATACATTTCGGATCGACTCTGGTGCGAGTCCCTGTCCCTCCCACTTCCCTGAACCAGCCCTTGGCCCAGGGGGTTCTATTCGCGGCCAGCCTGCTTGGTGCCCTATTCACGGCAGCCTCCGTCCGCTCTGGTACTCCCCCTGAAACCTTTCCACCGCCAGAGATCTTTCGTACGCTGCAACTGACCACCTATGCCTGCGGGCGTGACAACACGGCCAGCAGTTGTGAACAGGCACGACTTCAGGCTGATCCTCTTCTGGATCACCCCCGGCTACCGGCCAGCTGCAAAGATGTGCTTTGGAAGATCCGCCAAAAAGCGGTGGTGGCTCCAAGCAACAGTTTTGAGCGACGGGACCCCATTGATGCGGCCGCAAGCGAGCTAACAGTTTTCTGCCGTCAACTGCCCAAACCCAAAGCCGACACCAAGCAGGAAAAACAGGGACAGGGGGTCGGTGGCTTGAGACTGATTGAACCAACCGCTCCTTGATGAGCTGCTGCCTAAGGCTTGATGAGACTGACGTTCTGGTCGGAAGCTGTCAGATCAATTAGCTGGCGGGCGGTTTCCTCCATGAACGTCAGGCTCATCGGGGTCACCACTATCGCCTTATCCGCCAATGTGCAGAGGGCGTTGCGTTGTGCAGCCGCTTCACAGCTTGCCGAAAGCCGCAACAGCACTTTGGTGAGTTTGCCGCGCAGGCAGGTTTCGGCGCCGGCATGGTCAAGCACCGCTTGGGCCGCCTTTCGGGATTCAACCACCGCTTGGGTATAAGGAATGGCCGCCTGGGCGGGGGAAAAGGCCAAAGGGGCGAAGGTGGCCAGGAAGAAAGCCTGGAAAGCCAACAAGGGGAAGCCAAAACGACGCATAGAATCATTTCGCCAAGTCAAGCCAGGCATGGTGATCTGAGCACAGTTATCATCAGACCTTAAGTTCGTCGCCGAAACCGCAGGCCAGCGGAGAGACCGCTACCCAACTGGCGGGGCTTGGCAATGTCGACCACTTCGTGGCTCGGCCTGCAGACCCTGTTTAGGAGTGCAGGGTTAATTTGCTCCTGCCAATCGCCGCCCCGATCGGGTCCCCATGAGCCATAGCCCCAGCGAAAACCCTGTGCTCCGGGTCGGTCTCAGCCAGCCGTTCAGCGACCAGAAACCTGGCACCTCGGGCCTACGCAAAAGTAGCCGCCAGTTCCAAACCCCCCACTACCTCGAAAGTTTCATCGAGGCGGTGTTGAGAGTCCTGCCTGGTGTGGCCGGGGGCACTCTGGTACTGGGGGGGGATGGACGCTTCGGCAACAAAGAGGCAATCGGCACCATCGCCCGCATGGCCGCCGCCCATGGTTTGGCCCGATTGGTGACCACCGAGGCAGGCATTCTCTCCACCCCGGCCGCCTCCCACCTGATCCGCCAACGGGGCGCCATCGGCGGCATCATCCTTTCGGCCAGCCACAACCCCGGAGGTCCGGAGGGCGACTTCGGCGTCAAGGTGAATGGGGCCAACGGGGGCCCGGCGCCCGAATCCCTGACCGAAGCCATCTATCTCGCCACCCAGAGCCTGGACAGTTACCGCATCAGCCCTGAGGTAGCCCCCGGACTGGATGTCATCGGCACCTATGACCTGGGCCCCATGCAGGTCGAAGTAATCAACGGGGTCGAAGACTATGTCGCCCTGATGCAGCAGCTGTTCGACTTTGATCGCATCGCGGCGCTGCTGCGCAGCGACTTCCGTATGGCCTTTGATGCCATGCATGCGGTCACAGGCCCCTATGCAATCCGAGTTTTCGAAGAATTGCTGGGGGCCCCCGCCGGCACCGTCCGTTATGGAGTGCCTTTGGAGGATTTCGGTGGCGGTCACCCCGATCCCAATCTCACCTACGCCCATGAACTCGCAGACTTGCTGCTCAATGGCAAGTCCTACGACTTCGGCGCCGCCTGCGATGGCGACGGAGACCGCAATATGATTTTGGGCAGGGCTTGCTTCGTCAATCCCAGCGACAGCCTGGCCGTGCTGACGGCAAACGCAACCCTGGCGCCGGGTTATGCCGGAGGACTGGCCGGCGTGGCCCGCTCCATGCCCACCAGCGCGGCGGTCGACGTGGTGGCCAAGGAGTTGGCCATTCCCTGCTTTGAAACGCCCACGGGTTGGAAATTCTTCGGCAACCTGCTGGACGCCGGCCGTATCACCCTCTGCGGCGAAGAAAGTTTCGGCACGGGCAGCAATCACATCCGCGAAAAGGACGGCCTGTGGGCAGTTCTCTTCTGGCTCCAGATTCTCGCCGTGCGGGGCTGCAGCGTGGCGGAGGTGATTGCCGGCCACTGGCATACCTTTGGCCGCCACTACTACTCACGCCACGACTACGAGGCCATCGCCAGCCAAGCGGCCGAAGGGCTCTATGGAAGGGTGCGGAACCAGCTACCGAACTTGCAGGGTCAGCGCCTGGCGGGTCGAACCATCGCCACTGCCGATGATTTCAGCTATGTCGATCCGGTGGATAGCTCTGTGAGCGGCGGCCAGGGCCTGAGGCTGCTGCTGGATGACGGCAGCAGGGTGGTGCTCCGACTATCGGGCACTGGTACCCAAGGTGCGACGTTGCGGGTTTATCTCGAAAGTTATGTCGCCCCCGGTGGAGACCTGAATCAGGATCCCCAACTTGCTCTGGCCGACTTGATCAGCGCTATTGACGGCCTGGCTGAAATCCGTGAGCGCACTGGCATGGCCAGGCCAACCGTGATCACCTGAGGGGGGCATACCAGGGGGTGGAGTGGATGAAATCCTTATAATTGTTGTGATCAAACCTGTGCAAAGCGCAGCCAAAAGGGCCATTTGGCCTCAAGGCTTCTACCGTTCTGCATTGATCTCTGATTTCGCCATGACCTCCGGCGCCTCCTTGCCCCCGCACAACGATCCTTTGCTTACCTCGCCGGCCCTTGATCGCCTGGCTCTGGAAGCAGGCCGGCTGAAGGGATTCACCCAGGCCGAGGGAGTCATGATGATTGTGCTGGGGGTGCTAGCCCTGAGTTTCCCGATGATCGCCTCCGCCTGGGTCACCGTGATGGTGGCCGTCGGTTTTCTTGTGGCGGGGATCATCAGCTGGTTCAACAACCTCAGCCGTTCCGCCCGGCTGAGCCGTTGGCATTGCTTTTGGCGTCTGGTGGTGTCGGCCCTGCTGATGGTGGCCGGGATCTGGATGTTGTGGCAGTTCAAGTCAGGGCTCATCCCTGCCGCCCTGCAGATCAAGGCTCTGGCCACGGCAATCGGCATCGTTTTCCTGGTGGAAGGGATAGTGATGTCGATTGTTTCGCTCACGCACCGACTCAGCCATGGCTGGGGCTGGGGCCTGGCCAACGGCCTGATTACATTAGTTTTGGGCTTGATGATCCTGACTATGAGCCCTGCTGGCCTGCTCTCCGTGCTTGGCCTACTCGTCGGCATCAGCTTCATCTTCAGCGGGATTGATCTGCTTGGCTTCAGCTCCCGCTTCCACCAGGTGAGCAAATAAGCCTGAAGGGTGGCGCCGGTTAACCTCCCCGTGACCGATCTTTTTGGCCATCAGGGAGAACAGCTACGGCGGCGTATTGCCCCGCTGGCCGATCGGCTCCGACCCCGCACTCTCGATGAGTTCGTCGGTCAGGAGCGGATTCTGGGGCCAGGCCGTCTACTACGGCGAGCCATCTTGGCGGACCGGGTCGGAAACCTGATTTTGCACGGCCCTCCTGGCACGGGCAAAACCACCCTGGCCCGCATCATTGCAGGCTCCACCCGTGCCCACTTCACCAGCCTCAACGCCGTGCTGGCCGGGGTCAAGGATCTTCGCAACGAGGTGGACCAGGCCCGCCAGAGGCTTGAACAGCATGGCTTGCGCAGTCTCCTGTTCATTGATGAGGTCCACCGCTTCAACACTGCCCAGCAGGACGCCCTGCTGCCATGGGTCGAAAATGGCACCCTCACCCTGATCGGAGCCACCACCGAAAACCCCTACTTCGAAGTCAACAAGGCCCTTGTCAGCCGGTCACGGCTCTTTCGCCTCCAACCGCTAGAACCGGAGGCGCTCCAGCGTCTGCTGGATCAAGCCCTGGCTGACGCGGAGAGGGGTTACGGAGATCGCCAGGTGCACCTTGGCCAAGCTGCTCGGGACCATCTGGTCCAGGTGGCCGGGGGAGATGCCCGCAGCCTGCTCAATGCCCTCGAGCTGGCGGTGGAAACCACCCCGCCAGGTGGCGATGGGGCCATCCAGATCGATCTGGCGATCGCCGAGGAATCGATCCAGCAACGAGCTGTGCTCTACGACAAGCAAGGGGATGCCCATTTCGACACGATCAGTGCCTTCATCAAATCGCTGCGGGGCTCAGATGCTGATGCCGCCCTGTTCTGGCTGGCCCGGATGGTGGAGGCCGGTGAAGATCCCCGTTTTCTGCTGAGGCGCATGTTGATCGCCGCCGGTGAAGATGTGGGCCTGGCTGACCCCCAGGCGATGGTGGTAGTGGCTGCCTGCGCCAGTTGCTTCGATCGGGTGGGCATGCCCGAAGGTCTTTATGCCCTGGCCCAGGCGGCGCTTTACCTGGCGGGGACTGAGAAAAGCAACAGCACCATGGGGATCTTCTCAGCCCTTGAGGCCGTGCGACGAACCAACAAACAAGGGGTCCCCTCCCACCTGAGGGATGCCCATCGGGACGGCAAAGCCTTCGGTGACGGAATCGGCTACCGCTATCCCCACGCCTATGCGGACCACTGGGTCGCCCAGCAGTACCTGCCAACGGACCTGCAGGGCGAACTCTTCTGGCAACCCGGAACCCTCGGTTGGGAGGGAGAACGGCGTCAACGGCTCCAGGAACGCCGGGCCGCCCAGCTGGCGGCTGTCGATGAATTGGCCGGTGAAAGCAGCGACCATTTCAGCAGCAGTCCCCATGACCCCCAGCTGGAACGCTGGTTGCAGCGCCAGTGCGCCACCGAGGGTGAGCGGCTAGATCGGCTGCGTCAACAGCTGTGGCTTGGGGCCCGAATCGACAGACTGGATCGGGTGCTGGTGCTGGAGAGTCGCTCCCTGCTCTGGGCCCTCGACCCGCTTCTATTGGCAAGCGAGGGGGAAGTGGTGATTGCTCTCGCGGCCGATGCGGACCGACAACGGCTGGAGGCCCAAGTGCAACTGCTGGATGACCTGCGACGCCCCCGCTTGCTATCGGCGACCCCAGAGAACCCCGAGAGCCTGCAGGAGCTGGCGAAAGCAGGGATGGCCTTTGAGTGGTTCGTGGCCCGCCAGCCCCAGGCCGGCCAACCGTTAATGCGCCGGCGCGCCTGGTTGAAGCAGATCCACGCCCTGGCAGCCCCCAGGGCTGAATTACGGCTGTTGTTGAGTCAACCGCTGCTGGGGCCGCTGGGCTGCCTTCAGCAATCCTGGGCCGCCAGCGCTAGCCAGCGGCCCCGTGCCGCACACCCACCAGCCCAGCCAATCCAGCCACCACCGTCCGCCGATCTGTTGGCGGCCGTACTGCCCCTCGAGCAACGCTGGCTTGAGCACCAGGCCCAGGAGCATCACCAGTGGAGCGTGGATTTGGAGGCGATGGGCTGGTCGGTCCAGGCACGTTCTTGGGAGGAAAGGCTCAGTTGGCGGCTTGAGCCTCCCCTGCTGCGGCGCTGGTTCGGCCCAGGGGCTTCCTATCGCACCTACCTGGAGCAGCAGCTCGAACCCACGGTGACGGCTGCCCTGGAAGCCCTGTTCCGCTGCGCGCCTGGGGCTGCAGGGCCCCAACGCCTGCGTCACACGCTTGTGATCGCCCAAGGGCAACCAGCCGCCAGACCAAAGAACAAAAAACCGGCATAAAAAAGCCCCAGGAACTCCTGGGGCAGGCATCGGCAAGAATTGACGATGGACGGGGCAGGGGCTCACCAAAGGCCACGAATCGGTTCCACGGCAGCCGGGGCAGGCTCAGGACGCATGGCAACGGGCTCGGAAACTTGGTTGGCCTGTATGCAGGCGGGCAGGAATACGTACCAAGAGAGCAAAGATGTGCACTGGGCAGTGCCGGGCTTGCACCGGCCTTCGGCGCAGATATTTTGGGCGCCGGTATAGGTGTTACAAAAATCAGCCAGACGGAAATCGGTGGGGAGGGATGAAAGGATTCCGAAGGCAGACAGCTTGCCATCGGCAGCATCAGCGATGATGGCAGAACGAAGCGCCTGAACCGCATAGGTGTTCATGCTCCAGTAGGGGAAGTAGCTGGCGGTGGCGTTCTTAAGAAATTTAACGCCAGCGTCTGAGTAGAGGAACTTAGAAACCGCAACAACGTTAACGTCATAGTTCTTCTTAAAGCCTTCGCGCACCTCGGTGGCTGACCAGCCAGAACGCTGGATGCCACCGGCAAGGCCCCGGTCGGTGATGCTGCCATCTTTTACGAAGGTGGCGAAAGCGGACTGGGGCGTAGACCAAGTGGCCGCGCCGGTGTTCCAGCGGACCGGGTAAGCGGCAGCCTGAACGGAGAGGGGGAGAGCTGCGGCGGTGACGGCCGTTCCCAGGAGGAGACCAGCAAGCAGGCGCTTGGACACGGTGAATCAAAAGGGACTTCAAAATCAATCTACCGAAAAGATGGCCAATCCACCTATCTCATCGTCAAGTTGTCCTTCTGCACACCCATGCCATCCATGGATCTAGATCACCAGGTCCCGCCGACGACCCGGTACCACCGCCGTGCCTAATGGGCGAAGGCCGTTTCCCAGCAAAGGATTCCTATTGAGACCTGGCCTAAGACAGGCCAAGATCATTGAGAATCTGGTCGGCCATGGTTTCGGCGGTGACTTTGCGGTAAATGTATTCAAGAACACCTTTTTCGTCGACAACAAAGGTGTGGCGCATCATGCCCATATATTCCTTGCCCATAAATTTCTTCAATCCATAGCTTTCGAAAGCACTGGCCACGGGGCAAGGCTCGGCGTCGGTGAGCAGGGTGAAGGGAAGCTCATACTTCTTGATGAACTTGCCGTGGCTCGCCGCCGGATCCTTGCTGATGCCCAGGACCTTGATGCCATGGGCTTGAAAGCGGTCCCATCGATCACGAAAATTGCAGGCTTCCTTGGTGCAGCCGGGCGTATCGTCCTTGGGATAGAAATAAATCACGACTTTCTTCCCTTTGAAGTCCGCCAGAGACACTGGCGCACCGGACTCATCGGGCAGGGTGAAAGCAGGGGCGGGATCACCGACAGCGAGAGACATGGCCTGGGCATTGGCTGGCACTCCAACCTAGGCAGGGCTGGTGCCACCCCGGCGGCAGCCCACTCCTGGCTCTAGGAGAGGTCTCAGGGCGGCTAGGGCCGCAAGACAAAGGTCGGGTTCATACTCAAGAGGGATCCCCCACCGGGCCAGGGATGGGCCGATCAGTGGCTTGAGGATGGGCGCGTCCCCACCCGTCAGCACCATACGGAGACCGTCCTGCTCACACTCCAGAGTGGCGGCCTCAATGGCCGCCGCCAGACCCTTGCTGACACCGACCAACATCGCTTCCTGGGTTTCCAGGGGCCAGGGTTGCTGACCGCCGCGGCTGAGGGCCCCAAAGCCCCGGCCAGGTGCCACCAAGGTGTCAGGCAACCCCGCGGTGCCCGCCGCCATAGCCTGCCACTGCAGCGCTAGGCCAGCCAGCAGGCGTCCGCCGATGAAACGGCCCGATCGATCTATCCGGTTCAAACTGAGTACCGTGCCCGCGTCAACCACCAGCAAGGGTCCAGGCCATCGTCGCCAGGCCCACCAACTGGCCAGGGCTCGATCAATGCCAAGCCAAGGGGGCACCCCGTCCAGGGGAACCTCCGATAGCTCCAACCGAGCAGTTAAGGAGAGGCCAGCGGTTTCAGGCACCGTACCCACCGCCGCCCAAGCCACGGGGGCGACTGCGGGGGGTAGGGATTCGGAGGGGGGAGGGGTCGCCCAACTGATCAGGGCTCCAGGATTTCGGGGGTCAGGGGTCGCCCAATGCCAGCGGCTGTTGCCGATCACGAGCCAGCGGACCTGGCCCCCATCCACCTCAGATTCCCTCTCCCAACAGTCCTGGTAGATGGATCCCGCATTCCTGATGCAAGCCCCCGAAACGGGTGGCCCGGCCGGTCAGGGTGCCATCTTCAGGAGCACTGGAATGCCAGTCCCCGACCGTGGAATAACCCTGCTCAAAAAGCGGATGCTGGGGAAGATCATGCTCTTGCATATAATAGTAAATATCTTGTTTTGTCCAAGACAAAAGAGGCCGCAGAGACCAAAGCCCCCGTACCAAATCCAAGGGGGACATGCCGCGACGGTGATCGGTTTGACCACCGCGTACACCACTGGCCCAGCAATGCACATCGAGATCGTGGAAGGCACGATCGAGGGGATGGACCTTGCGGATCTGGTTATAAAGCTGCCGATCTTGAGCCTCGCTGGATTCCCAAAGGCGACCGTGGATAGCCTCCATCCGGGCCGGCGAAAGATCGGACTGCACTACCCGCAGATCAAGGGGGAGTCGCTGCAGCAACTGCTCGGCATAGCGATAAGTCTCTGGGGGAAGATAACCCGTATCAACCCAAATTACTGGAATTTTAACCCCACCAAGGCTTTGGCTCAACCGGCTCAATTGATGCAGCAACACTGCCGACTGAATACCAAAGCTGGTGGTCAGCGCGAAGTGTTCACCAAAGGTGTCCCAACCCCAGCGCAGTCGAGCCACCGAATCACGGGATTCCAGCCAGCTACGGGATTGATCAGGGTCCATGGGCTGGCCGACGCGATCGCTGGCTAGGTTTAAGGAGTCTCCCACCGCAGCAGAATTACCGGAGATCGCTGGGATCATCAAGGCTGGGATCATCAAGGCTGGGATTGCCACGCCATCATCATGCCGTCCCGGAGACCCCAAGGTAGGTTCTTGATGATGCAGCAGCCTTGGATCCAAGACGCCGGTACCGGCCCAGCCCAAAGGGGAGTTGGATTAGGTCCGATTGTGATCGCCGGAGGAGGCTTCGGGGGCCTTTACACCGCCCTGGCCCTTGCCGAACAACCAGACCATCCTCCCCTGTTGCTGATCGAACCCAACGACCACTTTCTTTTCCTGCCCCTGCTCTACGAGTTACTGAGTGGTGAGTTGCGCCGCTGGCAGATCGCACCCAGCTATCAATCCCTGCTTGCCGGCAAGGGCATCGGCTGGCTCAAAGACAAGGTGGACCGAATCGATGCGAACAATCGCCAGGTCCACACGGCTCAGGGCCATAAGTTGGGTTATAGCCGCCTTGTCCTGGCCACCGGTGCCAGTAGCGATGCCTTCGGTGTTCCTGGGGTCAAAGAGCACGCCATTGGCTTCCGCACCCTTGCCGATGTCGAACGCCTGCAGGCACTGGTGCGCAGCCTGCGCAACGGCCCCTTGCGGGGCCAACGGCTAGCGATCGTCGGGGGTGGCCCCGGCGGCGTGGAGCTGGCCTGCAAGTTGGCCGACATGCTTGGGGATCGGGCCGGCATTGAGCTGATCGAGCAGGGAACTTCCCTGCTGAGCGAATGCCGCGCTTTCAACCGGGAGCAGGGGCAACTGGCCCTACAACGTAGCGGGGTACGGATCCGCTGCGGCACCAGAGTGCTGGCCGTGAAGGGAGGGCATCTGGAATTGGCCCCTAGCGGCGGCGGGCCCGAAGAGCATTACCCAGAAAGCCTGGCGGTCGCCGCTGTGATCTGGGCGGCCGGCCTGCGCTGCCAGCCACCGGTGCTACTGCCAACAGCCGCCTGCGACAACCGCGGCCGCCTGCTCTGTAGTTCCGACCTGCGACTTCAAAACCACGCCGACATCTTTGTTGTCGGCGACCTTGCCCGAATCCAGGACGCCCCCGGAACCGCCCCCCAGGATCCTGGGCCGGCAGCCCCCACCACCGCCCAGGTGGCTTTCCAGGCGGCCCGTGTGTTAGCTGCCAACATTGGCCACTCCCTAGCTGGGGAAGCCCTGGAAACCTTCGCCTGGAAAGACCTCGGCGAAATGCTCTCCCTGGGGGTGGGGGAGGCAAGCCTCACCGGAGCCGGCTTCACCCTGGCGGGTCCGGGGGCCTATCAGCTCCGGCGGCTGGCCTATTTGGCCCGGTTACCCGGCCTACCGCTGCAGATTCGGGTGGCGGCAAGTTGGTTGGCTGGCAACGGCGGCACCGGGACAAAACCTTGAAGCAAAGTGTCCTGGTGGGCCGAACGGCCGGACTACGCCCCAGTGAACGGCGGCGTCTTGAGCAAATCTGTCATCGGCGCCATCCCTACGATTCGCTCGCAGACGAACTCACCCTGCACCGTCTAGCGGCGCTCTGCCTGAGGCTGGAAACCCCCCTCACCCTGGCGGTGGATGGCCGTGGGGTCTGTCGTTTTCTGTGGGTTGGGGAGCTCGACGCACCGACGCCCTCCGAGCCCCTGGCAGCTTCGGGTCGCCGCCGCGAGGGGGGCCATCGCCTAATCACCTGCGCAGGCACCGCCCGCCATCCCCTGCTCCATCCAGGCGAGCGCGAAGGCCTGATGGGGTTGGATCTGAAGCCCACCAGCTGGTTACGGTTCGGGCCCAGCCCCGGGGCCGGTGGTCGCTGGCCGGCCAGCCTCAGCGTTCCGGCCTCGCTAGGGGCCAGTGCCTGGTCCTGTCTGCGCGAAGACGACCTGACCAGCCTCTGCGGCCTAGATCCGCAGGCAGTGGCTCCAGATCAGGACCCTGAAGATCGGGTCGGTAGCCGGGAAACCCGCGACGAGGGCGCTCGTGACAAGGTTTTCATCCTGAGCCTGGGCGACGGCGGCCAGGACTCGGAGCGACGATTGGCCGAACTGCAAGGGTTGGTGAGCAGTGCCGGCGGCCTCGTCCTCGGCAGTGTGCGCCAAAGACCTAGTCGCCAAAACGGCCCAAACCTATGGGGGGACGGCAAATTGCGGGAGGCTGCTCTGGAAGCCAGAAGAGTCGGAGCCAACTTGGTGGTCACTGACCGGGAACTCAGTCCACTGCAGGCGCGCCATCTTGAACGAGTTTTAGACCTTCCTGTCAGCGACCGCAGCGAACTAATTCTCGACATTTTTGCCCAACGGGCCGCCAGCGCCGCAGGTCGTCTGCAGGTGGAACTGGCCCAACTGCGCTATCGCCTGCCCCGGCTCACCGGTCGGGGTCTCAGCCTCTCCCGCCAGGGAGGCGGCATCGGCACCCGGGGGCCCGGTGAAACCCAATTGGAAAAGGATCGCCGCGCCATCGCCCGCCGGCTGGAGCGACTGCAACGGGATGTCCAACGGTTGGGGGAGCATCGAACCCGCCTCAGACAGCAACGCTCAGAAAGGAAACGGCTGGCCCTGGTGGGCTACACCAACGCCGGCAAAAGCTCCCTGCTTAACGCCCTCAGCGGCGCCCCGGCCGGCCAGGGGGTCCTGGCTGCGGACAAGCTCTTCGCCACCCTGGATCCGACCACCCGGCGCCTGCATCTAGGCGGTGCCGGCGAAGGGGCCCAGGAAATCCTGATTACCGACACGGTTGGTTTCATTGAGGATCTGCCACCGGCCCTGTTGGAGGCCTTCCGCTCCACCGTGGAGGAAGCGCTGGAGGCCGATGGTCTGCTGATCGTCGTGGACCTGGGAGATCCGGCCTGGCCCGAGCAACTGCAAGCAGTCCAGGCCATCATGAATCGCTTGGGAGCCGATCGACCCCGGCTGGTGATCGGCAACCAGATAGACCGCTGCCCCAGCACCGAGCTAGAGCGGGCCCGGGCCCTGGTGCCGGACATGCTGTTCGTTTCGGCCACCGCGAGTTTGGGTTTGCAACATCTCTGCCAGCGACTGCAGGCATGGCCGCCCCCGGCCTGCCCGTCCCTGGCGGAGGCGCCATGCCAACATTCTGATGTCTTTTCCCCTGAGGCCATGGCCCTTCAGCTCGGCGATACCGTTCCCGATTTCACCCAGGATTCCCAGCTGGGTCCGATCAATCTTTACGATTTCGCCGATGACCACTGGGTGGTGCTGTTCTCCCATCCAGCTGATTACACACCGGTCTGCACGACCGAACTGGGTGAGGTGGCCCGCCTGCGTCCGGAATGGGAAAAACGCAACGTCAAGACCATCGCCCTAAGCGTTGATTCGGCTGA
>JBIIJV010000098.1:0-9742 GCA_044233545.1 Cyanobium sp.
ACTCCCAGCCATTCTGTGCGTCCAGCTGACGCCGCCACTGATGCCAAGCGTTTGCGAACGTTGGCACTCGCTGCTGATTGGGCCTGGGCAAGCAAAGTCCCGTCAAGATCAAGTTCTTCATAACGCTGAATCTGCCCGATGAGAAGCCAGAACAGGGCACGATCGGAAAGACTTGACGGCGCATGACCTGCGCCGTCAAGTAACGATGCCAGGCTGTCCCCTGCATCGCCTGTTTCCATCCAGCGACGGCAGAGCGCATCGATTGCCCCTGGTGCCCGCAAAACCCTAATGGCAGCTACGGCAGCCTCTGGGAACCAGGAGTTCTCCCAGGCATCATGCAAGCCCTGCCCAACTTCAGGCCCATCATTAGCCAACCGCTCCGGCCAGCCGCAAGCCAAGGCAAAAGCAACCCTTATGACTGCAGGTTTAGGGGGTAAATAATCAGCCTCCTTGATTAAAGAGAAGAGATGTTCAGACAACTTTTCTGAACTGGAATGCCAAGCAATCTCTGCAATCTCCTGGAGCTGCTGAGCCTCGCGCATAAACTTCAATGCAGTTATCAAATTTTGCCGCATGACTTGATCATCCAGGCTCTGGCAAACTACAGCTAAAGCCATAGCACGAGTAGCTGCAGATGAGCCATCTTGCGCCAATTTGCGGAACGCTCGATTCTGCTGCCAGTGATGCGGCAAGACAGGCCACAATTTCTGGCCTAACAGTCTAGAGCCATATTTTTCAATCTGGTCTGGTGTAAGGGAGGAAGACATCTGGGTAGAGAATGCGTGGGTAGAACTCTTTGGCTCAAATAAACTAGACTATACGTACTTTAGTTAACATACTTGACCTCTTTGTTCAAGTATTAACTTCTTAAATGCTTTTTGCTCTTGCCACCTTAGCAAGAACCTCATCTACTGGGCGGTTGACTCATTTTCGCACAGACAGCCAGATAACTAAGCAAACTCTTAACGTGTGCCGAGCATTTTGGATAACCAAAAGCCCCCTTCTCCTCCGACAATCAGGGTGGTTGGCACCTTCGATCCGTTTTGGGCCCACAAACGGAATTTCTCCAGCTCAGTCACTTCACGGGCACCGGGTACCCGCAAACTTTCGGCCTTGAGTCGGTTGGCCTCCGCTTGGCCTCTAGCCTCCTCAATCACCCCCAGCGCCTCATTCTTTTTCGCCGTGGCTTTGTACGTGGCGGCCAGAGCCTCCTGCTCGGCAACCTGCTTGATCTCAATCGCTTCGGCCACCTTTTGACTAGGGGCCAAATTCACCACATCCAGGCCGATCACTTCCACCGGATAAGGGCGCAAATTGGCCTTGATCGTGCTCTCCCAATCGGCCTTCAGCTTGGTGCGGTTACCAATGGCCGATTCCAGACTTCGCGTCGAACTCACCGTTTTGAAGCTCTCCTCCGCTTTCGGATCAACGATCCCCGTGGCCATAGCCTCAAGCGAACCAAATTCACGTCGCACCCGCGGGACCTGAGATGGCGGCACTCTCCACTGAACAGCCAGTTTGGCATTCAGGTCTTGAATGTTTGATGTGGACGCAGCCACCTGCCGCTGAAAATTCTGCACCTTTACATTGATACAATCCAAGCTATCTACAAATGGAATCAACGTATTCAGACCCGGCATTACCGGTTGATTCTGAACTTGGCCGAGGCGTAGTTTGGCACATGTCGTGCCCTCTGGGATCACCCGCAGGGGATTCAGAATCACTGCGACCAGCGCCACTGCGATCGGCGCGAGGCGCCGCACTAATTGACCTTGCGAGCGGGGTTTAGAGAAAAGGTTATCAATAGTCATGATGGTTACCTTTTTCACTAATAGGTCGGTACTGAATAGAATGAGGTTCGTTGGCTAGGGGTCCAACGGCGACTAGCCGAAACAGTGGCGATGGTTGTAGATGATGCTGCGGTTCAAGTGGTGAATAAGCTCGCTCTCCAGCGGTATTGTCGGATTCAAAGCCAATCCAATCCAACTCATGGCTGGGTTCATACAGCTCATGGGCTTGAACTCGACAATACAAGCTGCGTTGTGACTTGAGCATGTTTGCCATACGGAAGGCTACCAACTGACATTCCCATGCGATTGCGAGTGATGTCAATCATGGCTAGGTGTAAACAATTGGAAGCAGATGGAAGCAACTCCACCCGCCATGACAACGCAAAGGCATCGAATAGCTTTGTCCAAGCAATCCCATTCACTGCCCATCTTCCGCACGGGCATGGGCTGGACATTCTTCCTAAAGGTCATTGGTCAGCAGCAACTTTCCGCCCTTGCCGCCCTTGCCGCGATCAAAGCGGCTGACTATGCCG
Organism: Cyanobium sp.; assembly: GCA_044233545.1. GTDB lineage: Bacteria > Cyanobacteriota > Cyanobacteriia > PCC-6307 > Cyanobiaceae > Cyanobium. The sequence goes on from JBIIJV010000098.1 coordinate 2,324, forward strand.
TGGGGCCGCTGCTGAGCTGACAACTGGGCCAGCAATCGCCTAAACCCTGAGACCGCGCTGGCCGTGGGGGAGCAACCGTTGGCGCAACCGTTGGAACCGTTACTTAACGGACAGCCGATGCTCCATAGGGTTGGGAATCTGGCGGCTGAGGCCTGCCGATGGAACGGTTTTTTCTGGAGCTCGAACCGCCAGCGGAGGTTATGGCCAGCTGGCCCCACGTGGTGGTGGTGGGAGGCGGATTCGCGGGGCTCAAGGTGTGCCATGCCCTGGCCGGTCAGCCCGTGCGGGTCACCCTGATCGACAAACGCAACTTCAACCTGTTTCAGCCCCTGCTCTATCAGGTGGCCTCCGGTCTGGTGTCCGAGGCGGATGTGGCCTCACCACTGCGTCAGATGGTGGGGGATGCCCCCAACATCCAGATCCTTTTGGGGGAGGTGGTCGCCATCGATCCGGAGGCCTCCCAGGTGGTGCTCAACGGCAAACACCTCGGCTACGACCAACTCATTCTGGCCACCGGATCGGGCAGCACCTATTTCGGCCGGGAGGAGTGGCGCTCGCTGGCCCCACCGATGAAGATCCTTGAGCATGCCGATGAGATCCGTCGGCGGCTGCTGATGGCCCTCGAGGAGGCCGAGCAGACCCGTGATCCCAGCCAGCGCTCCTTCCTGCAGACCGTGGTGGTGGTGGGGGCCGGCCCCGCCGGCTGCGAGCTGGCCGGCTCGCTGATCGAACTGATGCACAGAGCCGTGCAGCGCGACTTCAAACAGCTGCGCCTCCAGGACTGCCGGGTGGTGCTGGTGGATCCGGTGGATCGGGTGCTGCCCACCATGGCGCCGGTCCTTTCCGAGGCCGCCGCCACCTACCTGCGGGCCGCCGGGGTTGACCTGCGCTTGGGCCTCAAGGTGGAAGGGATCGCCCCGGGGCGCGTCAGTCTCAGTGGTGCGGCCGGCGAGATCCAGCTGGAGGCGGCCACGATCTGCTGGACTGCCGGGGTGCGGGCTTCCCGGCTGGGCCGACTGCTGAGCGACCAAACCGGCTGCCCGATCGACCGCAGCGGGCGGCTCGTGGTGGAGCCTGATTTCTCGATTCCCGGCCACCCCGAGATCCGGGCGGTCGGTGATCTGTGCAGCTTCGCCCATACCCCCGATGGCAGCCCCCTGCCGGGTATGGCGGGTCCGGCGGTGCAGGCCGGGGGGTGGGTGGCCCGAGACATCCTGGCGCGCCTGCGCGGCCAGACGATCCAACCCTTCCGCTGGCTGGATCTCGGCAGCATGGCGGTGATCGGCCCCTGGTATGCGGTGGCCGATCTGCGTGGTCTGCATCTCACGGGGCTGGTGGGCTGGGTGGTGTGGGCCCTGGCCCACCTCGCCTTCATTCCGGATACGGAGAACCGGATCGCCCTGTTCAGCAAGTGGATGTGGCAGATCGCCACCCGCCAGCGCACGGCATTGCTGATCACCGGCCGGCCGGATCAACACCTCGGTGTGGATGTGGGCCTGTTCCGCGCCCCCCGCCCGACCGCCTAGACCATGCCTGCTCAGCGCACGAACAGCATCTCCTGATAGGTGGGCAGGGGCCAGAGGTCGTCATCCACCAGCGCCTCAAGGCCATCCACCGCCTCCCGGAGGCTGCCGATCAGCGGCATCAGGGTGCCTGCGCAGTGATGCAGGTGGCCATGGGTGTCGTGGGGGGGATTGGCGAGGGCCTCCTCCAGGGCGCCGCAGCGCTGCACCAGCTGGCTGTTGAGGTCGGCGATCTTCGTGACCAGGCCCCGTTCGCTTGGGATGCCGATCGCCTCCTGATCCCGCAGTGAACGGCTCAGCCGCTCCAGGCTTTGCATCACCACCGGGTAGATCTGGGTGCGGGCGATGCGGAAAGCCAGCCGCGCCTCCACCTCGATGGCGAGGATGTACTGCTCGGCATACACCTCGAAACGGCTTTCGAGCTCCACGGGCGTGAGCACCCCCTGGCGCTGGAACAGGTCCCGGATCTCGGGGCGTTCCAGCACCGGCAGGGCATCGGCACTGGTGCGCAGGTTCTCCAGGCCCCGCTCCTCCACGGCCTTGTGGTGCCACTCGCTCGAATAGCCATCACCGCCGAAGACCACGGCGCCGTGCTCGTCCATGGTGCGCTTGAGCACGGCGAAGGCGGCCTCCTGGAGGGGAACCCCGCTATTCAGTTGCTCCTCCAGCCGATCGGCGATCCACTGGAGCGAATCGGCCAGGATCGTGTTCAGCGCCACCAGGGGGCCTGCCACCGACTGCCCGGAGCCCACCGCCCGGAACTCAAAGCGATTGCCGGTGAAGGCAAAGGGGGAGGTGCGGTTGCGATCGCCGGGATCCTTGTTCAGCTCCGGCAAGGTGTCGACCCCGAGGGACATCAGGGCGGCCTCGGCGGAACCCTCCAGATGGCCGCTCTTGATCTGGTTAAACACATCCTCCAGCTGGCTGCCGAGGTACACCGAGATGATCGCTGGAGGTGCCTCATTGGCGCCGAGGCGGTGGTCGTTGCTGGCGGTGGCGATGACGGCCCGCAACAGGGGGCCGAAGCAGTGCACGCCGCGGATCACCGCCGCGCAGAAGATCAGGAACTGCAGGTTGGCGTGGGGGGTCTTACCGGGATCGAGCAGGTTGCCTTGGGTGGCGTTGCCGATCGACCAGTTCACGTGCTTGCCGCTGCCATTGACACCAGCGAAGGGCTTCTCATGCAGCAGGCAGGTGAGGCCATGCTTTTTGGCCGTGCTGCGCAGCACGGTCATCGTCAGCTGCTGGTGATCGGTGGCCACGTTGGCGGCCTCGAAGTAGGGGGCAATCTCGAACTGGCCAGGCGCCACCTCGTTGTGGCGGGTCTTGGCCGGGATGCCGAGCCGGTAGAGCTGGGCCTCCACGTCCTGCATGAACACCTGCACCCGCTCCGGGATGGCACCGAAGTAGTGGTCGTCAAATTGCTGACCCTTGGCCGGCGGAGCGCCGAAGAGGGTGCGGCCGGCCAGCAGCAGATCGGGCCGCAGGGTGGTGTAGGTCGAATCGATCAGAAAGTACTCCTGCTCGGCGCCGCAGCTGGAGTTCACCGGGGCGATCTCGGTTTCGCCGAGCAGCTTGAGCAGCCGCTGAGCCTGCTTGTTCATGGCGGCGTTGGAGCGCAGCAGCGGCGTTTTCTTGTCAAGCGCCTCGCCGGTCCAGCTGACGAACACGGTGGGGATGCACAACGTCACGCCGTTGGCGGTGCGCATCAGCCAGGCAGGGCTGGTGACATCCCAGGCGGTATAGCCGCGGGCCTCGAAGGTGGTGCGCAGACCGCCGTTGGGGAAGGATGAGCCGTCGGGCTCACCCTGCACCAGCAGTTTGCCGGAGAACTCGGCGATCGCCTTGCCGTCGGACTGGGGCGAGATGAAGCCGTCGTGCTTCTCGGCGGTGAGGTTGGTGAGGGGATAGAAAACGTGGGCGTAGTAGAGGGCGCCACGGGCGCTGGCCCAGTCCTTCATCGACTGGGCCACCACGTCGGCCACCGAGGGGTCGAGCTTGCTGCCTTCGCGGATCGAGCGCTGGATCGAGCGGAACACCCCCTTGGGCAGTGCCGAGCGCATGGCTTCGAGGCCGAAGACATCGCTGGCCCAGATCTCCTCCAGGGGAGCTGGCGGCTCGACCGCCGCGGCAGGCCGCTGCAGAATCGTCTGGAGGGCCTGGAGGCGAGCTGGAGAGGGCATGGGCGGCTCGGGGGGTTGGGGAGAACAGTCCGACCAACCCAACACAAGGGTTGGCGCCTTGCGATGCAATGGTTGCTACATAAACTCAATCCCCTTGCGGTTGGGGCGGCTGCGGGCAGGGGGGTCATGGTGGTAAGGCCATGGGCTGGACCGCTTTGCCTAAGATCAGCTGGTGATTAGACGAGATCAGCAGATCGATCCCAAGCCCGCAGCTTCCATGACCGCACCGATCCAGGCCCTCGCCGCCCACGGCGCCGGCCAAGCACTCCAACCCTTTACCTACACCCCCGGTCCGCTCGGCAGCGAAGAAGTGGAGATTGCCGTTGAAAGCTGCGGTATCTGCCATAGCGATCTGTCCATGCTGGACAACGAGTGGGGCATGACCACCTATCCGTTTGTGCCTGGCCACGAAGTGATTGGGCGGGTGGTCGCCCTCGGGGAGCACACGAAGCGCCTGAGCATCGGCGACCGGGTTGGGCTGGGCTGGTTTTCAGGCAGTTGCGGTGCCTGCGATCAATGCCTCTCCGGCAATCAGAACCTCTGCCCCAAGGCAGAAGGCACCATTGTTGGTCGACACGGTGGCTTCGCCACGCGAGTTAGGGCTGACTGGACCTGGCTGGCCCCCCTGCCGGCAGGCCTCGACGACAAAAAAGCCGGCCCCCTGCTCTGCGGCGGCATCACCGTGTTCAACCCCATCGTCGAATTGGGCATCCAACCGACCGACAGCGTGGCCGTCATCGGCATCGGCGGGCTGGGTCACATGGCCCTGAAGTTTCTAAGGGCCTGGGGATGCGATGTCACGGCCTTCACCAGCAGCGACTCGAAACGGGAGGAAGCGCTCCAACTCGGCGCCCATCGCAGCTTGAACTCTCGCAACGCCGCAGAACTGGCCCAAGCGGCGGGCAGCTTTGACTTCATCCTCAATACCACCAACGCCAACCTCGACTGGAACACCTACATCGCCGCCCTCAAACCCAAGGGCCGGCTGCACACCGTGGGGGCCGTTCCCGAGCCGATTGCCTTGGCCGCTTTCCCGCTGATTCTCGGGCAGAAAAGCCTCTCCGGCTCGCCCCTCGGCAGCCCGTCCACTACCGAGAAAATGCTGCACTTCAGCTGCCGCCATGGCATCGCGCCCACCACGGAGTTCTTCCCCCTGTCGAAGGTGAATGAAGCCCTGGATCACCTCCGTTCCGGCAAAGCCCGCTACCGCATCGTGCTGATCAACGACCTGGGGTGAGGCCTAACAGCCAAAGCGGCGACCAGCGACATCAGCAACCTGTAAGCGCTCTGGTACCGCTGCAAAGCAGGCAAGCCATGGGAGGTGCGAGGCGGGCTGTTGGTTCTGCTGGACGCCCATGCCATCCCTGCAGATCCGCGACCTGCCCGAACCGCTCCACCGGCTGCTGCAACACCGTGCCCAGGCCCGCAAGCGCAGCCTCAGCCAGCAGGCATTGGCTGATCTAGAAGCCATTACCGGCGGCGATCCCCGTCAACGCCGCCGCCAGGTGCTCGATCGCATCGCCCGACGAGGCCCCCTTGCCCCGGCCCTGAGTGGGGATCTGGCGCCGGAAGAGCTGATCCGCGCCGACCGCGAGCGCTGATGACCCTTACCAATGTGCTCGATGCCTCGACGGCCGTGCGGTTGATCCTGGGCGATCTCGCCGCAGCGGGGCTCGCTCAGCAGATCGGTGAGGCAGCGCTGGTGCTTGCACCCGAGCTGATGCTGAGCGAGGTGGCCAACACCCTTTGGAAGCTGCGGCGGGCCGATCAGCTCAATAATCTCGACCCTCAGCAATTGCTGGCCGTTGCCCGCGATCTAGTGGATCGGGTGGAGCCGGATCGCCACCTGCAGGCCGAGGCCCTGGCTTGCCACCTGAATCAGCCTGTCTAAGACTGTCTTTATCTGGCCCTTGCCAGGCGGGAAGCGGCGACCTTGATCAGCGCCGATCGGCGCCTGCGCACGATGGCGCCTGCGCACGTTGGCTGAACGGGTGTTGCCTTGAGCCTGGGCACAGCACGCCCCCAAAAGCCTGCTTAGCCACCTTGAGATCATGACTGGCCTGCATCCTCAGCCAGAAGCCTTCGCTGAGGCCGAAGAAACCGCACAGCGATCGCGTTGATGCGGCTCTCCGGTACTCAACGATTTCGACCGCCTCTGGCCCGGCTTCCGTCCAGACAAAGCAGAGCCGGAACTGGTCGTTGATGCACTGTTTTCCGAGACAAGCCCTGTGCCGGCCATGGCGGTTCCCCTTGAGCGGCTCCAGGCGATTGACGAGCAGTCAGAAAGATCGGAGTAACTCCCCATAGTGCTGATGAGAACCAACCCAGAACCAAACGACCGTCTCATCCCGGAGGATACCTACAGCTCGCCAATCAAGATCGACTCTGGCCGAATAGATCGGATGCCCGGCGGATCTTCAGTTGACGATCCTTGGGTGCTTTCGCGTAGAGCTGTCGGAATTGTTCGGTCGTAACCGACTTCACTCCAGCCCCGGCAGTGGCTGGGTCTTGCCAGCTGCATGCTCCAACAGGGCCTGTTGAGCCAGTTCAGCCAGCAGACCCTGAGAATGAGAGAAAAGATCGCACCATCGCTCCTCGCTCTCCATCTCTGCGACCAGCAGGGCCGCTAGGGCATCCTGCTCTTGCGGTGGCAGCTTGGCTGCGGAGGCGATCGCGGCTTCGAGGGCCTGAGTCATGCCATCTGAACGCCAGTTGCACCAACGCTAACTGGGGGTAAAAGCCCGAGGCCGCCCAGGCCTCCCCCAGGATCCCCCCTTACTCCAACCCCCTCACCCACCGATCCCCCACCGACGAGCGCCTGCGCGACACCATCGCGAGGCGCATGCGCATGAGCGACGTCTACCAACCCCGCTGTAGGACATAGCCCGCCGGATCCGCCGCGCTTGGTTGGCAAGGTTCACCTTCAACGGCTTCACCCGCTATGACCAGGGCGCCTACGGCCTGGTGGGCGGCGTAGCCGAAGGCTGTGCAGCAGTAGAGCTGAGCGACGCCGAGCGCGACGAGCAGGTGGCTTGTTTACTCATGCAGAAGCCAGCGGGTTGAGCCACCAGCACGCAACAAGGCGGCAAAACGGAATGGCAACCACCCTCATCTAACGAGGAACGAGGTGGATCACCACATCGCAACCGAGCGCATCGGCGTAACGGCGAAGGGTTGACAACGCGGGAAGGTGCTTGCGGGATCCCTCCAGCCGGCTGATGGCGCTGCGGGTCGTTCCCATGCGCAGCGCCACGTCCTCCTGGGTCAGGCCAGCCCGTTTGCGAGCATCAAGAAGCTCGCGCAGCAGGCGGAATTCCGCTGCGGCTTCCTGCCTGGCCTCCGTATAGCCGGGGATCGTCGCGGCGTGGCTCCGCTCGCTATCGCGGTCGCGGATCAGCGGTTCGTAGGCAATGTCAGCCATGATTCCTGACCTCTTTGATTCGGTTCCGGGCAATGGTGAGATCGCGATGGGGCGTTTTCTGCGTCTTCTTGATGAAGGCGTGGAGCACGATGATCATGCGGCCACTGCAATAACAGAAGAACGCCCTGCCAATCCCGCTCCGGCTTTTGGGCCTGAGTTCAAATAGGCCCTCGCCGAGGGCCTTGGAGTGTGGCGAGCCCAGCAGGGGGCCATGGTCTTCCAGCAGGTCCAGGAGTTCAACTGCTTTGCAGAAGCCTTCGGCTACACAACGGACCAGCAGGTCGACAGGCCA
>JBIIJV010000033.1:0-18488 GCA_044233545.1 Cyanobium sp.
CAACCTGGCCAACACCCCCTTGCCCCGTCTAAGACGGGGTCGCTACCTGGTGGTGATCGATCCCGGCCATGGCGGCCCAGACCCTGGGGCCATAGGCATCCAGGGCCTGCGGGAAACCGACGTGGTGCTGGATGTGGCCCTCCAAACCGCCAGGTTGTTGCAATCCAGGGGTGTGCAGGTGCTGCTTACCCGCACTTCGGAGGTGGATGTGGACCTGCCCCCCCGGGTGGAACTGGCCAACCGCAGCCAGGCCGACCTGTTCGTGAGCCTGCACGCCAATGCCCTGACCATGGATCGACCCGATGTGAACGGGATCGAAACCTTCTATTACGAAGGTGGTCTTTCCTACGGCCTGGCCAATGCATTGCAGCAACGCCTGATGGCAATCTCCCCCGGCACCCCCGACCGGGGCGCCCGGCCCGGGCGCTTCTTCGTGATCCGCCGCACGGTGATGCCCTCGGTCCTCACTGAAATGGGCTTCGTCACGGGCGAGATCGACGCACCGCGGTTGGCCAGCCGGCCTTACCGTCGCCAACTTGCGCAGGCCCTCGCCGCCGGCATCCTGTCCTTCCTGACGCACTCCTCTTGAGCCTCCTCATCGGACTGTTCGACAGCGGCCTCGGCGGTCTGACCGTGTTGCGCCAGGTCCACTCCCTTTATCCCCACAGTCGCTGCCTCTATCTGGGCGACACGGCCCGGGTGCCCTATGGCCAGCGCTCCTGTGCCGATCTGCGGGAGATCGCCGCGGAGGTGGCCCATTGGCTGCGCCACCAAGGGGTGGGAGTGCTGGTCATGGCCTGCAACACCTCCAATGCCGTGGCCTTCGATGTGGCCGTTGCCGAAGCCGGTGTGCCGGTGCTGGGCCTGATCGACAGCATGGCCGCCGAGATCCGCAGCGACCGGGTGGGGGTGCTGGCCACCCCCGCCACCGTGGCCAGCGGGGCCTACCGCAGGGCCATCCAGGCGGCGCGTCCCGAGGCCGAAGTGCTCGAAATCGCCTGTCCCAGTTTTGTGCCCTCCATTGAGGCCGGCATCCGCGATGGAGCGGAACTGAGGGCCGCAGCCAAGGCTCACATCGAACCGCTGCTGGCTGCCCGGGTGGAGGCGATTGTGTTGGGGTGCACCCATTACCCGATGTTGCGCCCGATGCTCAAGGAACTGGTGCCGGTGGGGGTTCGGCTGCTGGATCCCGCCGCCGCCGTGGCGCGACGGCTCGGCCCCCTGCTCACCAGCCTGGGGGATCCCTCGGAACGGGAAAGCCAAGGGATACCACTCCCCTCTCCCATGGAACGCACTCGCTTCTGCGTCACCGGCTCGGCCCAGGATTTTGCGGTCGCCGCCACCGACTGGCTGGGATCGGAGCCCCTGGTTCGCAGCGTCAGCCTCCAGTCACCAGTGCGGGGCTTCTAGGATCTTCACGTCTGGGAGGAGTCGTGACCACGGTTGCAGAGCTGCTACAGCCGGTTGAGTCCGACCTGGACACGCTTCTGGCCGAACTTCGCAGTCTCATTGGTGCCGGCCATCCCATCCTGCAGGCGGCGGCTGAACATCTTTTTGCCGCAGGGGGTAAGCGGCTGCGCCCAGGCATTGTCTTATTGCTCTCCAAAGCCATCTCCCCAGACGGCACTCTGAGTGCCCGGCACAGGCGCCTGGCCGAGATCACCGAAATGATCCATACCGCCTCCCTGGTCCACGATGATGTCGTGGATGAGGCCGCCACCCGTCGTGGCGTCGCCACGGTCCATAGCCGCTTCAATCACCGGGTGGCCGTGTTGGCCGGTGATTTTCTCTTCGCCCAGGCCAGTTGGCACCTGGCAAACCTTGACGATCTCGAAGTGGTCAAACTCCTCTCGCGGGTGATCATGGACCTGGCTGAAGGGGAAGTACGCCAAGGACTGTTTCGCTACGACACTGGCCAGAGCCTCGAGACCTATCTAGATAAGAGCTACTGCAAGACCGCCTCCCTAATGGCCAACAGCGCCCGAGCCTGCGGTGTTCTCTCCGAGCTTGAACCAGAGCGGCTCGCTAGCCTGTATCAATTCGGTCGACAACTGGGCCTGGCTTTCCAGGTCGTCGATGACATCCTCGATTTCACCGGCAGCGACCAGGAACTGGGCAAACCGGCCGCCAGCGACCTGGCCGCTGGTTATTTGACCGCTCCGGTGCTCTTTGCCCTTGAAGAGCGGCCTGCCCTGGCCGGCCTGATCGAGAGGGAATTTTGTAATGAAGGTGACCTTGAGCAGGCCCTTTCCCTGGTGCGCGATTGTGAGGCCATTCCCCGTTCGCGCCAATTGGCGGAAGGCTTTGCCCGCGAGGCCCAGACAGCGATCAGCTGGTTACCGCCGTCGGAATCCCGCGGCGCCCTCAGGGCATTGCCTGATTTCGTCCTGAGTCGGTTGTACTGAGTTGTACTGAAACCGCTGCCTGGCGCCTTCAGTCCAAACGCAGGTCCGCCAAGCTGCCAAGCAAGTGATCAGCATTTTTCTGCAATTCGCTGAGTTCTGTCGCTGTCAGCTCGGCACCTGGCACCACATGAACCACACAGCCGGCGGCCCGGGCCGATTGGGCCCCGGCCAGGGAATCCTCGAAAGCCCAGCATTCGCCAGGGGCGACCCCCAGACGCTGGGCCGCAAGCAAAAACGGATCCGGCGCCGGCTTGCCGACGCGCAGTTCCGGATCATCCCCTAACACCCGCTCGCGGATGATTCCCAGCCAAGGGTGGGGGGCACACTTCCGCTCGACCGCGTCCCTGCCACTGCTGGTAACCAGGGCCATGGCCACCTGCAGGTCCCTGAGGCGCTCCAGCAAACCGCGCGCACCAGGCATGGGATCAGCCCCCCGTAGCAGCCGCTGGGCGATTGGTTGTTGCACGGCCAGCAATTCGGCGGCAGTGGGTACAGCCTGTCCCGCCTCACCAATCCAGGCGCGCACCTGATCGACGTTGTCACTACGGCGCCGCCCCCGCAGACTCATTAGCTGTCCAGGGGGCAGCAACAGGCCAAAACGAGCGGCAGCCTGGCTCCAGGCCTGGGAGTGGTGGGGCTCGGTATCGAGCAGCAGCCCATCTAGATCAAACAGGCAGGCGGCGGGTCGATTCATGGTTCCAGCCTGAAGTTCTGGGAGCCTGGAAGGCGAGGCCCCCTAGTCCCCGTCTGGATAGCGGTCTTCCAAGGCCGTTTCCAAGGTGGTGAGCAATAAAACCAGGGCGTCATGTTGATTGAGATCCGGTCCACTGACCTGTTGAATCCAGCGATCGCAGAACGCCTCAATTTGAAGGAACAGATCGCCGCCACCATTTAGGGTCGTCATCACCTGCTCCATGCGGGCCTCGTCGATCTCGGGGGGGAAACCCACCACATAGCGGCGACCATCCGTGCCCGCATACGAAAGCACACCCTGATCATCCAGGCTGGGGGTTGCCAGTGGGGTTACGGGTGCCTCTTCCTCCATGGCCCATCCTGCTGCTGTTTCATGCCTAGCTGCGCCAGCAGCGATTGCCAAGGGCCAATCAGCACCCCTGATGGTCCCAAGCCTGGGAGGGCGGCGTTTATGGCGGGAAAACGCAAGATTTAATAGTTAAGCCGCTCCATGCGGTAAGTCACGAAGGTCCCCACCGGGCTCCAAAGTAGATAGGGCACCAACAACAGGGCCGCTGGCCTGCTGATGGGCAGCAGGGCTGCGGCCAGCACCATCCCCCAAAGCCACCCTGCCAGGCCTACCAACGTGCCGTTACGCAGGCGACGGGTGCGACAAATGACCCAGGTGTAGCTCTGCACCAACACCAACAGCCCCAGATAGGCGGCCAAAAGCCTGCCGCTGCCGCTGGCCGCCCAGGCCTGGAGAGCCGAAACAAAGCAACAGAGGTAGATCACCAGCCAGATGGCCGGGATCCAGCGTTCGAAGGTAAGCCAGCGAGGCCGGCGCAACTGCAGAAACCAGCGAAATTCCCGGCGACTGGGGGTGAGAACCAGGATCACCAGCGCCATCCAGGCAGCGATCACCAGCCAGGCGGGCATGGAATCAAGAGCAAGGGCTAACTCCCATCGTTTCACCGGGACAGCCCCTGCGCTTGACTGCTTCACAGCGCAATGTGATCAATGGCTGAGGCCCTCCCCAATCCAGACGCCACCCCAGCCGCGCCGGCCGCGTCAGCCAGCGCCGCGTCAGCCAGCATCGAATCGGTGCTGCACGAGGAGCGTCGCTTCGAGCCCCCTACCGCCTTCGCCTCCCAGGCCCGCATCGGCTCGATCCAGGCCTACAGGGCCTTGGTGGCGGAAGCGGAGGCGGACCCAGATGCCTTCTGGGGGGCCCGGGCTCGCCAGGAGCTGCACTGGTTCACCCCCTTTGAGAAGGTGCTCGATTGGAGCGACCCTCCTTCGGCCCGCTGGTTTGAAGGGGGCACCACCAATCTCGCCTTTAACTGCCTCGATCGCCACCTGGAGGGACCCCGGGCCGACAAGCTGGCTCTGATCTGGGAGGGGGAGCCGGGGGACCAGCGGCGCTTCACCTACCGCCAGTTGCACACCGAGGTTTGCAAGGCCGCCAATGCCTTGCGCAGCCTGGGCATTGGCAAGGGAGATCTGGTCGCCCTTTACATGCCGATGGTGCCCGAGGCGGCCATCGCCATGCTGGCCTGCGCCCGCATCGGGGCTCCCCACTCGGTTGTGTTCGGAGGCTTTTCGGCTGAAGCCCTACGGGATCGCCTGATCGACGGAGCAGCCAAGGCGGTGATCACCGCCGATGGCGGCTTTCGCAAGGACAAGGCGGTGGCCCTCAAGCCAGCGGTGGATGCGGCCCTGGCCGGCGGGGTCTGCCCCACGGTCGAACGTGTGCTGGTGGTGCGCCGTACCGGCGAACCAACTCCCATGGAAAGCGGACGAGACCTGTGGTGGCATGAGCTGGTGGACAGCCAGAGCCCGGATTGCCCGGCCGAACCGATGGCCAGCGAAGACCGGCTGTTCGTGCTCTACACCTCCGGCTCCACCGGCAAACCCAAGGGGGTGGTCCACACCACGGCGGGCTACAACCTCTGGGCCCACCTCACCTTCCAGTGGATCTTCGACATCCGTGACGACGACATCCACTGGTGCACGGCCGATGTGGGCTGGATCACGGGGCACAGCTACATCGTTTACGGCCCCCTCTCCAACGGCGCCACCACGGTGATGTACGAAGGGGCGCCGCGACCCTCTAAGCCAGGGGCCTTCTGGGAAGTAATTGAAAAGCACCGTTGCACCATTTTCTACACCGCGCCCACGGCAATCCGCGCCTTCATGAAAGGTGGCCGTGAGGTGCCGGACCGCTCCGATCTAACGAGCCTGCGGCTGCTGGGCACGGTGGGTGAGCCCATCAATCCCGAAGCCTGGATGTGGTATCGCGATGTGATTGGAGGCAACCGCTGCCCCGTCGTCGACACCTGGTGGCAAACGGAGACCGGCGGCGTGATGATCAGCCCCCTACCGGGGGCCACCGCCACCAAACCAGGTTCCTGCACCTTGCCCCTGCCGGGCATTGCCGCCGATGTGGTCGACCTGGAAGGCCGCAGCGTCGGCGTCGACCAGGGGGGCTATCTGGCGGTGCGACGGCCCTGGCCGGGCATGATGCGCACCGTCCATGGCGACCACGAACGCTTCCGTAAGAGCTATTGGGAGCACATTCCACCGATCAACGGCGAATACGTTTATTTCGCAGGCGACGGGGCCCGCAGAGATGCCGATGGCTATTTCTGGGTAATGGGCAGGGTGGATGACGTCATCAACGTCTCCGGCCATCGCCTGGGCACGATGGAAATCGAATCCGCCCTGGTTAGCCATCCCGCCGTGGCCGAAGCGGCGGTGGTGGGCAGACCCGACGAACTCAAAGGCGAAGCGATTGTGGCCTTTGTGAGCCTGGAAGGGGGCCGCAGCGGCGACGCCGCCCTCGAAGCTGAATTGCGACGCCACGTGGGTCAGGAAATCGGCCCGATCGCCCGGCCCGATCTGATTCGTTTCAGCGATGTTCTACCCAAAACCCGCAGCGGCAAGATCATGCGTCGACTGTTGCGATCCCTCGCCGCCGGCCAGGAGGTGAGTGGCGACATCAGCACCCTCGAAGATCGATCGGTGCTGGATACGTTGCGGGTCTGAGGGGCAAACGGCGCGTCAGGAGAGGCCGGGGGGCAAGACACCGGCCGTGGGCTGGCACATCAGATAAATGAACCAAATCGTGCCAGCCACAGGTAGCAAGGTGATGAAAACCCAGGCCCAGTGCTTGCCAGCATCGCGCAAGCGGCGGACGCTTAGCGACAATGTGGGTACCAGGACAACGAGGGCATACATCGAGTAAATCCAACCAAAGATATTGGAGATCTGGCTAAATAAGATCAAGCCAAGGCTAACGATGAAATTCGCCAGAGTGAACCACCAATAGGATGGCCGGCGCGAGCGCCCCTCGAAGTCAAAACTCCTCTGCCAGGCGCTTGTAAAGGAATCAATTAGATCAGCCATGAAATCGTCATTGCAACGGGCCCAGGTTGTGGCACGAAGGGGGCGGCGTCAATCACTTTCGGACGCACTGTGATCACCCCAACGCACAACCGTCTCCGCCAACCGATCGATCTGACGCGCTCGGGCCGGATCATCGGCCCAGTCGCCCAGAAACTGCTTGCGCAGACCGGCACTGGCCGGGGTGAGGTGGTCACCGGGTAGCTCCAGTAGTTCGCTGGCATCGTCCTGGCGTTGCCCCAAGGTGTCGAAAAGCCGAGGGCTCTGGTCGAGCTCGTCGCGGCGAAACCGCACCAGCAGGTTGCGCGGTTGGCGATAGCCGCTGGCGATCTGGCGCAGGGTTTCCGCCGGTGAAGGGCTGAATTCGCTGCGGAAGCCAAATTGCTCGCCCATTTCACTCAAAAAGGGGATCGAGCGGGACGCCGAAAAATTGTTGAAACTCAGGGCCACCAGCCCCCGCGCCCCGCGCCCGGCGTCGGGCGCCAACAGATGGAGCTTGCAGCCCAGGCTGTGACCAAGCCGCAGCACCCGCGTGCGTAACTCCGGCTCAGCAGCGGCCCTGGCCTCGGCCAGCCGATCGGCGCGAAACAGCCGCCAGGCGTCATTGGCCTGGCTCTGGTGATCGAAGCCGGGGACGTAGCTCCAGGCACGGACCGCCCAGCCGCGCTGAACGCAGGACTCCAGCAAACGGCGATAACTAATGTGGGGCCTGGCGGCCAGGTAGGTGCCACCGATGAACTCCAATCGCCTTGCTGGCGGCCCGCCGGCCGAACTGAGCCCGGGGGGCGGATCCAGACACCAGAGCGGGCCCCGCTGGCGCCAGGTGAGGGTCTCAACCACCGCTGGTTCCAGGGGCCCCCAGAGCTTGCAGGGCCTCAATGGCTTCACGGCGGTGCGCCGGTCCATCCAAAAGGTTGTTGAAGACATGGCGGACAACACCCTGGCCATCAATCACATAGGTGACCCGTCCGGGCAGCAACCCAAGCACCGACGGCACGCCGTAGGCCCGCCGCAGTTGGTTGCCCGTATCTACCAACAATGGATAGGGGAGTTGATGCTTGCCGGCAAAACGCTGGTGGCTGGAGGCATCGTCGCCGCTGACTCCCCAGACCTCGGCGCCGAGGGCCCGCAGATCGGCGTAGCTGTCGCGGAAAGCGCAGGCTTCCATCGTGCAGCCTGGGGTGTCGTCCTTGGGATAGAAAAACAGCACCAAGGCCTGGCCCGCCAACTGGTCGCTGCGGCGTTCGACCCCATCGGCATCCCGTAGGGCCACGAGGGGGGCGCGATCACCAACGGAGAGGGCAGGGGCCATGGAGACTGCAAGGTTTGGCTGACGCCAGCCTAGGCAGCCCAGCCAGGGGCACCGGTGCCCTTGCGTGACCTGAGATCATGGCAATGATGGTCTTGATGCGGCGATGCCCGAGCCTGCCAGCCTCTGGGAACAGGGTGATTTCCTTGGCGTGGTGCTGAGCTCAGCTACGCCGGGGTCGGGCGCTGCGCAAGCGAAAACGCCAAAAAGCAAGCGCGACAGCCCTGCAGCGAGGGATGCCGTCGCCAGTAAGGAGACCCCCACCAAAGGGGCCTTGGCCAGCGAAGCCCCCGCCAAAGAAACCTTGGCCAGCGAGAGACCCGCCAGCAGCGAAGCCCCCGCAAGCGTTGACGCCTTTTCCGAGCCCCCTGGCCTCCGCGTGCCCCTGACCATCAGCCTGCCTAGCTTCCCGAGCCCAACCCCCCAGGGCCTGCCCCCCTGCCCGGAGCGGCTTTTGATTGTGGATACGGAGACCACGGGGCTAACGCCTGCCAAGGGCCGCTGCATCGAAGTGGGAGCTGTGCTGTTCCATGTGCCCAGCCGGGCGGTGCTCAGCCAGTTGTCCTTTCTGCTTCCCTGCAGCAGCAACCCCGCCGAGCGGGTCAACGGCATCGCCGCGACTGTGACGCGGTTGGAGCAACCCCGTGAGCAGTTCATAGCCTGCCTGGAAGCGATGGCCGCCGCTGCCGACGTGCTGGTGGCCCACAACGCCGCCTTCGATCGCCAGTGGTTTGGGCGCGAGGAGCTGCCGCCCCTGCAACGGCAATGGCTCTGCTCAATGGAAGATATTCGCTGGCCGGCGGAACGCCACCTGCGCGCCACTCCTTCGCTGCGCGATCTGGCCCTGGCCTATGGGGTGCCCGTTTGGGCCGCGCACCGGGCTCTGACCGATTGCATCTACATCGCCCAGGTGTTTGAGCGGGAAGCGCAATTGGAAGCCCTGCTGCAACAAGCCCTGTTACCCCGCAAGCTCTATCGAGCCCGCCTTCCCTACGACCAGCGACACCTGGCCAAGGAAGCCGGTTTCCGCTGGAATGAGGGCGTCCAGGGGGCCTGGTCCAAACGACTGACGGAAGCTGAACGGGGGCTGTTGCCCTTCGAAGTATTGCCGGCGGAGGGGGACCAGAGCGCGAATTGGCCGCAGCCGGCCTGATCGCACACTTTTCTCCCTATTCAGGAAGGTCTTATGGATTTTCAGGCCCTGATGGGTTCTAGTGGACATGCTGTAAACAATTGATCCGTTGGCATGAAGATCAGCCCGACTGCTGCGAGTGCACCCAGCTGGGATCGGGTTAGCCAGCGCCTCAAGCACTGGCAATCGGTACGCACCTGGGCCTGGTTGATTCGGGAGGCCGAAGCGCTCTGGTCGGAGGATGCCCGCTTTCTGCAACGACTTGGGGCGGCTGAACTGCTGCAGGTGGTGCAGGAGGTCCCCCCGAGACTGCGGCGTCGGGTCAATCTTTGGCTCGAACATTTTCATGTTCTGACGCGGCTGCAGTGAACCTGAGTGAGATCGGCAATCACGGCACTTGGCTATCCATGGGGCGAAGCCGAAAAAAAGATCATAAAAAAACCGCTCTGAGGCAAAGAGCGGTTTGAAAGTAACGATTAAAACCGGCGAATCGGAGCGGCGGGATTCGAACCCACGACCCCCACTACCCCAAAGTGGTGCGCTACCAAGCTGCGCTACGCCCCGGTAGAAGGGAACTTATCACAGCAGGTCTCTGACCTCGCTCGAAGGCTCCCGTAAGCGCTGCAACAAACGTGCCGTGAGCAGTTCGCGGTTGAGGCAGGCATAGCCAGAGATCCTTTGCTGGCGGGCCAGGCGCCGCAGGTCCGCCAAGCCCATCGTCGCCAGCCTCAGTTCCGGCAGCCGGCGCCAGGCACCGGAGGGCACCGGCAGTTCCGAGCCCTGGCGACCGTCGCGGAAGCTGAACAGTGCCCCGCCCGCCATCCATTCCGGCACCAGCACAAACAGGACAGCCATCAGGCCGTATAGCTCCACCAAGCCTCTGGGCAACGGATGCAGCTGGCGAGGCTCAGGGTCCTTCGGTGGGCCTTGGGAGGCCATCAGAGCAGGGAGCTGCCGCCCGTGGCAGCGCCATGGCGCCAGAGCAAGGGGGGCGCTACGGGCGGATGGAGTCGGGCATACCAGAAAGCCATGGCAAAACAGAGACCGATAGTGATCACCAGTGCCAAAATCACCATTCGATCAGGTAAAGGAGTCATACGTCTTCTGTGCGTTGGCATTGCATAAGAGTGGGCATGGGCCGGGTGAGCTCCAGTTGGAGTTCATCACCATTAAGACGCAACATCAATCCGTCGCCGCTGTAACGGACACCATTGTCCGCCTGCCGATCACGAAACAGGGTGGAGCGATAGCCGCCCATCAAAATGGAGGCTTGGGACTCATTGCGCTCAAGCACCAGCACCTGCTGCTGATCACAACGGAAGCGGTCCTTCCGTTCGTAGTTTTCCCACCACGGCGAGTCGATCGCCACCCGAAAGGGAGCCGACACGGTCAGAGCCAGGCTTAGCAATGGCATAGCAATCGGGGGCAGGGCAAAAGCCGAAGCCAAAAAAAACATCTCAGTTCAAAATGATCGGAGCGTTGTCGCCGCGCAACACACAATGGGAGACGCTCCAATCAAAATAGCTCCAGACTGCAGGGGGCAGTCGATAGTCGCAGCCAGGAAAATCAGCTAACAAAATGCCAGTGGGCTGGGCCGAACAGTAGGGCCGACTGCCGGGCTTGGCGAGATATTGCTGGTGGTAAGTCTCCCCCGGCTGGAAAGCGACATCTGCCCGAATCTCGGTGGTGATCGGGCCGAAGCCAGCGGCGGCCAACTGCAGGCCGTACTGGACGCAGCTGGCGGTGGCCAGGGCCAACCCTTGGGGATCGTTGATAAAAATCGCCGAGCGATACTGGCTGCCTCGGTCGTTGCCCTGGCGATCCCCCTGGGTGGGGTCGTGGCATTCCCAAAAAAGCTTGAGGAGATCGCTCAAATGCAGCTTCTCTTGATCCCAAACCACCCGCACCACCTCGGCATGGCCACTACGGCCACTGCAAACCTGTTGGTAGGTGGGTTGGGCAAGGGCACCGCCGGCATATCCCACCGCCGTCGTCACCACCCCGGGGAGGCGCCAAAAGCCCTTTTCCGCCCCCCAGAAACAGCCACAGCCAAACAGCACCTCACCATGGCCAGATGCGGCTGGCGCATCAATGGGGGTGCCGAGCACCGCATGGGTGCGTGCCTGGGAAGCCCTGCGATCCAGGGCACCCTGGCCTGATCCGGAAAAGAGTCCGAGCACGGCGAGACAATGGCTTAGCTCAGCCTAAGCAGGCCTTGCCAGCCTCAGACCGGCTCCAACCGTTCGGCCTGCTCCCTTTCCCACAGCCGCCGGTACGGGCCCGCCACCGCGACCAGGTCCCGATGGTGACCCTGCTGCACCAAACGACCCTCTTCCATCACCAGGATGCGGTCACAGGCGGCAGCGGCCGAAAGCTGGTGGCTGATCATCAACACCGTGCGCCGTTCCTGTTCGCGCACCGACCGCAGGATGGCCGCAGCGGTGTTGTTATCGACACTGGCCAGGGCATCGTCGAGCACCAACAAGGGAGCGTCGACCAGCAGGGCCCTGCCCAGGGCCGTGCGCTGGCGCTGACCACCGCTGAGGGTGATGCCCCGTTCCCCCACCAAGGTGTCGTAGCCGTCGGGGAAACTGCGGATGTCGGACTCCAGCCGGGCTTCCCGGGCCGCCCGCTCGACCCGCTCCTGGGAAGCATCCGGGGCGCCATAGCGAAGGTTGTCCGCCAGGCTGCAGGTGAACAGGTAACCCTCCTGGGGCACTAGGGCCACCCGGGAGCGCAAGCTGCCCAGATCAAGGGCCGTGATGTCGACCCCATCAAAGAACAACTGCCCTTCCGGCACCTGCACCAGCCGTCCCAGGGCCCGGGCCAGGGTGGTCTTGCCGCAGCCCACCGGCCCCACCACTGCCACCAGTTCGCCCGGCGCCAGGGTGAAATGCAGGTTGTCGAGGGCGGGGCGCTGGGCGTCGGGATAGCGAACGGTGAGGCCCACCGCCTGCACAGCCCCTTGGGCGGGCTCTGCAGCCCGCTGGGGCCTGGCGGGTGATGTAATCAGGGAATGGCGGTTGAGCAGGGCCTCGACGCGCTCCAGGCTCACTTGGCCGGTCTGAAAGGTATTGAGGGTGAAACCGAGCAGGGCGGTTGGAAAAACCAGCCGCTCGACGAATAGCACCAAGGCAACCAAATCACCGATGCTGAGGCTGCCGCGCTCGAGCTGGCCACTACCAAGGGCCAACAGCAAAAGCAGGCTGATGGAGGAAATGCCCTCCAACAGGGGAAAAAGGGTGCTGCGGGAACGAGCCAGACCCAAAGCCGCATCGCGATAGGCGCGATTACGACCGGCGAAGGCCTTTTGTTCGGTGGCCTCCTGGCCGTAGATCTTGATGGCCCCAATCCCAGAAATATCCTCCTGAATCAGGTCGCTGAGGCTGGCCAGGGATTCCTGCAGGCGCCGTTGCTGGCGCATCATGCGGCCGCCAAACAGGCGAACCGTCATCAACATCAAGGGATAGAGACCCACCGCCGCGAGGCTCAAGCCCGGATTGATCAGCAACATCGCCGGCAGCGTCATGGCATACGCCAAGGCCGTGTTGGCCAAACTGAGCAGGGCAAAACCCAGCAACCGTCGAACATTTTCGACGTCGCTAGTGGCACGGCTGATCACCTCGCCACTGCCCATCCCCTGCACAAAACTGGGTTCCTGCAGCAATACGTGATCGAAGATGCGCTGTTTGAGGTCGGCCTCCACCTGGCGGCCGATCCCAAACACCAGGACGCGGGAGGCCAACCGCACCAGCCCCATCACCGTCGCCAACGCCAGGATCAGGGCCGCTTCCACCAGCAGTTCCTGCTGGCTGAAGCCATCCTTGAGACTCTCGATGATCCGGCGCACCAAAAGGGGAAACGCGGTGCTCAGGAGGTTGACCACCACCAACGCCACCACACCGAGGGCGACCTCGCGACGGTGGGGACCCAGGTAACGGGCAATCAGATCGAGCCGCAGGGCTCTCATCGGCGTCTAGCTAGCCATTAGATCCGTCTAACCTACGCAGCTCCCTTGGACTGCCGGCGTGCCGCGATGGACCAGCAGAACCACCCTCTCCATGGCACGGATCGGGCCCTTGTCGACCGCTTGTTGGCCGTGGAAACGCCTACTGACGCCGATCTGGTCGATGCCGCCCGGTTGCTGACGCGTTATGCCGATTTTCCCGGTGCCCCGGACCTGCGCGACGATTTGGCCAAGATTCTGCGGCTCTGGGTCCTGGATCTGAGCCAGCTGCAAGGGCGCACCAGGGCGGTCTGGAGCGCCGGGTTCCGCCCCGTCGGGCTCGCCCCTGTCAGTGAGTGTGTCGGCTCAGGCTTTGACACGGCCAGCGAGGAAACTGGCTGAGACTCCTTGCCCCGATTGGCTTGCCTGCTGGGACCAACCCCAGCCTGCCCGTTGCTGTCGGCCCATCGCTCGCCAGAAGCGGTCCCTTCGGGTGATAGTGGGTTGTCCCCATCACCCGGCCCGGCGTGCCCTGCACCCGGGCTTTTTCTTGACTGTTTATTGACGATCTGCCTTTGTTGCCGTCATGACTGCCCCCCAGACCTGGCCCCAGCTGCTTGAGCAACTGCTGGCGGGCCATTCCCTGAGCGATGTCCAGGCTGGTGCCCTGATGCAGGGCTGGCTTGAGGGGGCCATCGATCCGGTCCTCACCGGCGCCCTCCTGGCCGCCCTCCGCGCCAAGGGCACCACAGGCGAGGAACTGGCGGCCATGGCCACCGTGTTGCGGCGAGCCTGCCGCCTGGCCAGCCCATTTCCAGAGCTTGTCGATAGCCTCGACCTGGTCGATACCTGCGGCACCGGCGGCGACGGGGCCGACACCTTCAACATCTCCACGGCGGTGGCCTTCACGGCCGCCGCCTGCGGGGCGCGGGTGGCCAAACACGGCAACCGCAGCGCCAGCGGCCGTGTCGGTTCGGCCGATGTTCTCGAAGCCCTGGACCTAAATCTGGCGGCGCCCCAGGAACGGGTGCTGGCGGCACTGCAAGCCCATGGCATCACCTTTCTGTTCGCCCCCGGCTGGCACCCGGCCCTGGTGCAGCTGGCTCCCCTACGCCGCTGCCTCGGCATCCGCACCGTCTTCAATCTGCTCGGTCCCCTGGTCAATCCGCTCACCCCCCAGACCCAGGTTCTGGGGGTGGCCCGCGCCGACCTGCTCGATCCGATGGCCGGCGCCCTGCGGGGGCTGGGACTGGCCAGGGCCGTGGTCGTCCATGGGGCGGGGGGTCTCGATGAGGCATCCCTGGCCGGTGCCAATGAACTGCGGCTACTGGAGGCGGGGGCGATTCGCCAAGAATGGCTGGAGCCAGCCTCGCTGGGGCTGGCTCCAGCCCCCCTGGAGGCCCTAGCTGGCGGAGATCTAGCCACCAACGCGGCCCTCTTGGAGGCCGTGTTGCGGGGTCAGGGTCAGGATGGCCATCGCGACGTAGTGGCCCTCAACACCGCCCTGGTGCTTTGGGCGGCGGGCCTGGCCGACTCCCCCGCAGCCGGGGTTCCCCTGGCCCTGGAGGCCCTGGCCCTGGGTCGTCCTTGGGCCAAGCTCCAGCAGCTTCGCTCGGCCCTGGCGGCGCCGACGGCCGGCGCCAGCACCACCACTTTGAGCTCCCCTCCCCACCAGGCAGGGCAGCCAGGTGCGGGATGATCCCCCCAACTGAGCCGCCCCTGGTGTCCGAGACCGCCACGCCCCCAGTGCCTTCCCCTGAGCCCAGTACCAGTACCAGTACCACTTCGGATACCGCAGGCGAGGCTGCCCCTGGGGCGCTACTGGTGCTTGCCGATGGAACCGTGCTGCGGGGTCTGGCCTGCGGCGCCCGCGGCACCGCCATCGGTGAAGTGGTCTTCAACACAGGCATGACTGGCTACCAGGAGGTCATGACAGACCCCAGTTACGCAGGCCAGTTGGTCACCTTCACCTATCCAGAACTGGGAAACACCGGGGTAAATGCCCAGGACCAGGAAGCCAACCGACCCCACGTTAAGGGCCTGATCACCCGGCGGCTTGCCCCGGTGGCCAGCAACTGGCGGGCCAGCGAAGACCTTGAACGCTGGTTGCAGCGCCATGGAGTGGTGGGCATCCGCGACGTCGACACCCGCGCCCTGGTCCGCCACCTGCGCGAGGGCGGCTCGATCAACGGCGCCATCAGCAGCGAGGGCCTGAGCCCGTCCGTCTTGCTGGAGCGGGTGAGGGCGGCCCCATCAATGGATGGCCTGAATCTGGCGGCCACGGTGAGCACTAGAGAGTCCTACGGCTGGTCCCGGCTCTGTGAGGCGGAGTTCGACCAACGACTCCAGAGCCAACCTGAGCGGCCCTATCGCGTCGTGGCAGTCGATTTCGGCATCAAGCGCGCCATCCTCGAACGGCTGGTGGCCCACGGTTGCGAGGTCACGGTGGTCCCCGCCAAAGCCAGCCTCGAAGAAGTACTTCTGCACCAACCTGAGGGGGTGTTTCTCTCCAACGGACCGGGCGATCCGGCGGCGGTGACCGAAGGCATCGCCCTGGCCCGCCAACTGCTCAACCAGCCCGATCTCCCCCTGTTTGGCATCTGCCTCGGCCACCAGATCCTGGGCCTGGCCCTGGGTGGCCGCACCTTCAAGCTTGAGTATGGCCACCGGGGTCTCAACCACCCCTGCGGCAGCCCTGGCCAGGTGGAGATCACCAGCCAGAACCACGGATTCGCCTTGACGGCCGAGTCCCTACCGATGGGGCAGGTACGGATCACCCACCACAATCTCAACGACCGGACGGTGGCTGCCCTGAGCTTGCTGGATCAACCGGCCTTCGGTGTCCAATACCACCCAGAAGCCAGTCCAGGTCCCCACGACTCGGACCACCACTTCGGACGCTTCGTTTCCCTGATGGCAGAGCGCCGTTGAGGTAAGCCAGGGCAGGGGTGATGAATACTTGCCATAGCAGGTGGAAATCAAAATCTTTCTGCAACAACGGCGCGGGATGACTACACTGCCGCCGTTACTGCCTGGGGAGCTGGACCAATCACTGAACTGCAGCGTTTGACCGTGTCCCTTAGGGGGGGCTGCGAGAAAACTGACCAAGCCCTGGTCTTTGGTTTTACAGGTCAGCTTGATGCCTATTCGGACAAGCAGTTCAGCGCCTACGTCGCCGAACACAGCCAAGGGGCGTCCCTGCCTCTGATCATCGACCTGAGCCGCATCGATTTCATCGATTCCTCAGGCCTGGGGGCCCTGGTGCAACTCGTCAAGAACTGCAAGGAAAGCGGCACTCAATTCGCCCTACTCGGCAATGCCAGAGTCGTGCAAACAGTCAAATTGGTTCGTCTCGAAACCTTCCTGAATCTTCAGCCCTCCCTCGCAGACGCCCTTGCCCAATTCGGCCCTGCCTGAATCAGGCATTCCCCCCGATCCCCCTTGGCTGAGCCATCTGCCCCCCTCCCCGGCAGACGGCAATCTGGGCCCGCTGCAGTTGGCCTGGTTGGGCGATGCGGTGTGGGAACTTCACCAGCGGCTGCGCCACTGTCAGAGGGCCGGACGCAGCGACGAGCTGCACCGTGCCGTGGTCGCCAAGGTGAAGGCCGAAGCCCAGGCCCAGGCCCTGCAACAACTTGAGCCACTCCTCAACGACAACGAACGGGACCTGGCCCGACGGGGACGCAATCGGGCCAGGGGCTCCTGCCGTGGTGGTTCGGCGGGCACGTACGGACAGGCCACGGGATTTGAGACGATGTTGGGATGGCTCTTTCTTCGGAATCCCCAGCGGCTGGCCGAGTTGCTGGCCCACCTCGATAAGACCGACCCTTTCCCACCGCCTCCCAACCCATGAGCCAGCCTCCAAATCGTCGCTCCGACAACCGTTTCCAACGGCGCCCCGGCGGCCGACCGGAGGGAGGGGGAGGGGGCCGGCGCTTTCCTTCTTCCTCTTCGGGTCCGCCGCCGCGCTGGGGCGCTGGCCGCCGGCCGGAGGGATCAGGTGATCGACCCCCCTTTGACCGAGGCGCCTCCGAAGGCAGGTCCTATGGGCGTAAACCCTATGAGGGCAAGAACTTCGAAGCAAAGCCCTACGAGCGCAAGCCCTATCAAGGCCAATCCAGCGAAGGCCGCTCCTTCGAAGGCAAGCGGCCTGGCTACGACCGCTCCGGTCCGCCCCGCCCGGGCTCACCCCGCTCGGGCCCGCCCCGCCCAGGCCTGCCTCGTTCGGGCCCCGATCGGATTGGGGGAGAGCGACCCAATTTTGACCGCCCCCGCAGTGAAAGATCCTGGGGCGAAAGACCCGGCGGCGACCGTGCCGGCGGCGACCGTGACCGCTTCGATCGCCCCGGTGCTGAACGCTTCAGCCGACCCTCGGCAGACCGGCGCCCCAGCCGCGATGGTCGACCCTTCAACCGCGAGGGCGGTGCCGGCTCCCGAGACAATCGCCCCTCTTTCGATCGGCCCCGGTATGGCGGTGATGGGCCCCAAGGCTTGCGCGATGGGGATCGCCGGCCCCGGCCTAGCTCCAGGGGAACCTTTGGGCGCCCTCCAGTCCGTTCTCTCTCCCCAACTGGCTCGACGCCGATGGCGAGCGAAGGTCTCGAAGAGCAGGAAAGCTTCTCCGCCGATGCCCCCTCAGACCTCGTCTGGGGACGTCATTCGAGCTTGGCGGTGCTTGAGGGAGGCCGGCCCGTTCATCGCGTTTGGTGTACGCCGGAAATGCGTTTCAGCCCCCGCTTCCTACAGCTCCTGCGCGAAGCCAAGGCTTCCGGCGTGCTGGTCGAAGAAGTCACCTGGGCGCGGCTGGGCCAGATCAGCGGTGGTGCCGTCCACCAGGGCATCGTGCTGCAACCGGCCGCCGCCGAAACCCTCGACCTAACCAGCCTCATCGAAGGCTGCGGCGCCCTCGGCGAAGCACCCCTGCTGATGGCGGTGGATGGTCTCACCGATCCCCACAACCTCGGTGCCATCCTGCGCAGTGCGGAGGCCCTCGGGGCCCACGGCATGGTGCTGCCCCAACGGCGCAACGCTGGGCTCACCGGCTCGGTGGCCAAGGTGGCCGCCGGCGCCCTCGAGCACCTGCCCGTGGCCCGGGTGGTGAACCTGAATCGCTCCCTGGAAACCCTCAAGCAGGAGGGCTACCGGATCATCGGCCTGGCAGAAGAGGGCAGCGTCACCCTGGAGGAGGCCAACCTGGAGGGCCCCCTGGTCGTGGTTACCGGATCGGAAGGCGATGGCCTTTCGCTGCTAACCCGCCGCAACTGCGACCAACTAGTGCGCATCCCCTTGCGCGGCGCCACTCCAAGCCTGAATGCCTCCGTTGCCACCGCCCTGTTGCTATACGAGATCGCCCGGCGGGGCTGGATGGCGGGACTGCAAGGCACCGCCCCCGCCCCGCGGCTGGTGCGCCCCGCCATGGCCAGCACTCCCTTGTTGGGCCTTGATGAAGCACCCGAGAACGATGACGCCGCCCCCGAGCTGGACGCCCCCCTGGGGGCCAGCACGGATCTAACCCAGGCTGGCAACACCCCTGCAGGCTTCGAAACCCTGCACAGCGAGCCCTTAGAGATCCCGACCCAGCTGCCGCCAGCTCCCCAGCCCGCCCTAGCGAACAGCGCA
>JBIIJV010000051.1:0-15341 GCA_044233545.1 Cyanobium sp.
CTCAGCAGAGCCCTGGCAGGCCACGATCGCCCCTGGGGAAGCCTTGGCCAATGGCGCCAGCGGCTTGGATGCCACCCCAAGCAACGGCCGGGAGAAGGGGGGGCCAACGCCTTCGCAGGCAAAGCCAGCCCAAGCTCTCGATCTTGGCCTTGAGGTGGCTGGCGGGGTCGAGGGACCCTGGGGGGCAGCAACTGCGCCGTCGTTCTTCGACAACGACATTCGTCTCTGAAGCCTGATCAAGTCGGTCAAGGGGCCGGCAAGATCAGGCGCCACGATGGTCTGCATGGCCCTTTCGCTGGCTTGCCACCCATGAACCCCCTCCACTGGACAGTGCGAAGTCTGGCCAATGGCTTGGGTCTGGCCTGGTGGGCGAGGGTGGAAAGTCGCTCCCCGGATGCGGAATACTGGTTTGGCCCGTTTGGGCGGCGGCGCAGCCTGGATCTCGCCCTACCTGCCTTTTTATGCGATCTGCAGGCCGAAGGACCGGGCTTGCTCCAATACAGGGTCCTGCGCACCTGCCGCCGCGAGCCCCTCACCATCTATAGCGAGGGACCTCCGCCGGATCTGGACCTGCGCTGAGGCGGGGCCGGCTGATAGCGTCCAGCCTCGTGACGCAAAGGGTCGATGGGCATCGCTGAATGGCGCCAGCGGTTGCGCAAGGGGGAGGTCTCGGCCCGACAACTGACCGAAAGCTGTCTGGCCCGCATTGACTCGGTCGACGCTCAGGTCCATGCCTTTTTGGAGGTGACCCGCGAACGGGCCCTCGCCGACGCCGACCGCATTGATCTGGCCCGGGCCGCCGGCCAGGAGCTGCCGCCCCTGGCCGGCATTCCCATTGCCATCAAGGACAACCTCTGTACCCGCGGCATTCGCACCACCTGCTCAAGCCGCATGCTTGCGGATTTTGTGCCCCCCTACGAATCCACCGTCACCGAGCGCCTCTGGCGGGCCGGCGCAGTGCTGATTGGCAAGACGAACCTCGACGAGTTCGCCATGGGCAGCTCCACCGAGACCTCCGCCTTCGGCCCCAGCCGCAACCCCTGGAATCCCCAACGGGTGCCGGGGGGCAGTTCGGGGGGCAGCGCCGCTGCGGTCGCCGCCGGCGAATGCGTGGCGGCCCTGGGATCCGATACCGGCGGATCGATTCGCCAACCCGCTGCTTTTTGCGGTGTCGTAGGCCTCAAGCCCACCTATGGGCGGGTCAGCCGCTGGGGATTGGTGGCCTTCGCCAGTTCCCTAGACCAGGTGGGACCCTTCAGCCACAGCGTCGCCGACAGCAGCGAGATTCTGCAGGTGATTGCCGGTGCCGACCCCAGGGATTCCACCTGCCTGAACAGCCCTGTGCCGGACTACCTGGGCTCCCTTGACCAACCCGTCAAGGGCTTGAGGGTGGGCATCATCCGCGAATGCCTGGAGGCCGAGGGACTGGATCCCCAGGTGAAAGCAAGCGTGTTGGCGGCCTCCAGGCAGCTGGAGCAACTTGGCTGCGAACTGGTGGACATCAGCTGTCCCCGGTTCAATGACGGCATCGCCACCTACTACGTCATCGCCCCTTCGGAGGCCTCCGCCAACCTGGCCCGCTACGACGGGGTGAAGTACGGCTTGCGCAGCCACGACGATGCCGCCGGCGCAAGCCTGGCCTTGATGACTGCCCGCAGCCGGGCTGAGGGATTCGGCGATGAAGTGCAACGCCGCATCTTGATTGGTACCTACGCCCTCTCGGCGGGTTATGTGGACGCCTATTACCACAAAGCCCAGCAGGTCCGTTCATTAATACGCCAGGACTTCGAGCGGGCCTTTGCCCAGGTGGACCTGCTGTTGAGTCCAACGGCGCCAACCACCGCCTTTAGCTTCGGCGCCCACAACGACGATCCCCTGGCCATGTACCTGGCCGACCTGCTCACCATCCCCGCCAACATGGCCGGGCTGCCGGCCATCAGTGTGCCCTGCGGCTTCGACGACCAGGGCCTGCCGATTGGCCTGCAGTTGATCGGCGGCGTGTTGCAAGAAGCCACGCTCCTGCGCCTTGCCCATCACTACGAGGCGGTGGCCCAGGTGCAAAGCAGCAGGCCCCTAGCGGCCCTGGTGGCTGATGCCATCGGTTGAATCCACCCAGCCATCCCCATGGCGAATTGCCGCAGACACCAGATCTGGTGTGCGATGAACAACCAGGATCACCAAGACACTGCATATTGGGTGGGGCCTTAGCCCTACTTCCTCCGCCATCCCCCCGCCCCTTGGCCTTCGTCCCCCTCCACAACCACAGCGACTACAGCCTGCTGGACGGCGCCTCCCAGCTGCCGGCGATGGTGGATAGGGCGGTTGAGCTGGGCATGCCGGCCCTGGCAATCACGGACCACGGCGTCATGTACGGCGCCATCGAATTGCTGAAACTGTGCACCAAGGCCGGCATCAAGCCGATCATCGGCAATGAGATGTATGTGATCAACGGCTCGATCGCGGATCCCCAACCCAAAAAAGAACGGCGCTATCACCTTGTGGTGCTAGCCAAGAACGTCACGGGCTACCGCAATCTGGTCAAGCTCACCAGCATCAGCCACCTGCAGGGCATGCGGGGCCGGGGGATTTTCTCGCGGGCCTGCATCGACAAAAAACTGCTGCAGCAATACAGCGAGGGCTTGATCGTCGCCACCGCCTGCCTGGGGGGCGAGATCCCCCAGGCGATTCTGCAGGGTCGGCCGGAGGTGGCAAGGGAGGTGGCCCGTTGGTACCAAAACGTCTTTGGCGACGACTTTTACCTAGAAATACAGGATCACGGCGGACTCGAAGATCGACTCGTCAATGTCGAGATGGCGCGCATCGGCGCCGAACTGGGGATCGAGCTGATCGCCACCAACGACGCCCATTACCTCAGCGCTGGCGATGTCGAGGCCCATGACGCCCTGCTGTGCGTCCTCACCGGCAAGCTGATCAGCGATGAAAAACGCCTGCGCTATACGGGCACCGAATACATCAAGAGCGAAGCCGAAATGGCCCGGCTTTTCGCCGATCACCTTGATGCCGATGTGATCAGCACCGCCATCGCCAACACGGTCCGGGTCGCCGCAAAAGTTGAGGAGTACGACATTCTGGGCCGCTATCAAATGCCCAACTTCCCCATCCCCGAGGGCCATACGGCCGTGAGCTATCTCAGCAGTGTGGCCGAGACAGGGCTACGGCAGCGCCTGGGCCTGGACGCCACGACTGCCATCGAACCGGCATACGGCGAACGTCTGCAGTTCGAGCTGCAGGTGATGGAGCAGATGGGCTTTCCCACCTATTTTCTGGTGGTGTGGGATTACATCCGCTTTGCCCGGGAGCAGGGTATACCGGTGGGACCGGGACGGGGTTCGGCGGCGGGGTCGGTGGTGGCCTGGGCCCTGGGCATCACCGCCATCGATCCGGTGCAGCACGGACTGCTGTTCGAGCGCTTCCTCAACCCGGAACGCAAGTCGATGCCTGATATCGACACCGACTTCTGCATCGCCCGCCGTGGCGAGGTCATCGACTACGTGACCCAACGCTACGGCGAAGACAAAGTCGCCCAGATCATCACCTTCAACCGCATGACCTCCAAGGCGGTGCTCAAGGATGTGGCCCGGGTGCTCGACATTCCCTACGGCGAAGCCGACAGATTGGCGAAATTGATCCCGGTAACCCGCGGCAAGCCAGCCAAGTTGGCCGAAATGATCGGCCCCGATTCCCCCAACGCCGACTTTCGCCAGAAGTACGAAAACGACGAGAAGGTGCGCCATTGGGTCGACCTGGCGATGCGCATCGAGGGGACCAACAAAACCTTCGGCGTCCATGCTGCCGGGGTCGTGATCGCCGCCGAACCGCTCGATCAACTGGTGCCATTGCAACGCAATAACGACGGCCAGGTCATCACCCAGTACTACATGGAAGATGTGGAGGCGATGGGCCTGCTGAAGATGGACTTCCTCGGCCTCAAGAACCTGACCATGATCGAAAAAACGATCGAACTGGTCAGTCAGGCCGGTGGCGAGCGGCTCGATCCCGACCGGTTACCACCCCAGGATGAAGCCACCTTCGCCCTATTGGCCCGTGGTGATCTGGAGGGCATTTTCCAACTGGAATCCAGCGGCATGCGCCAGATCGTGCGGGACCTCAAACCCTCATCGTTGGAAGATATTTCTTCGATTCTTGCCCTATATCGACCCGGCCCCCTGGATGCGGGTCTGATTCCCAAATTCATCAACCGCAAGCATGGCCGTGAGGCCATCGACGTAGCCCACGTCAAGCTCGAACCGATCCTGGCCGAAACCTACGGGATCATGGTTTATCAGGAGCAGATCATGCGCATCGCCCAGGATCTGGCGGGCTATTCGCTGGGTGAGGCCGACCTGCTGCGGCGGGCGATGGGCAAAAAGAAGAAAAGCGAGATGGAAAAACACCAGGACCTCTTCGTTAAAGGCGCCACCGAACGGGGCGTTGATGCACCTGTGGCAGAAGCCCTGTTCGAGCAGATGGTGCTGTTCGCCGAATACTGCTTCAACAAGAGTCACTCCACCGCCTATGGCGCCGTGACCTACCAAACGGCCTATCTCAAGGCCCACTATCCCGTCGCTTATATGGCGGCCCTATTGACGGTGAATGCGGGTGCCAGCGACAAGGTGCAGCGCTATATCGCCAACTGCCAGGCCATGGGCATCGAAGTGATGCCCCCCGATATCAATGCCTCCGGCATCGACTTCACACCCAAAGGCGAACGCATCCTGTTTGGCCTATCGGCTATCCGCAACCTGGGCGAAGGGGCCATCCGCCAATTGCTTGAGGCCCGGCGCCTGGAGGGCCCCTTCGCCAGCCTGGCCGATCTCTGCGACCGGCTGCCCTCCCAACAGCTGAACCGCCGCGCCCTCGAATCCCTCATCCACTGCGGTGCCCTCGACGCCCTGCAGGCCAATGCCAACCGGGCCCAGCTGATGGCCGACCTCGACCTGGTGCTGGAGTGGGCGAACAGCCGTGCCCGCGACCGCGCCAGCGGCCAGGGCAGCCTGCTGGATTTGCTAGGGGAAGGTGGCGAGCAAACGCCTGGAGTCAGCGGCGCCGCCCTGGCCCCCAAGGCGGCCCCGGTGGCCGATTACCCCCCCAACGACAAACTAAAGCTCGAAAAAGAACTGCTCGGCTTCTATCTCTCCGACCATCCGCTCAAACAACTCAGCGGCGCCGTGCGCTTGCTTTCCCCCATCAGTTTGGGCAGCCTCGAAGAGCAGGCCGATAAGGCCAAGGTGAGCCTGGTGGCGATGGTGGCCGACCTGCGCCAAGTGAACACCCGCAAGGGCGATCGCATGGCGGTTCTGGTGCTCGAAGACCTCACCGGCAGCAGCGAGGCGGTGGTGTTCCCCAAGAGCTACGCCCGCTTGGCCGACCACTTGATGGTCGATGCCCGCCTGTTGGTGTGGGCTTCGGTTGATCGGCGCGACGAACGGGTGCAACTGATCGTCGATGACTGCCGCAGCATCGACGACCTGAAGCTGGTGCTGGTGGATCTGCCGGCCGACCAGGCAGGTGACATCGCCATCCAGCACCGCCTGCGGGAATGCCTGCAACGCCATCGGCCCAACGAAGATGAGGTGGGTCTGCGGGTGCCGGTGCTCGCCCGCATCATGGACCAGCAGCGCAGCTCCATGGTGCGCCTGGGCCAACAATTCTGCGTGGCCGATGCCGATGCTGCCCTGGCGACCCTGAGCTCCGCCGATTTCCATGCCTCCCTGCTCCATCCCCTGCAGTCGCCCTGAAGGGCAGCACGCCGGCAGCCGCCGCCTGGTTCAGCCCAGCCAGCGGCCGTGGATTTCCAGGTAGCGATCTTCCACTTCAGCCACCCTGAATGCGGGCCAGGTCGTCCCGTGAGTCCCTGCTTCCCCCCAAAGCTGGGAGGCCTGGACCAGCTGGGCTTCCACCTCGGCCGCCGTAAAGGCCGCCGCCAGGGAGGCCCGGAAATCTCGGCGCAGCACCGCTGGTGCGCCGGCGGCATGGCGCTCGGTGAGGGCGTCAGCGGCTGCAGCGCTGGCGGGACGGCGCAGATCCTTGATGTAGATCGTTGCCCCCGGCGCGGCCAGCTGACCCACGGCCTGCCAGAGCACCTGGGGGTCATGGAGATGGTGCAGCAGGCTGTTGCTGACCACGGCCGCAAATGGTCCGCCCAGGGCGGCAGGGTCGGCAAGGGGCAGCTTCAGCTGCTCAAACCGCAGCTGCGGCCACGCACCCGGATGGCGCTGCTGATGATCTGCGGCAAGGGCCACCATGCTGGCCGCCCCATCGAGACCCAACACCCTGGCCCGGGGCAGGGCTGCGGCGAGGCGAAAGCTGATATTGCCAGGCCCGCAGCCCAGGTCCACGATCCCATCGGGGAATGGCTGCCCCAACAACGCCAGGAAACGCTCCGTAAATGCCTGGTCGGAGCGATCGAAATCAGCCTCGGCGTAGGCCCGCGCCTGGAGGGGATCGTCCATCAGTTCCGGTTCGACGATCCTCTCCATGCCCCCCTTGCCTCAGCGCTGCAGGCGTTGATGTTGGAACGAGGATCAGCCCTTAGGGCTGCCTGCCGGCCACCGTGGCTAGTGCCACGGTTTGCTTGATCACCCCACTGATGGCGTTAAGGTGGAATTCATGTCTAGGTCAGTAGCGCTGTGACGCTTTCCCCTTCGCGCCCCGATGCCCGACGGAATCCCGAGGCCCTGGCACCCAGCGAGGCTCCGCTAATCCCGCTGGTTTCGCCGGGCTCGATGGCCGCCAGTACCCCCCAGACAGACCCGGCCCCAGCACTACAAGGCCTGCCTGATTCAGGCAGGCCGGATTCAGGCCAGAACCGAGCCCTCGACGCAGGCGATTTCCCCGCCACGGCCCCGGCGGCCAACCCGGTCTTCTACCGCACCTACTCCCGCCAAACCCCCCAGGGTCGCGAGAGCTGGGGCCAGGTGGCCGAACGCAACCTGGAGGGCCTGCGCCGCCTGGGACACCTCAACGCTGAAGAGGTGACCCTGCTGCGCCGCATGCAGATGCAACAAAAGGCCCTGCCTTCTGGCCGCTGGCTATGGATTGGCGG
Organism: Cyanobium sp.; assembly: GCA_044233545.1. GTDB lineage: Bacteria > Cyanobacteriota > Cyanobacteriia > PCC-6307 > Cyanobiaceae > Cyanobium. The sequence goes on from JBIIJV010000051.1 coordinate 7,067, forward strand.
CACCGAATGGATTGAACAGCGCCATAACTTTTCCGGTGCCTATAACTGCACCTCCACCAACCTGGTGGATTGGGAAGCCTTCGCCTTGATGATGGATCTGGCGATGATGGGCTGCGGCACCGGCGCCATCATCGAACCGCGACTGATTGAACGGTTACCCGTTATTCGCAATACTTTGATCATCGATGGCGTCAGTGCCATCGGCGTCACCGACGCAGCCCAGCGCCAGCAACTCACCACCCACACGGTGAGCGCTGACCAGGTAACGATCAAGGTGGGTGATACCCGCCAGGGCTGGGTGGAGAGCTATCGGCTTTTGCTGGCCCTAAGCAGCGATGAACGATTTGCAGGCCCGGTCCATATCAAAGTCGACCTCAATGACGTGCGGCCGGTGGGCGAAAGCCTTAAGGGCTTCGGCGGCATGGCCAACCCCGTCAAACTCGCCGACCTTTACAGCCGGGTCGCCCACCTGCTCAATAAGGCCAAGGGCCGCCGGCTCACCTCGGTGGAATGTTGTTTGTTGATTGATGAGGCCGCCGTCACCATCGTGGCGGGCAACATCCGCCGCAGTGCTGGCATGCGCCAATTCGCCGCCGCAGACACGGCGGCGGCGACAGCCAAGGACAATCTCTGGCAACAGGACAGCGACGGGAACTGGCGCATCGACCCGGAGCGCGACTCCCTGCGCATGGCCAACCACACCCGGGTTTTCCATCACCGTCCCAACCGCCAGCTGGTGCTGGAGGCCGTCACCAAACAATTTCAAAGTGGGGAGGGGGCGATTCAATTTGCGCCGGAGGCCATCGCCCGCGCCAATGCCGACCTGCTACCGACCCCGGAACTGCGCCAGGAGTTTGTTGGCATCTACGCCGACCAGGGCCGGGACGAGGCCGCTCGCTGGTTGCAGCTGCACCACAACAGCATTAGCGAAGCGGAGATGGAGCATCGCCTGGGGCGCTATGGGCTTAATCCCTGCGGCGAAATCCTGGGGGCTGATTTTCACTGCAACCTGGCTGAAGTCCATCTCAACCGCATCGATCCCCACGACGAGCAGGACCAGGCAGATGCCTTCCGGGCGGCGGGCCTGGCCGTTGCCTGCCTGCTCAACCACGACTTCGAAGTTGAGCGATATCGCCAGAGCCGGCTGTGGGATCCGATTGTTGGCGTCAGTTTCACGGGCCTGTTCGACTTCTTCGTGCATGCCTTTGGCACCCCCTGGCTGAAGTGGTGGGAGGCAGGCCGTCCCGACACTGAGGAAGGTCGCCAGTTCCGGCAGCGGGAGGCCGCTTACCTGGGCCGCTGGAAGCAAACGGTCAATGAAGCCGTCTGGGAGTACTGCGACCGCCATGACATCCGCCGGCCGAACCGCTGCACCACGGTGCAACCGGCAGGCACCAAGAGCCTGTTGACAGGCGCCAGCCCGGGCTGGCATCCCCCCAAGGCCCAACGTTTCATCCGCCGCATCACCTTCCGCAAGAACGATCCGGTGGCCCTGGCCTGTCTGGACTATGGCTACACAATCGTGCCCAGCCAAAGCGACAAAGATGACCAAGGCCGCCTCCTGGATGATCCCTTCGATCCGCGCTGCGGCGAATGGCTGGTGGAAATCCCTACGGAAGTGAGCTGGGCCAACCTGCCGGGGGCAGATAAAGTTGAAATCAACAACTTTTCAGCACTGGCTCAGTTTGATTTCTATATGCAAGTGCAGAAACACTACACAGCCCATAACACCTCGGCCACGGTTGAGTTTCGCGAAAACGAAATCGAACCCCTGACAGATGCCATCCACCAGGCAATCGAGCAGGGAGATGGTTACATCTCAGCGGCCCTCCTGGCCCGCTTCGATGCCAATGCCACCTTCCCCCGCCTACCCTTCGAACCCATCGATGCCACCACCTACCAGCGGCTCTCCGCCGAGGTCGTCAACCGGCGCCAGGAAGCGGATTTCTTTGCTGCCCTGCGTCGTTACGATGGCGGTGCCGCCTTGGCCGAAGCCGGTCCCGCGGGCTGCGATTCGGACAAGTGTCTGCTGCCGCTGGCCAAGCCGCAGGGGTGATGGGACTAGCTGGGTTGGGTGGCCATCCGGTGCTCTGGAGAGCCCAGAATGGGCCGATGTTTGACGACATAACGCCTCCCCCATGACCTCCAGCGCCCCCAGCCAGCCTGCAGCGGAAGCTCCCCGTCCGCCCCTGCCGCCCTTCACGGCCGCAACCGCCGCCCAAAAAGTGCGTCTGGCGGAAGACGGCTGGAATGGCCGCGACCCCCAGCGGGTCGCCCTGGCCTACAGCAGCGACAGTGTCTGGCGCAACCGGGCCGAGTTTGTCCAGGGGCGCGACGCCATCGTTGCTTTTTTGGAGCGCAAATGGCGCCGCGAACTCGACTACCGCCTGATCAAAGAACTCTGGGCCTGCGCCGATAACCGCATCGCCGTCCGCTTTGCCTATGAGTGGCACGACGACGGCGGCCACTGGTATCGCTCCTATGGCAATGAAAACTGGGAATTCAACGACCAGGGCCTGATGGTGCGCCGCATCGCCAGCATCAACGACCTTCCCATCCAAGAGAGTGAACGGCTGTACCACTGGCCCCTAGGTCGCCGCCCGGACGACCATCCCGGCCTCAGTGATTTAGGTCTTTAAATCTTTAGGTCTTTAGGTCAGTAGATCGGCCCAGCATCACTTCCAAACGATCGGCCAGGGCAGCGGCGATTGACCCTTTGCCCTGGACCCCTTCAGCCCCCTCGGCATCAACAATCCAGGCGGTTTGCTCCTCCCCATGCACCTCTTCGGCCCGGTTGGCAACCACGAGCTGGCTGGCACCGAGCCGGCGGCGGGCCGTGGCAATCAGCTCTTCAGTAGATACCCCCTGCATCACCTTGAAGCTGACCATCACCAGGGCCGGATCCGCCGCCCGCACCAGTTCAATCACCTTCTCGGTCGGCTCCAGCTCCAGCTCCAGGGGGCCCAGGCCACTGGCGATCTTGCCGGCGACCGGGTGCCTGGGCCGGTAGTCGGCCACCGCCGCACTGAAAATTCCCGCCTCCAGGCCTTCGGCCACTGCCGCCAAAGTCAACCGCCGGTAGTCGTCGTAGCTGGCGGCCAACGTGTAAGGCAACCAGGCAGGTGGCCGCCAACCGCCATCCCCCAGCACAAAACGCACCTCGGCACCGCGCAACAGCAGCTCTTCGCTGATCGCCGCCCCCAGCCGGCCGCGAAAGCGGTTGACAATGGCGCGCACGCCATCAAGCGGCACCGGCGTCGGACCGCCTGTCACCAACAGGCGCCGGCCCACCAGGGCACTGGTGGAAACGGCCCGGCACACCGCCGCCACCAGTAGCTCCGCCGCCGGCAGATTGTGTTTGCCGTAGGCATCGCGAGGGGTGATGAAACGCACCCCCAGCTGCTGCAACAGGCGGCCATTGCGTTCCAGCAGCGGCGTATGCAACGAGCCATGCATCGTCGGCGCCACCAAAATCTGGGTGCGCCCCTGGCCCAGGCGCCCCATGGCCGAGGCCAGCGCCGCCGTCACCACCGTGTCTGCCACCCCGGCGGCCATCTTGCCAATCGTGTTGTAAGTGGCTGGTGCCACAAGCCAGGCATCAAACGGTTCGCTGTCGCTGAGGTGCTCGGCCCGCCAGCTCAGTTCACGGATCACCGGCTGTTCGCAGGCCCACTCCAAGGCCTCAAGGCCCACATAGCGCAATGCCTCCTGGCTGCAGAAGGCCGTCACCCGCGCCCCCCGGCGCCGCAGAGCCCGGGCCAGCTCCGGTGCTTTCAGGGCCGCAATGCCACCGCAAACCACCAAGGCGATGCGCCGGCCCTGCAGGTGGCTCGACAGCAAGGGCACCTCGTGGTCCCCCAAGGGCGGCGAGCGGGGGGGGCTCCAGTCCCACTCGGTGAAACTCACAGGGCCGCAGCAGGGGCGGCGGCCCGCTGGCGCGGTATGCGCCGCAGCCGCACCGGGGCGCCATGGCCCAGGGTCACCCCCCGGCGCGCCTGGGGCACGGCACGGGCATTGGCCGAGGCGAAGTCCATCTCGCCCAATACCGTCGCCAGCACAATCTTGAGCTCCATCTGGGCTAGGGCTGCCCCAACGCAACGCCGCACCCCGGCACCAAATGGCATGTATTCATAGGGGCTGTACTGGCGCTCCAGAAAACGTTCTGGCCGAAAGCTTTGCGGTTCGGGATAGAGGTCAGGTCGTTGGTGCAACAGGTAAATACATGCCATAAGCAGGTCGCCTGGTTCATAGCACTGGCCCGCCAGTTCCACGGGTGTTTCCACCTGGCGCGCAAAACTCAGCATCGCCACGGGATGCAAACGCAGGGCTTCCTGGCCTACGGCCGTGAGATAAGGCAACTTCATCGGATCGGCGCCGACCCCGGCAGCTTCCAGCTCGGAGCGCAGGCGATCCAGGGCGTGGGGGGTGCGGTGCAACCAATACAGCGCTGAGGTCAAGGAGGTGGCCGTTGTTTCGTGGCCCGCCACCAACAAGGTGATCAATTCATCGCGCACATCTTCATCGCTGAGCGGTTCGCCGGCTTCGTCGCGGGCCTCCAGCAACATCGACAGCACATCAAACCGATCGCCCAGGGGATGGGCCCGGCGCTCGGCAATCATGGCGTAGAGCAACTCGTCGGTTTGTGCAGCCAATTGGCTGATGCGATGGCCTGGACTGAGCGGCCCAAAATCCTTCTGCAGCCAAGGGAAGAACAACACCGCCGAGGTCAAGGGTGTCGCCGTCATCCCCAAGCGGCGGGTCAGCAGCGATTCCAGTTCGCCGTGGCGCTCTGTTTGCCCCAGGCCAAAGACCACCTCCAGAATCACCCCCATGCTGATGCGCTGCATCGCCTCCCGCACCGAAATCACCCCCTCCTGGGGCCAGCTGGCCATTTCCTGGCGCGTGATCCGCTCAATCACACACGCATAATTTTGAAGGTGCTCGCCATGGAAACGGGGCATCACCAATTGGCGGCGCTGACGGTGGGCAGCACCACTCAACAGAATCGTGTTGCGCACACCAAGCAGGGGCGCAAGGATCAAATTGAGTTCGCCCGGAGAGCTGAATTCACTGCCGGTATCGCGACTCATCAACGCCTGAATCGACTTGGGTTCAGTCAGCAAAAACACCGAGCCGCAGCCCATGGCGTCTCCAAAGACAGACACCTGGAAACTGTCCTTGCCTTGGCGCACCTGGTCCCGCAGGAAGCCGGTGGGATCCAGAATCCAGCGGGCCAATTGCCAGCGACGCCTTAAGGCCGATTCCTGCAAGGGCTCAGGGCGTCCCTTAGGGACCAGGCCGGCGGAGGGGCCGGCCACTTCAGGGCTGCCCCCTTCAACGGAGGCGGCAGTGCGGGTCATGGAGATAGCGACAATCGTGGCCAAAAGCTAGCCCGACCCTTACGGGTCTTCAGGTCGGCAACCCCAGACACTGGCCGACCACTTCTTGGCTGTTCTCCGACAAGCCGGGCAAGGCCGCCAGCTCCCGCAGGGCCTGGCCCATGGCCTGGCGGCGGCTGGGGCCGTAGCTCTGCCAACGGCTGAAGATTTTGCACAGCCGAGCCGCCGTGATCGGATTGCGCTGATCAAGCAGCCCGATCTGCTCCGCCAAGAAGCGATAACCCGAGCCGTCCGCCGCGTGGAAAACCACCACATTCCCGGCCAATCCCCCCAACACTGCCCGCACCGAATTCGGCGCCATCGGGTCATAGCGGGGATGGTTAAGTAGCCGTCGCACCCGCTCCAGGCCATCGTCAAAGGGGGCCGATGCCTCCAGGGCAAACCAGGCATCGAGAATCACCGGCCGCTCCTGCCAGCGGCCATAGAAAGCATCGAGAGCGGCCTGGCGCTCGGCCAGGGGCTGGGGCTGCAGGGCCGCCAGTCCTGCACGGGCCAGGGTCATCGAGGGCCCATCCACCGCCGCGCGGGCCGCCGCAATCGCTGCCGGCTCACCAGCCGCCGCCAGCCATTTCCAGATTTGACCGCTCAACAGGCGATCGCCGCAACCCTCGGGCCAGGGCAGATCCCACTGGCTGCGGCAACGGTCCAGGGCCAGGTGCAAAGGTTCGGCCAGCACCTCGCCCAAACGACGCCGCAATCCCTCCAGGGCCATATAAAAGGCCGGTGGATCCGGTTCCACCACACCCTCCTCCAACTCCGGCAAGGCCGGCAGGCTCATCAGGGCACTGCGGCTGGCCTCAGAGAGGGTGGGGTCCGCCAAGATGCGGCCAAAAGCCTCCAGCAACTCATCCTCCAACAAGGCATCAGGCCGTCCCTTGGCCCGCCGCCGCAGTGCCCGCCGCAGCAGCTGCTGTCCCGCATCCCAGCGGGCAAACGGGTCACTGTCGTGGGCGAACAGGTGGACCAATTCGCGGGCGGGCCGTCCCATCTCCAGTTGCACAGGAGCTGAAAAATGGCGCAGCAGCGAAAGGGCTGGGGGCTGGGCCTGATTCGGCAGGCCCTCGAAGCGCAGGATCTGTTCCGCCTGATCGATCACCACCACTTTGGTGCGGCGGCCCCAGTCTCCAGGCGGGTCGGGGGCAACCGCCGGCCCCTGGGATTCGGCCCCGAAATGGACCGGCACGTCCTGCCCCGATTGATCCACTAGGCCCAGGGCCACAGGAATAACCAGGGGCTGCTTATGCGACTGGCCTGGAGTCGACGGTGTCTGCTGGGAGATCGTTAGCTCAAGGGTTCCCCGATGCCGGTTCCAGCGCCGCCGGATCCGCAGCAGCGGAGTGCCGGCCTGGCTATACCAAAGGCGGAACTGTTCAAAATCAAAAGGAAGCTCAAAATCAGCCGCCCCGTCACGCATAGCGGCCAAAAAATCATCAATGGTTGCTGCCGATCCATCATGGCGGGCCACATAAAGCGCCATGCCCTTGAAAAAGGTTTCCAGCCCCAAAAGGGTCTGCAACGCCCGTATTAACTCCGCACCTTTTTCGTAGATGGTGGTGGTGTAGAAATTATCGATTGCTTGGTAATGATCCGGCTGTACAGCATGGGCCGTTGGCCCTGAATCCTCCCGAAATTGACTGTTACGCAAAAAAGAAACATTATCAATTCGGTTCAAGGAGTGGCCATGTAAATCTGCACTAAAACATTGGTCTCTGAATACGGTCAGGCCTTCCTTGAGCGACAACTGAAACCAGTCGCGACAGGTGATGCGATTACCGGTCCAGTTATGGAAATACTCATGGGCAATGACACTTTCAACCCGCTCCAACTCCGCGTCCGTAGCCGTTTCGGCGTCGGCGAGCACCAATTTGGAATTAAAGATATTCAGACTCTTATTCTCCATGGCGCCCATATTAAAATGGCGCACAGCAACGATATTAAATTCATTCAGGTCGTATTCCAGCCCATAGACCTGCTCATCCCAGGCCATGCAACGCTTCAAGCTCGCCATGGCATGGGCCGTATAAGGTCCATCTCCAGGTTCGACATGGAGTCTCAAGCGCACCTCACGACCACTAGCCGTAACGAAGGAATCCGTCACCTCCTCCAGCTGGCCAGCGACGAGGGCAAACAGATAGGAGGGTTTGGGGAAGGGATCGTCCCAAACTGCATAGTGCCGGGCGCGGCCATCAACCCCTGATGGAAGGGCCCCTGACTCGACGCCATTGCCATTGGAGAGCAACACCGGATAGCGCTGCCGATCCGCTTCCAGGCGCACCCGAAAACAACTGAGCACATCGGGCCGATCGGGATGGAATGTGATGCGGCGGAAGCCCTCTGCCTCGCACTGGGTGGTCACCATGCCGCCACTGACGTAGAGGCCTTCCAGGCTGGTGTTGGCCTGGGGCTCAAGGCGCACCAAGGTCCGCAATCGGAACGCCCCCCCTGGAGGATTCAGCAGGGTCAGCCCTGCCGCCGTATGGCGGTAGAGCTGGGCCGCCAGCGGCTGGCCATCAAGGCTGATCTCCAGCAGTTCCAGATCAATCCCCGCCAACTCCAGGGGCGCAGGGGCTGCTGCGGTCGTCGCCTCTAGGGCCAACACTGCTTCGACAAAGGCATGGTCGCCTTCGAGTCGCACCGTCAAGTCCGTGCGGCTGAGTCGGTAGGGATAGGAGCGGTAATCAGCGAGATGGATGGCGGCCATGATGGGCCTTACCTACTTCTTGCCGCCGGAACCGGCCGCTTGCATGGCCTTTTTAACTTGGGCCACCAGGGTGTCTACTTCCTTCTTCCAATCAGGCGGCAGCGACGGGCCACAGAATTTGTCAATGCGGAGCACGGTTTCGGCCACGGAAGCATTGACGAGCTGCTCGCGGGTC
>JBIIJV010000099.1:0-9716 GCA_044233545.1 Cyanobium sp.
CCATCGGTCCTGGCATCGGCCAGGGCAACGCTGCTGGCAGCGCCGTGGAAGGTATTGCTCGTCAACCCGAGGCTGAAGGCAAGATTCGCGGCACCCTGCTGCTTTCCCTGGCTTTCATGGAAGCCCTCACCATTTATGGCCTGGTGGTGGCCCTGGTGCTGTTGTTTGCCAATCCGTTCGCCGGTTGAGATTGAGGGGGGTCTCCTGTTGGGCGGGTGTTGAATCCGCCCGACTGTCCTCCTTGGCTTTGCCGCCGCCGTTGACCCAGCCACCACCCCGTCCGCCCGCTTCCCCGCTCCATGACCAGTTGGCTACTGTTCGCCGCCGAGGCCGGTGCCCAGGAAGGAGGTCTGTTTGACCTTGACGCCACCCTGCCGCTAATGGCGTTGCAGGTGGTGCTTCTCACCTTCATTCTCAATGCCCTGTTTTTCCGTCCCGTCGGCAAAGCCGTTGAGGAACGCGAGGGATACGTCAACACCAGCCGTGCCGCCGCCAAGGAAAAGCTGGCCCAAGCAGAACGCTTGGAGGCTGATCTAAAGGATCGCCTTAAAGAAGCTCGCCTGCAATCCCAGCAGGTGATTCTTGAAGCCGAACAGGAGATGGAGCAATTGCATCGAGTGGCCCTTTCAGAAGCCACCGCCGCAGCCAATGCCTCTCGCGAAGCAGCCCGTCGCGAGATTGATGCGGAGCGCGAGAAGGCCCTGAGTCTATTGGGCACTGAAGCCAAAAGCCTGGGTCAGATGATTGTTGATCGCCTGCTGCCCGCCTGATGTCTACCTTCCCTGTTCTGCCTTTATTGGCCAGTCACGCTGGCTTCGGTCTGAATCTCAATCTTTTTGAGACCAATATTATTAACTTGGCGGTGTTAATTGCCGCTACGGTGTGGTTTTTGAAGGGTTTTCTAGGTGGAATCCTTGAGCGTCGTCGCACCAGCATTCTTGGCGACCTGAAAGATGCAGAGCAAAGGCTCGCCAGTGCCTCTACTGCTTTAGCTGAGGCCCAACAGGGGCTCACCCAGGCGCAGCAGCGGGCCGAGAAGATCGTGCAGGACGGCACCGCCCGGGCTGCTGCCATTCGTGAGGAAAGCGAGCGCCGCAGCATCGTTGAAATCGCTCGCATCAAGGAGTCAGCCAGCTCTGATCTGGCTAACGAGGCTTCCAGGGTGAGTGCCCAGTTGCGGCGTGAAACGGCCCGCCAAGCCGTCGAACAGGCCCTGGCAGGGTTGACCGGCAAGCTTGATGACAAGGCCCAGGCCAGTCTCATTGACCAGTCCATCCAATCGCTGGGGAATTCCTGAGATGCCTCTGCTCAACGCAATCACCACCCCATACGCCGAAGCTTTTCTGCAGCTCTGCGATGCTTCGGGTGACACGGAAGCCGTGATTCTCCAGGCCCGTCAAGTGCTCGAGATTTGGAATGGCTCCTCCGAGCTAAGGGAGGCGATGGCTTCGCCGGTGCTTGAGCCCGACGCCAAAAAGGCGGCATTGGAGAAAATCTTCGCCGCTGAGATTTCCCCCAATTTCCTCAATCTGCTCAAGCTCCTCTCTGATCGCCAGCGCATCGGTTTCCTTGATGCGGTACTTGAGCGCTTGCTAGAGCTTCATCGCGACCAGAACGGCATTGCCCTGGCGACCATTACGGCGGCCACACCCCTAAGTGACGATCAACAGGCCCAGTTGGTCGAGAAGGTCAAAGCGGTTGCTGGCACCGACAAGGTCGAGACGGTCGTGCAGGTGGATCCCAACCTGATTGGCGGTTTCGTGATCCGAGTTGGCTCCAAGGTGATCGACAGCTCCTTGGCTGGCCAGGTGCGTCGATTGGCCCTCGAACTGGCTGCCGCCAGCTGAGAGGTTCCCGCCTCTTCTCCTCCCCCCTTTACCCCTCTATCACCTCCCCTCCGGGGACTTCCCACCCATGGTTTCCATCCGGCCCGACGAGATCAGCGCCATCCTCAAGCAGCAGATTGCCGACTACGACAAGTCGGTTTCCGTCAGCAACGTCGGCAGTGTCCTCCAGGTGGGTGATGGCATCGCCCGTGTATATGGCCTGGAGCAGGTCATGGCAGGGGAGTTAGTCCAGTTTGAGGACGGCACCGAAGGGATCGCCCTCAACCTTGAGGACGACAACGTCGGCGCAGTGTTGATGGGCGAAGGTCGGGGCATTCAGGAGGGCAGCACGGTCAAAGCAACGGGCAAAATCGCCGCCGTTCCGGTGGGTGATGCCATGTTGGGTCGGGTGGTGAATTCTTTGGGTCAACCAATCGACGGCAAAGGGCCGATCGCAACCACCGAGACCCGTCTGATCGAATCGATGGCGCCTGGAATCATCCAGCGCAAGTCGGTGCATGAGCCGATGCAAACGGGGATCACCGCGATTGACGCCATGATCCCTATCGGCCGTGGCCAGCGCGAGTTGATCATCGGCGATCGTCAGACCGGCAAGACCGCCATTGCTATCGATACGATCATCAACCAGAAGGGTGAAGATGTCGTTTGCGTCTACGTGGCGATCGGGCAAAAGTCCGCATCGGTGGCCAATGTGGTTGAGGTCCTGCGCGAACGTGGTGCCCTTGAGTACACCGTAGTGGTTGCTGCCAGCGCTTCGGAAGCTGCGGCAATGCAATATCTGGCTCCCTATACAGGGGCCGCCATTGCTGAGTCGTTTATGTATAAGGGCAAGGCCACCCTTGTTATCTATGACGATCTCACCAAGCAGGCCCAGGCCTATCGCCAGATGTCGCTGCTGCTGCGTCGTCCCCCGGGTCGTGAGGCCTATCCCGGTGACGTGTTTTATTGCCACAGCCGCCTGCTAGAGCGGGCCGCCAAGCTTTCCGACTCCATGGGCAAGGGCAGCATGACCGCCCTGCCGATTATTGAAACCCAGGCCGGTGACGTCTCCGCTTATATCCCCACCAATGTGATTTCGATCACGGATGGTCAGGTGTTCCTCAGCTCTGACCTCTTCAACTCCGGTCTGCGTCCTGCCATCAATGTGGGTATCTCCGTCAGCCGGGTTGGTGGTGCCGCCCAGACCAAGGCCATTAAGAAAATCGCTGGTACCTTGAAGCTGGAACTGGCCCAGTTTGACGAATTGGCCGCCTTCTCCCAGTTCGCTTCCGACCTTGATGCTGCCACCCAGGCCCAGCTGGGCCGCGGTAAGCGTCTGCGCGAGCTGCTGAAGCAGCCCCAGTTCAGTCCCCTCAATCTGGCCGAGCAGGTTGCCATCGTCTACGCCGGTGTCAAGGGTTTGATTGATGATGTACCTGTGGATCAAGTCACCCAGTTCTCTCGCGAATTGCGTGATTACCTCAGAACCAACAAGCCTGATTTCATCAGCAAGGTGATGACTGAAAAGCAATTGGCTGAGGATGCCGAAGCCACCTTGAAGGAGGCCATTTCCGAAGTCAAGGCTTCGCTGCTGGCGGCAGCCTGAGGAACCAGCCATGGCGAATCTCAAGGACATCCGAGATCGGATCAGCTCCGTCAAGAACACACGCAAGATCACTGAAGCCATGCGCTTGGTGGCCGCCGCCAAGGTGCGCCGGGCCCAAGAGCAGGTGTTGCGCAGCAGACCCTTTGCAGACCGTCTGGCTCGGGTTCTACAGAACCTGGAATCGCGCCTCGCCTTTGAAAACACTGATTCGCCCTTGTTGGCGACCCGTGAAGTTCGCAAGATCACCCTGCTATCGGTGACCGGTGATCGGGGTCTCTGCGGAGGCTACAACTCCCAGGTGATCAAGAAAACCGAGTTGCGCTTCGCTGAGCTCAAGCGCCAGGGATACGAGGTTGACCTTGTGCTGCTTGGTCGTAAGGCCATCACCTATTTCACCAATCGTAGCTATCCGATTCAAGCTACTTTTACTGGCCTGGAACAGGTTCCGACCGCCGCTGATGCCAATAAGGTGGCCTCTGAAATCTTGGCTGATTTTCTTTCCGGTGCCAGTGACCGGGTGGAGATCATCTACACCAAGTTCATCAACCTTGTTAGCTCCTCACCCGTTTGTCAGACCCTGCTGCCCCTGGATCCCCAGGACATTGCTGATCCTGACGACGAGCTGTTTCGCCTGGTGACTAAGGACGGCAAGCTAACGGTCGAAACCGTTGAAGTAGCAAACACCCAGACCGCCCTACCTTCTGATTTTGTCTTTGAACAGGGTCCGGAGAAGCTGCTTAATGCCTTGCTGCCCCTCTACCTGAACAACCAGCTGTTGCGTGCCTTGCAAGAGGCCGCCGCCAGCGAACTGGCCAACCGGATGACGGCCATGAATAATGCCAGTGACAACGCCAAGGCCTTGGCCAAGACGTTGACGTTGGATTATAATAAGGCTCGTCAGGCTGCCATTACCCAAGAAATTCTTGAGGTGGTTGCTGGTTCCGGCACGGTCTGATTATTGCCAAGCAATTACAAGCGAAGGGCCGGTCTTAAGGACCGGCTTTTTTATGGTCTATTTCTTTCTCCCATTGCACTCAGCCATTACGTCCCTGCCATTACGTTCGCCCACTGGCGTGCCAGCCCTTGTCAGCCCATCGGAATCTAGTGATGGCCAGAGCCTAGAAGGGTTTGTGATCTAACTGGAAGCCGAGGTATAAAAACGCAGAGCAAATTGCCAGAAGGCGCGGCTGAGGGCCAGGCCAATGCAGGCCACCATTAGCGACAGCAGTAGCCAGGGCAGGGTGAGGCGGCTCAGCATGGCCTCAGCGGGCACGGTGGTGAGAAAGGCCACCGGCAGCACCATGGTGAAAAACCTTCTGACGGCCGTCGGAAAGGCGCTGATCGGATAGCGGCCGGAGCTCAAGGCGGCGCGAAGGACTTCGGTGGCATTCCAAGTTTTGACAAACCAAATGCTGGTGGTCGACACCAGAAACCAAAGGCTGTACAAAAGCAGACCGCTGGCCACCAGCATCAGCAGGGTCTGGATCAACAGCCAGGGAGTAATCCTGATGCCGGCCTGTCCTGCCGCCCAGATCATCAGGCCCAGGCCAGTGGCGATCTCGGGCAGGCCCATCAGCGAAATCCGGCTGGTGGAGAGCCAGAACTGGCTATCGATTGGTTTTAACAACACAAAATCCAGGGTCCCCTGCTGCACATGGCCCACAATCGTGCTGAGGTTGGGGCGCAGCCAGGTGCTGGTGATCCCCTCCAGCAGAGTGTAGACCCCTAGAACGACAAGGGCCTGGGGCCAGCTCCACCCCCCAAGGGCTCGCCCTTCGCCATAGAACAACGACAGCAGCAGTAGGCTGCCGAGCAGGTTGGCGATTGCCGCAACCACCTCCAGCACCAGGTTGGCCTGGTATTCGAACTGCATTGCCAGGGAGGTGCCCCAAAGGCGGCTTAGCGTCAACAGATAGCGGCCAAGGGGGTTGCCCATCAGGCTCCCATCGCTCCATAACGCTTGACCCCGATGCGCCACAACAGTGTCATCAGCAGGAACAGGCCAGCGATCCAGATAGCCAGGGCGGTGAATCCGGCGGCGATCTGTACTTCCCCACCCGAGAGCAACTGGGCCGGGAAATTCACCAGCAGGGGAAATGGTGTCGCTTCGGCTAGTCGGCGCAGGGCTGGAGGGAAGGCATCAAGGGGAGCCGCCGTGCCGGAAAGGAACAGTATGGGGATGTAGATCAAGCGCTCGAGGGCGTTGACCCGGTCGCTCCAGAAGCACATGCAGGCCATGGTGCACTGGATCAAAAAGTTGAGCACGAAGGCCAAGAAGGTGGCCGCCAAGGTCAGCAGGGCCCGTTGGGGGGTGGGCAGCCAGAACGCCCAGGGAAGCACCAGGAAAAACAGGGTTGCGATCAAGGCGACAAAGGGAAGCCGAGTCGCCTGCTCGGCAACATGGGAGGCCAAGTAGCGCCAGAAGGGATGCAGGGGCTGCAGCAGCATGGGAGAGAGTCGACCCTGCAGGGCGTCCTCCTCAAAGACCGTCATCACCCAGGCGACGGTGAACTGGCGCACCACGAAGGCGGCCAGGAAATAGCGGGCCAGTTGGGTGGGACCCATGCCCATGGCGGCGCCGGCGGGGGACTCGATCCAGATCGCCAGCATGATGAACGGCACCATGCCGGCCAGGGCCCACAGCACAATTTCGGCCCGATATTCGAGCATCAGGGCGTACTGGCTGGCGAACAGGGCCCGGGCCACCCGCCAGCCATGCTTAAGCGAGTGCAGGGGCCTGATTTTTGGGCTGCTCACGGCATGTCTGCTCACGGCAGTATTTCTCACGACAGGGTTCCTTGCACAAACAAACTGCCGATCAGCTCCTCGATGGGTGGATCGCGCACCTCCAGGTCCCGCACCGGTAAATCGGCAAGCAGCCGTGACACGGCAGTAGTGAGGGCGTCGCGGCGGATCAGCAGGCGCACCACCATGCCCTCGCAGCTTTCGACTTCGCCATAGGCGCGCAGGGATTCAAGCGGCCAGGGTTCGGCCAGTTCGAGGCGCACCTCCCGGCAAGGGGCCAGCCGCTGGGTGAGGGCATCGAGGCTGCCGTCGTGGAACAGGCGGCCCTCGTGGATTAGGAGCACCCTGGGGCAGAGGGCGGTGATGTCGGCCATGTAATGGCTGGTGAGCAGCACGGTGGCGCCAAAGCGTTGGTTGTAATCCGCCAGGAAGGAGCGCACCCGGGCTTGGGCATTGACATCAAGGCCAAGGGTCGGTTCGTCCAGAAACAGCACCTCGGGGCGGTGCAATAGGGCCGCCAACAGTTCGGTCTTCATGCGCTGGCCCAACGACAACTTGCGCAGGGGGCGCTTGAGTTCTGCTCCCAGATCCAGCATCTCGGCCAGGTCGTGGATGCGATGGCGGCTTTCGGCTTCGTCGATGCCGTAGACGGCGGCGTTGACCCGCAGGGAATCGAGGGCCGGTAGGTCCCAGAGCAGCTGCTGTTTCTGCCCCATCACCAGGGTGATGCGGCGCAAAAAATTGGCCTGGCGGCGGTGCGGCGTGTAGCCGGCCACCAACGCCTTGCCGGCGGAGGGATGGATCAGGCCGGTGAGCATCTTGAGGGTGGTGGTCTTGCCGGCGCCATTGGGGCCCAGGAAGCCAACCATTTCACCGGGTTGGATCTGGAAGCTGACATCGCGCACGGCCGCGACATCTTTGTAGCGCCGCTGCAGGAAATGGCGCAGGGTGCCGGCAAGGCCCGGGTCCTTGGTGGCCACGCGGTAGGTCTTGCTGAGCCCGTCGGCGCGGATGATCGGGCTGGGGCTGGAACTGGTGCTGGAACTTGGGGCCATCGGGGTCAGGTTAGGTCGGTGGGATGGCGGTGGGGGCCCAAGGCAGGATCGGGGTCGCTGTGCGTTGGATCGATGGCCATGACCTCCCCTGCTGTGACCCTCCAGCCTTTGTTTGCCTTGGCCCTCGGCCAGGTGGCCCTGCCAGCCGATCCGCTCGAAGCCGCCCTGATGATGAGGGCAATTTTGGCCTTGAGGGGGGAGGCGGAGTCCAACCCCGATCCCCTCTGCGCCTGGACAGGCGACCTACACGGTGTCGATCAACTGCAGCGCCACGCCGCCTTCGCGCCCCTGATCAGCCGGTTGGAGGGCCATGTCTGGACCTACCTGCAGGCGCTGGGATTTGATCCGGCGGCGCTGGCGCTGCATCTGCAGCGCTGTTGGCCGGTGGTGGGTGAGGCGGGCCAGGTGGTGGGACGGCACCACCATCCCAATGCCCACCTGAGCGCTGTCTATTACCTCAATGGTGACGGCAGCGGCCGCAGCGGTTGTCTGCGCCTCTGGCCCCAGCGCCAGTACAACGAGCTGGTGCCGGGCCTGGCGGTGGGCCACGGCGGACCGATCCGCGCCGACCACGCCGGCGCTAACCATGCCGGCGCCCAGCAGTGGAATGCCCCCTGGTTTGATGTGGCGCCCCGGGCGGGTTTGCTGGTGCTGTTTCCCTCTTGCATCGATCACGCCGTGCTGGAGAACAACGACGAAGACGATCGCCGCTTTTCGATCAGCATGGATTTTGTGATCACAGCGCCTGCGGGGCCCGGGGCGGGGGGGCGGCCGGAATACCTGGCGCCCCATCCGGGCCTCTGGCAGCAGGTGGCGTGTCCGGTGGGGAAGGGGTCAATTTAGTCTAAATTTTTTATTCTCAACGATTGCCAGTTCTCGAAGGTGAGGCTACCTGGATAGGGCAATTCAGGCCAGAATCTGGTATAATCGGGACCAAGGCCGCACTACTAATTCGGATAAAAGATATAATGAAAGAATGATTTGAGAAAAATAAGAATTTTTTTGTACATAGTTGTAGTGTGAAATTAGAATGCCTGGCTTAAGTCCAAAGAAAAACGGTAAATGACTAGCTATTCCCACTTAAGACCCGTATCAGACTCATGTTGCCACAGTAAGTCTAAAGCCAAGTCTTATCTAGACTAAATAGATTTGGTTAATTTCAGAATTCATGCTAAATTTAAATTGTCAAATTTTTTAGCTATGTCTAATTCTTCAACCCCCCCCCCTCTCTCCGAAGAGATCCATCAACAAATTTTGGTTAATGACGGGTATCGTTGCCCTCGGCTTTACAGCCTCCTTACCTGCTCGGGCTGTACCTAGTCCAGGGCCAGATTCTTTTGGGTATAGTTCTACGGAGATTGCTAACAGCCTTCGTAACATCAGTACGACTGGTACTTTTATTGGCCTTGGCGACGATCAGGTCAGCGGAGCTGTACCCTTAGGATTCAATTTTGATTTCTACGGGTCTACTTATAGTCAGGCGTACGTATCATCAAACGGTTTCCTTACTTTTAATTCTGGCTCCAACAACGGATGTTGTAGTGGACCATTCTTGCCTAATTCTTCTTCAAATCCAAGTAATTTGATTGCGGGATTCTGGAATGATCTCAATGTCCCCCAAGGCAATATTAGATACCAAACGCTCGGCACAGCTGGTTCCCAGCAGTTCGTTGTTGGTTTTTACGATGTACGGCATTTTGCTTTTGGCCCTCCAGTTACATTCGAGATGATCCTTCGGGAGGGAAGTAATGACATCGAATTACAGTATGGCAATGCACCAAACGATGGAAGCAGTGTGACTATTGGGATCACAAATAACAACAGCACTGATGCTCTTACGCTGGTGAACTCTGATTTTAACTTTGATGTCGGTATCTCCAACCGTGGTTTTCTTTTCACCCATCCTGTCCCCGGCCCCTTGCCAATCTTCGGTGTTGCAGCAGCATTTGGCTATAGCCGCAAGCTGAGGAAGCGCATCGTCAGAAGCAAGGCAATGCCGGTGGATAGCGCACTCTTGCCATAAGCTCTCCGATCAATCCAGTAGCCCTGCCCTGAGGCGGGGCTTTTTTTACTGGTGCTGTCACCGGTTGTTTGCCTGCCGCCGTGGTGATGGGCGATCCAGGCATGCTGCAGAATGAACGAATTACACAGTATGTTAATGGCAAAATTACTCTAAATTGACACGACTTGACTTGTTTATCTGTGCCCGCAATGGATATGTTTGGTTTCAGTTCATCAGCAACTTTAATGGACCTGCGTAGGTCGCCATTTTTGGCGCTGGGCGGTCAGGCTGCGGAGGCCTGCGTCGCTCGGGCTGGCCAGTTCGACGACCAGGTCGGGACACAACGGCGGAAAGCCGCGCCGCTGGGGATCGCTGAGGTCTGGTCAGCACTCCAGGCTCACCAAGACCGCTTTTGGTCTCAGCACAGACCAATAAGCAAACTTGATGGGTGCAGGTTTTTTTGATTCAGCAAATATATTGTA
>JBIIJV010000100.1:0-9650 GCA_044233545.1 Cyanobium sp.
CGCATCGTCGATGGCATTGCTGGTGATCGCCAATCGGGTGATCGGGGCGCCGTAGGCGTAGGCCCGATCACCCACTTTCCAGCCCTGGGGCCACCAGGTTTGGGCAGGTTCTTCGGCCAGCTCCAATCTGACGACCGAGCCGGGCAGGCCGGGGCCACCGCCCGAATTCATCGCCAGACGGGCAAAGCGTTGCAGGTGGGGCACGGCCAGGTCGGGATCCCCCTGGCCCAGGATGCGGAAGGTGCCATCGGGCAGTCTCCACATCTGGGTGCTGAGCCGGTAGTCGGGGCCGAGGCGATCGATGGCAAAGGCCGTGGTCACCAATTTCTGGTTGGAGGCCGGCGAGCGGGGCCTCTCGCCGTTGATATCGGCCAGCAGTCGGCCGCTGCGGTCGGCCATCGATACGCTCCACACCCCCCGCTCTCCGGCCAGGATTGATTCCAGGCGCGCCTGCAGGGCCGGGCAGCTCACCTGGTTTTGCAAGACAGGCGTGGTGAGGCCCGAGGGCAGGGGCGGCAGGGCAGCCACCGGAAACCGGTGACGTCTGACACTGGCAGGGGCCGGCATTGCCGGATAGGCCATAGCGGCCATGGGGGCGGCCAAGCTCGCCAAGGCCAAGCCTCCCAGCAGCAAGCGAACGCCGGAGCGAGGGGATCGCCGCAGAAAAACAGGCATGGAAAACGGGTGGCGGGAGGACATGGGATCAGATGGAGCCAAGCTTCATATCGGTGACCGTGCCGTTGAAGCGGTAATTAGCTCCTTCCAGCTCGACTGGGGCGCCAATTTTGATGGTCTGGTTGCCAAAAACAACCCCGCCGCCGGTCTTGCGTCCCTGGGCTTCCAGAATGAAGCGGGCATCAAAGGTGCCAAAATTCCTCTGGTTGGGATCGGGGGCGCTCACCAGGCGGCCGTCGGGCGTGAGGATCGAAAGACGCCGCTCCAGGGGTTGCAACTGCTTGATCTTGACCTTGCCGTGGGGGGAGTTGCGAATCACGATCGCCACCTTGCCTTCCTCTTGGGCCTGGCGGATCAAGTTGGCCGCATTGGCGGTGGGCACCCCACGCACATCCACCGAGACCGTGACGGGTTGCAGGACCCCCGTGGCGCGATCGACCGCGCCACTCAGCTTCGGACTCCAGAGCACCCCAACCGCAGCCAGCAGGACGGCAGCGCCAGCCGCCAGATCTACCAGGCTCCAGGAGCGGTTGGACGGGAGGTCGGTGGCCATGGGCAAAAGAAGGTTGGCGAAGTGTAGTCAGGTTGGCCCCACCCCACCAGCCCCCTCAACGCTGCAATCCCTCCAGCAGATCATTCAGGCCCCGCAACTGGCCTGCCAGACCCACACCGCCAGTGCCGGCCAGGGCCTCGGCGCGGCTTTCGCCATCGGGCCGCCGCTCGAAGCTGCGCACAAGCCGGTAACCGTCGGGGTCGAGGCGGTAGAGCTCCCACTCGCCCGGATGGGCGCGGCGCAGGGCCGATTCGGCATCGGGCAATAAGGCATAGGCCGTCTGCCAGGTGGAAAGAAATCCCTTGCGGCGTTGCCGCGCCACGCTGCCGATGCCCACCGCCGCATCCTCCAGGTTTGGATTGAGCAGCAGGACAGCACCGCGGTGCGCTCCGCAGAGGGCTTCCACCAGGTCGTATTCCGCCTGGCTGGGGGCCACCATCAGCAGCAGACCCTCGCCACCAGCCTCGCCCTGGCGGCGCCGTTCATCGCCAAAACTGGCGATGCGGGGGGCGAGGATTTCGGATTCGCGCCGGGCCAGGGCTGCGGCGCCCTCGTCGGCGAATAGCAGGCGCCCCCCCCGGCCCGTTTCTGTTAGCAGATTCCCCGCCAGCCGCAGCGCCGGCGCCAGCAGCCGCAGGCCTTCAAAACGCCATTCCACCGTCCAGCGGCCGCGGGGTTCTGCGGCCAGGGCCGAGCGCACGGCGGTAAGGGTTTCGGCCTCGGCCGAGCGCAAATCCGGGGGCAGCATGGGCACAGCCCTTCAATGGGCGGACCATAGCGGCCTCCTGGCGGGATTTAGGTGGGCTTGAAATTGGCAATCAAACAGCCACCGCCACCTCCTGGCGGGCCCGCTCCAGGGCCTGGGGCAGGGCCTCCAGGTCGGCGGCCCGATGCCAGGGCCCCAGGCTGAGGCGGAGGCCACTGGCGGCCTCCGCCGGTTCGTATCCCATCGCCAACAGGATCGGGCTGGCGGCCCCGCCCTTGAATGAACTGCAGGCCGAGCCGCTGCTGACGGCGTAGCCCTGGTGCCAAAGGGCCCGCACCAGGGCCCGACCGGCCAGGGGCTGGCCGGCCGCCGTGCTCACCAGCAGGCTGAGGTGGTGGGGCAACCGCGCCGCCGAAGCGGGTTGCGGACCACTGAGGCGCAGACCAGGCAGTGCCATCAAGTTCTGCAGCAGACCATCGCGCAGTTCGGCCAAGGGATCGAGGCCACCGTGCTGCCGCAAGTGGTCCTGGGCTGCGGCCAGGGCTGCGGCAAAGCCAACGGCCAACAGCACCGACTCGGTGCCGCCGCGACGGCCCGCCTCCTGGGACCCCGCCAGCAAGGGCTGCAGGTTGAGGCCCCGCCGCACCAGCAGGGCGCCGATGCCCCGGGGGCCCTGCAATTTGTGGGCGGCACAGCTGAGCAGGTCCACCGGCAGGGAGGCGAAATCAATCGGCTGATGGCCCACCACCTGCACCGCGTCCACATGCAGGTGGACCCCGGCGCGCCGGCACTGGGCGCCAATTGTTTCCAGGGGTTGGAGGCTGCCCACCTCGCTTTGCCCCCAGATCAACGACATCAATCGTGTTGGCGGCTGCAGCAGCTCTTCCAACTGCTCAAGACAGACCAGGCCGGCCCGATCCACCGGCAGCCGGGCCAGCTGCCAGCCCTGTTGTTGCAGGCGGGCGGCGGCCGCCTCCGTGGCCGGATGCTCCACCGCCGAGATCACCAGCCGCCCGACGGGGTGCTGGGCCGCCAGGCCCAATAGGGCCATCTGAATCGCTTCGGTGCCCCCAGAGCACCACACCACCTCGTCGGGTTGGGCCCCTAAGTGGTGGGCCAGGCTGCAGCGGCTGCGTTCGAGGGCTTCAGCCGCCGCCAACCCAAAGCCATGCAGGCTGGAGGGATTGGCCCAGACCAGCGGGGTCGCCGCCGCCATCGCCGCTAGCGCCGCCTGGCTCGGGGGCGTGGTGGCGCAGGTGTCCAGGTATTGGGCCAAATCCCATGGGCCCTCGGAGCCCCCCCTGGCGGCGGCGGTTGCGAGGGCCATGCCGTTAACCGGCCCGACCGCCATCGCGGGGCAAGCGACCCAGCAGCCGGTCCTCTAGGGAATTGGTGGCAATTGCCACCAATTCATCAAGGGATCGCATTTCCAGCAGTTGTTGCACCCGGGCCCGGGCCTCGGCGTTGGGGCAAGCCTCGGGCCGCACGCAGCCTTGGACGCAGGCCACGGCGCAGTCGATGGCGGCAGCCTGGGGCAACTCAGCGTCGCTGGGCCCGGCCGGATCGGTCAAGGCCGGCTCGGCCCAGGCCGGCTCGGTCCAGGCCGGCTCGGCCTCGGCCAGATCGGCCCCGTGGGCGAGCTGTCCATGGAAGACCGCCTCGGCCGGGCCGGTCATCCAGACAGGTCCGCTGGCCCCATCCCATTCGATTTCCAGGGCGCCACCGGGCAAGTCCAGGCGGGCCCGCCGCTCGGCCAGGCCGAGTAGGTGGCAGGCCACCAGGGTGGCGCAGGCACCGGTGCCGCAGGCCAGGGTCGGTCCTGCCCCCCGCTCCCAGACCCGCATGCGCAGATGGTTGGGGCTGAGGACCTGGACGAAATGCACGTTGGTGCGGGCCGGAAAGGCTTCGTGGTGCTCGAGCAGGGGCCCCAGCGTTTCAAGATCAACGGCATCGAGATCGGCCACCGGAATCACCACATGGGGATTGCCCATGCCGGCGGCGGCCACGGCCAGGGTCTGACCCGCCACGATCAAGACGCCCTGGGGCAAACCGGCCGGTCCCACCGCCAAGGTGGTCGGGACGGTTTCCGGGCTCAAGCAGGGCGGGCCCATGTCCACCCGCACGCTGCCATCGGCCTGGAGCTCGGGAATGATGGTTCCCGCCAGGGTCTCGATCAACCAGCGGCGGCCCGGAGCATCGCCATCGCGGTCGGCCAGAAACCTGGCCAGGCAACGGATGCCGTTACCGCACATCTCCGGTTCGCTGCCATCGGCATTGAAGATGCGCATCCGCAGCTCACCCCCCTGGCGGGGCGGCAGGGCCAGGATCAAACCATCGGCACCAATGCCATAGCGACGATCACAAATCTGACGAATCGCTTCTGGGTTGGGGTCCGGGGTATCCAGCTCGCTTAAATTTCGAGCATCGATCAGCAGAAAGTCGTTGCCCAGGCCCTGGTATTTGCTGAAACCGTGGGCGAGCCAACCGGCGAGGGGAGCATGGGAAGACGGCGGCAACGGTTTCACGCGATAGGGCCCTAATCCTATGCAGAGCGCCTTTGACACCAAACACTCGCGACTCGACACCTCCCTGCCGAGCATTCGCCATATTCAGGATCTGATTCGCAACCACAAACTGGTGCAGATCAAGATCAACTCGGGCGAATCCCTGGAGGGTGTGCTGGCCTGGCAGGACGTGCACTATCTGGCGCTGCGGGAGCCGATGGGGGAGTCCGTGCTGCTGATCAACCGCGAAGCGGTGGTGTTGGTGCGTTGCCTGAGCTGAGTCCGGCGATGGGGTTATGGCACCATCGCTGTGGACATGCCGGCCCACCCCTTGAGCGACCCTTCACGCTATCTCCCCCAGGCGATTGAAGAGCGCTGGCAGCGGCGCTGGCGTGAACTCGATCTGGACGACACCCCGGAGCAGGGCGAGGGAGAGCCCTGCTATGCCCTCTCGATGTTCCCCTATCCCTCGGGGAGCCTGCACATGGGCCATGTGCGCAACTATGTGATCACCGATGTCTATGCCCGCGTGCAGCGCATGCGCGGCCGGCGCGTGCTGCATCCGATGGGCTGGGATGCCTTCGGGTTGCCGGCGGAGAACGCGGCGATTGAAAGGGGCGTCAATCCGGCGGACTGGACCGAGCAGAACATCGCCCAGATGCGCAGCCAGCTGCAACGGCTGGGCCTTTCGATCGACTGGAAGCGGGAGATCGCCACCTGCCATCCCGACTACTACCGCTGGACCCAGTGGCTGTTCCTGCAGTTCCTGGATGCCGGCTTGGCCTATCAAAAGGAGGCCAGCGTCAACTGGGATCCGATTGACCAGACGGTGCTGGCCAACGAACAGGTGGATGGCGAAGGGCGGTCCTGGCGTTCCGGGGCAAAGGTGGAAAAACGCTTGTTGCGCCAGTGGTTCCTGCGCATCACCGCCTATGCCGATGCCCTGGTGGACGACCTGCCCTCCCTGACGGGCTGGCCGGAGCGGGTGCGCACGATGCAGGCCAACTGGATCGGCCGCTCTGAAGGGGCTGAATTGCGTTTCAGCGTCGTGGCGCCCGACGGGAGCGCTGCGGCCGACCCGATCAGCGTTTTCACCACCCGAGCGGACACCATCTATGGAGCCACCTATCTGGTGCTGGCCCCGGACCATCCCCGCGTTGAGAGCCTGACCAGCCCCGAGGAGGCCCTGGCGGTGGCGGCGTTCTGCGACCTGGTCAGCGGCCAGAGTGAGCAGGAGCGCACCGCCGAGGATCGCCCCAAACGGGGCGTGCCCCTGGGCAGCTATGTGATCAACCCCGCCAGCGGCGCCCAGATTCCGCTTTGGATCGCCGATTACGTGCTGGCCGATTACGGCACTGGTGCGGTGATGGGGGTGCCGGCCCATGACCAACGGGACTTTTTGTTTGCCCGCCGCCATGAGCTGCCGGTGCGCCAGGTGATCATCCCGGAAGGTTCCAATGCCGAGGCTTACCTGGGTGAAGCCTGGACCGAGGCCGGGGTGCTGATCGAATCGGAGCGTTTCAATGGCCTCAGCTCGGCGGCGGCCCGCCAGGCGATCACGGAAGCCGCCAGCGCCGAGGGCTGGGGCCAGGCCCGCCGCCAATACCGCCTGCGCGATTGGTTGATCTCCAGGCAGCGCTATTGGGGATGCCCGATTCCGGTGCTGCATTGCCCCAGCTGCGGTGTGGTGCCGGTGCCAGCAGAGCAGTTGCCGGTGGAGTTGCCCCGCGATGTCGCCTTCAGTGGCAAGGGTGCCTCGCCCCTGGCCCAACTGGAGGACTGGGTGAACGTGCCTTGCCCCCGCTGCCAGGGTCCGGCCCGGCGCGAAACCGACACCATGGACACCTTCATGTGTTCGTCCTGGTATTACCTGCGCTATAGCGATCCCCAATCCACCACGGTGCCATTCGGTCGGACGGCGGTGGATCAGTGGTTGCCGGTGGATCAATACGTCGGCGGCATTGAGCACGCCATCCTGCATTTGCTGTATTCGCGTTTCTTCACCAAGGTGTTGCGGGACCGGGGCCTGCTGGGTTTCGGTGAACCCTTTGAGCGCCTGCTCACCCAGGGGATGGTGCAAGGCATCACCTACCGCAATCCCCACAGCAACCGCTACGTGGCCCCCGCCGATGTCAGCGATGCCAACGATCCCCGCGATCCCGAAACTGGCGAGCTGTTGGAGGTGAGCTACGACAAGATGTCCAAGTCGAAATACAACGGAGTCGATCCGGCCAAGGTGATCGAAACCTATGGCGCCGACACGGCCCGCATGTTCATCCTGTTCAAGGCGCCGCCCGAAAAGGATCTGGAATGGGACGATGCCGATGTGGAAGGCCAGTTCCGCTTTTTGCAACGCCTCTGGCGGCTGGTTGAAGGCTGCGTGCAGCGGGGACTGACCTTGGCGCCCCTCGCCCTGCAAGCCCCTGCCGCCGCGCTCCCGGCCAGTGCTGCAAACCCTGCCCCGGCTGAGGCCGATCGGGAGCTGCGCCGGGCGGTGCATGGGGCGATTACGGCCGTGCAAGCAGACCTGGAGGGCAACCTGCAGTTCAATACGGCGATCTCGGAGTTGATGAAACTCTCCAACGCCATGGCCGGCTTGATCGAGCAGGCCAGCCCGGCGGTGGCCCAGGAGGCCCTGTGCAGTTTGCTGCTGCTTTTAGCCCCCTTCGCGCCCCACCTCGCCGACGAGCTCTGGCAGAAGCTCGGGGGCGATAGCGATAGCGGTGGCGGTGGCAGCATCCACCGGCAACGCTGGCCCGTGGCTGATGCTGCGGCGCTGGTGCGCGACACCATTCCCCTGGTGATTCAGGTCAAGGGCAAGGTGCGCGGCTCCCTTGATGTGCCAGCCGACGCCGATAGCGCCACCCTCGAACAGCTGGCCCTGGCCAGCGACATCGCCCAGAAGTGGTTGGAGGGCCAAGCGCCGCGGCGGGTGATTGTGGTGCCGGGAAAGCTGGTGAATTTGGTGCCTTGAGAATTTGGTGCCTTGAACCCACCTTGGCTACAGCGCAAACATAGCCTGCAATACACTAAGGACTTCAGTCAGGGTGGCATCGGGCAAAATCCCTAGACGTTTAACTAAACACTCTCTATCGACTACCCTCAGCTGATCAGCCACCATGTGGTCATCTTTGTCGTCAAAACGGCAAGGTACACGAAACGGATAAGCATGCCCACTCTTCGTCGTCAAAGCGTGTGGTGGTCATTTCATCGAGAAGACCCTCCGCGTCCCAGGCGGCTGCCGCTTCTGCCCAGCCTGCCCTTGGCTGCAGCGATGGTCTGATTGTCAGCACACCAGGTGCAGCCTCAATTTCAACTTCATCCGCCAGCCCCGCAACCTCCAACAGCGGCTTGGCGAGACGGATCCCTCTGGAGTGAGCGATTTTGACCAGCTTTGCCCGAACCACGATCGCCTCTCAGAAGGGTTGATACGCTGTAGTCACGCCAGGGACTTCTGTCCATCCCCTCCGCTCAGGCTAACGCTGGCCATCACCATCCCGCAAAAAATTCGGAGTTTGAATAGTTTTTGAGAGGCTGGTTTGATGTATGGAATTGTTCTGCATACAGTCAGTTAACTCCGGTGGGAAGGTCTAAGGTTCTGATGACGAGCTATCCAACAGCAGACGGATAATGTGCCGCGCGAGAGGTTCTTTGATTTCACGGTGTTTTGGCACTGGCTGAGATACACATGTAACTGGATTCCGATACCAATCGTGTTTTCCCCCGTGGCGTATCAGCACGCAGCCACCTGTTCGATCGACCTGATTAGGTCAATTCGTTTCATGGCATGACCAATTCACCGTCCTTACGTGTACCAGGAATATGATCGCCTAAAAGGTCAAGATAGAGATCCTTCAGGTGCTCAACTAAATCAGCCAGAGTATCGCCTTGCGTCCAGTAATCAGGGTATTCCTCAATGTAGCCAAGCCAAGAATTATTTTCATGCCAATGTACATACTTGATTGTTTGCATAGAATGACCCTCTGGGTGATGCTGAACTGCAGGATTCAGCCAATTCTACTCGTACCGGCCCAGCTTCGGCCAGTCGCACGCTCCATGTGTTGCAGAGCCTCCGTGAACTGGTGAATCTGGTACCCCGAAGGCTCGATGGCCAGTGGCGCTATGCCAGACAAGGCTTGAGCGAAGAGTTAGGTGACACTAGGTCCATGCCGATTTGCGGGCACTAAGTTATGCGTTCGACTTGGACACGAACGGCATAACTTTGTCTTGTTCGGCGGGATCATTCCTGGCGACGACGGCGCGCGCTGGTTCAGTTGCGCTCAAGTTGATTGCCTCATGGGGAACTCCCGGTGGTACGAAGAGAAAGTCTCCAGCTTCACTAATCACTTCATGCTCAAGCTCCGCGCCCCATCGAGTGCAGACCCTACCCTCCAGAACATAGATTCCAGTCTCGTAGCCGATGTGGATGTGTGGCTCGGCGCGGCCACCCGGAGGAATGACAACCAGGTGCATTGACAGGCCAGCGGCGTTCACGGTTTGGCCGGATATGCCTATGAAGTACGGCAGACGCTGCCGACTCATGACCTCGCGGCCTGGGCTGAGGCCAACGACTTTGGGTGTTTGGTCTTTCATCGTGGTGGGATCAACGGACGGTTGCTTTTTGCTGATTGATGCGTGCCAGTTCGACAGGCTCGTCATGTCAGCTCATGCTGGACATTCTCGAGCAGAGAGGATGTGATCTGCACCAGGAGCTGCCAATCTGGCGAATTGATTTCCACGCTGTCGTCGTATCGTGTCTGAACAGCAAAGAAAGAGAGATCGGCAATCGTCTCAAACGCGCTCATGTTGCTACCCGATTCCTCCAGCCAATCCATCAAGGCGACGAGGTCGTGAGTAAAGGGAGCCTGGCCCCCCCTGGAGTGGATCCAGCTTTTCAGGGCCTTTTCGCAGGCCTGTTGCAGCCGGAAGCCGATGCTGCTATCGCGGAAACCAGAGAGAGCCAACATGCGCTGCGCCTCTTCAAGATCGGCCTGGGCGATCCGCAGATAGCGCAGGGCGTCCGGATCAGCCATTCAGCAGAATCCCTTCTTGATAAGCCAGGGATGTAACGGCGCTTCTGTATGGCTTGCGTTGGCTCACCTCGCTTTCGCTGTACAACAGCAGGTCAAGCGGCAACCGATGGCTGGAATACTGCCGCCACAGATCTCCCAGCACCCGCAGACGATCCTGGCCCGCCAGCCACTGATCCGGC
>JBIIJV010000004.1:0-33447 GCA_044233545.1 Cyanobium sp.
GGGGATAGTTCCCTCAAGGTGCTGGGATGGAGCGAGCGTCACCGCGCCACCATCGCCCGGTTGCTGGAGGTGCGGGAGGACTTTCAAGGTGGGTTGCGGGAAATCCGTTTTGATCCCGAGGGCAACCTTTGGGTGACGACCGGCAACCTGGGGGCCGTGCGGCTGGGCCTGGAGGATGGCCAACTGGATCGCCGCCTGCTGGCCCTGCTTCACCTCAACAAGAACCTGCCCAAGAAGCTGGGCAGCCGGCGGCCGGGCAGCCTCGATCTCACCGATCCAGATCAGCCCGAACTGAGTGTGGGATCCCCACCCGCCCCAGCTATCGCCAACCCCGGCTCGGCCCCAGGAAACGTCGCCATTCCGGCTGTCCCACCCCGCGGAGCCCAGTAAAGTCGCTAGTTAATGCTGACACCTGCTTGTCTGGTGGCGCCTCTGCTCCCAGCCTGGCCTTGTTCCCCTGTCCTGAGATCCCGACAGATCCCGCTAACGACATAATGCAGCCTCAGATCAACGGCAATCTCACGCCCACCCCAATGTCGCGTGACTCCCAAGACCCCAGCAGCGATCTGCCGAACCCATCCGCCTTCCCCCTGGAGCCCAAGGAGATGAGCCAGAATGCCCAAGGCACCAACGGCATTGTTCCCAGTCAGTCGGCACGCATTGAGGTCATTGGGGTCGGTGGCGGTGGCAGCAATGCGGTGAATCGCATGATTGCCAGTGACTTGAAGGGAGTCGGCTATCGCGTGCTCAACACCGATGCCCAGGCATTGCTCCAATCCGCAGCTGCCCAACGCATTCAGCTGGGTCAAAAGCTGACCCGGGGTCTAGGGGCCGGTGGTAATCCCGTTATCGGTCAGAAAGCCGCTGAGGAATCTCGGGCTGAACTGCAGGAATCCTTGTCAGGTGCAGATCTGGTGTTCATCGCCGCCGGCATGGGGGGAGGCACGGGCACCGGTGCGGCACCGATCCTGGCGGAGGTGGCCAAGGAATGCGGCGCCCTCACCGTGGGGATCGTCACTAAGCCCTTCGGCTTCGAGGGCCGCAAGCGGCTGCGGCAGGCAGAGGAGGGCATCGCCCGGCTGGCCGAACACGTCGACACCTTGATTGTCATCCCCAATGACCGACTCCGGGACGCCATCGCTGGTGCCCCCTTGCAGGAAGCGTTCCGCGCCGCCGATGACGTCCTGCGCATGGGGGTCAAGGGCATCACGGACATCATCACCAAAGCCGGTTTGGTCAACGTGGACTTCGCCGACGTGCGTTCGGTGATGGCCGATGCCGGCACGGCCCTGTTGGGCATTGGTGTCGGGTCGGGCCGCTCCCGCGCCCTCGAAGCGGCCCAGGCCGCCATGACCAGCCCCCTGCTGGAGTCAGCCCGGATTGATGGAGCCAAGGGCTGTGTGATCAACATCAGCGGTGGCAAGGACATGACCCTTGAGGACATGACCACAGCCTCGGAATGCATTTATGACGTGGTCGATCCCGACGCCAACATCATTGTCGGTGCCGTTGTGGACGAAAGCCTGGAAGGGGAGATCCATGTCACCGTCATCGCCACCGGCTTTGAAGGTGGGGGCCACTACAGGCCCGTGCAACGCAGCAACCCAGCCTTCATCGATCGACTTCCCGAAACCACGCCAGAACGGGGCGCCAAGATTCCCCCATTTCTGATCAACCGTCAAATGGGCCCGGAGTAACCGGCAGGGGCCAGGCATGAGCAACCTAAAGGGGCCAGAACAATGCCCAGGCGCCTTCGAGCGCCATTGAATCTGGAGCGCTGGCCGGATGCCTGCCAGCAAAGATCAGCTGGGGTCGACCTAGCTGGCGCTTGCCAGGAGTTGTCTGGCGGCAACCCAGGATCGATCTCCCTGGATCATGGGTTGGCCGAATGGGTGACCCGGAGTCCACGCCTGCCAAGAGCATCCCGTGTGGCTGCTCCCTTCCGGTTCTGACCAGGTTTGGGCGTCCTGGCCGCGTGGGTCCGAGTCGTTTGGATGCTAGCAATGACGCGGTTCAGGACTTCCGCCGTGCCCAAGCGCCCCGGTGATTGGCTGTCGCGCAAACAATCGGGTCGTCCGATCACCATCCTCACGGCCTGGGATGCGCTTTCGGCGGCCCTTGTGGCCCAGTCCGGTGCTGATGCGGTCCTGGTGGGAGATTCGCTGGCCATGGTGGTGCTGGGCCATGCCACCACCCTGCCGGTGACCCTTGACGAGATGCTGCACCACTGCAAGGCCGCTGGCCGGGGCCTGGCGTTGGCGGGCAGCGATCCGCCGCTGCTGATCTGCGATCTGCCTTTCCTCAGCTATCAATGCGGGCTCGATGCAGCCCTGGCGGCCGCCGGCCGGGTGCTCAAGGAGACAACGGCGGCCGCCGTCAAACTGGAAGGAGCAGAACCGGAAACCCTTGCCGTGATTGACCGGGCCGTGAGGGCTGGCATCCCGGTAATGGGCCACCTGGGCCTCACCCCCCAGTCGGTGCATCGCCTGGGCTATCGCCGCCAGGCGGAGGATCCCATCAGCCAGGAGCGTCTCCGGCGCCAGGCCCTGGCTCTGCAGGACCAGGGATGCTTCTCCCTGGTCCTCGAACATGTGCCGCCTGGCTTGGCGGTATCCCTCAGGGCCGAACTGGTGATTCCGGTGATCGGCATCGGCGCCGGAGACGGTTGTGATGGTCAGGTGCGTGTCACCGCCGACCTGCTCGGCCTGACCCCACGCCAGCCCCCCTTCAGCCCCCCCCTGATCCAGGGCCGCAATCTGGCGGTCGGCGCCCTGCAGGACTGGGTCAACAGCCAGTAGGTGCCCCAGGCCGCTGCTCTTGCCACCATTCCAGAACTTCCCGCAGCACCGCGTTGCTGAGGGCCAGTCCCTCCGGATCCTGGAGGCGCCAACGGCCCCCCTCCACCCGCAACAAGCCCCGCTGTTCAAATGCGGCCAGCCGAAGCCTCAGCTCGCTTTCGGCCTGCCTGTCGAACCCCTGCTGGCCCAGCATCTGGCGCAAGGGCACCCCTTCGCGGCGGCGCAGCCCCACCATCAAAAGCTCATCGATGGGCGGGCCGGCCCCCAGCGGGCCATCGCCATCCTTCCCCCCCCCCAGCTCGCCTTCCCGGGCGCCTGCTTCGATCCAGGCGGCGTACTGCTCCCGGGTGCGGGGGCGGGCCTGGCGCTTTCCCCCGAGGGCTGAGGTGGCGCCCAGGCCGAATCCCCACCAACCGGCGCCGCTCCAGTACACCCGGTTGTGACGGGAAGCGTGGCCGGGCAGGGCGTAATTGGAAATCTCGTAACGGCCATAACCGGCTTGGCGCAAGACCTGGGCCGTGGCCTCCATCAGGTCGGCGCCCAGGTCCTCATCCGGCAGGCGCAGCTGGCCCCGTTCCTGCTGGCGCGCAAACACCGTGCCCGGCTCAACGATCAGGTCATACACAGAGAAATGGGGGGGCCCCAGGGCCAGGGCCTGCTGCAGTTGCTGGTGCCAGTGGGCGAGCACCTCGGCGGGGGCCCTGGCGCCGGCAACCGTGGCACTGGCAACCGTGGCACCGGAGAAGGGAGGCAACCCCTGGATCAGGTCCAGGCTCCAGCTGCGCAAGGCACCCCGCCCTTTGGCGGCATCAAGCCATGCGGCGGCTTCAACCACATCGGTGCGACGCTGGCGCCGCCCCAAGGCCGCCAGCACCCCATCGTCCAGGCTTTGCCCCCCCAGGCTGATGCGGTTGATGCCGGCGGCCAGCCAGCCCAGCAAACGGTGCCGATCAAAACTGGCCGGATCGGCCTCGAGCGTGATCTCGGCCCCGGGGGCGATGCCGAAACGGTGCCGCAGTGCCTCCAGCAGGGCTCCCACCTGGGCGGGCGTCAGCAACGAAGGGGTTCCGCCCCCGAGGTAGACGGTGGACAGGGGCGGGCCTGGGCGGGCCAGGGCAATCTCCTGATGCAGCAAGGCCAGGTAGGCGGCCACCGAGGCAGCGCCGGGGCCTTGGGCGCCATCGGCCCGGTCCCCCAGGGGGACCACCGGGAAATCACAGTAAAAACAACGGCGATGGCAAAAGGGAATGTGCAGATAGGCGGCGCGGGGCAGATCGGCGGGGTCCCGGGAAGCCAACGCCGGCTTCACAGGCGGTAACCCCGTCCTGGTGATGGGGCGGAAATCGGTCATGCTTCGGGGCTGAACAGGTGGGAGCCCACGCGAAACCAGCTTTGGTGAATCCCCTCATCCTGATGCTGTTCTTGCTCTCCGGAGCCGCCACCGGCTGGTTGGGGGTGGACTTGCTGCCGGAGCCCCTGCTGGTGAAGGTGACCAATCCGGAAGGATTGCGGCTTGCGTTGGCGGGCTTAGGGGGGTTGTTTGGGGTGATCGCCGGCTTCTTTTTTCAACAGCTGCGCCGTCGCTTGATGCAGCAGGTGCGCTCCAT
Source organism: Cyanobium sp. (assembly GCA_044233545.1). Taxonomy (GTDB): domain Bacteria; phylum Cyanobacteriota; class Cyanobacteriia; order PCC-6307; family Cyanobiaceae; genus Cyanobium. The sequence goes on from JBIIJV010000004.1 coordinate 4,406, forward strand.
GCCCACCGATTTGCTGATCAGCCGAGCGGTGGGCCTGATCCTGGGATTGCTAGTAGCCAATCTGCTGCTGGCCCCGATTTTGTTGTTGCCCCTTCCCTGGGAAGTCGTGCTGGTCAAGCCCCTGGCGGCCGTGCTCAGCAACGTTTTTTTTGGGGTGCTGGGCTACAACCTGGCCGAGGTGCATGGCCGCACCCTGCTGCGCTTTTTCAATCCCACCAGCTCCGAGGCCCTGTTGGTGGCTGAAGGGGTGCTCCAACCAGCCAGCGCCAAAATTCTGGACACCAGTGTGGTGATCGATGGCCGCATCCGGGGCCTGCTGGCCAGTGGCCTACTGGAGGGCCAGGTGATCGTGCCCCAATGTGTGGTGGACGAATTGCAGGCCTTGGCCGACTCCGCCAATGCTGAAAAACGCTTGAAGGGACGTCGCGGCCTGAAGCGACTCACAGACATCAAAGAGAGCTACGGCCGTCGGATCGTGCTTAATTCCACCCGCTATGAGGGCAATGGTGCTGACGACAAACTGCTGAAGTTGACGGCCGACACCGGCGGCACCTTGCTGACCGCGGACTACAGCCTGGCCCAAGTGGCCCGGGTTCAGGACCTCAAGGTGCTGAATCTGAGTGAGCTGGTCATCAGCCTGCGGCCCGAGGTCCAGCCCGGCGACAGCCTGCAGATCAAAATTGTGCGAGAAGGCAAGGAGGCTGAACAGGGGGTGGGCTACCTGGAGGACGGCACCATGGTGGTGGTGGAAGAGGCCCGCAACCGCATCGGCGAACGGCTCCAGGTGACGGTCACAGGCGCCTTGCAGACCTCCACCGGCCGGTTGGTGTTCGCCCGCAGCGACAAGCCCCGGGCTAACGAGTCAACGGTTGACCCCAAGGGCCCGGAAAAGACCCGGCAGCGCCGCGCCGAGCAGGAGCCGGGTTCCGGGTCCCTTGGCGAGACCAGCGGTTCCCAGCTCAACCTCAACCCAGCGGCCGTGCAACCCCCAGGACCGCGCCAGGCCAGCGACGCCCCCCACCCCGAGAAGTTGCCCCCCCCAGGGGATGGCTGAACGCTGGGGGGCTCCGGGGCGGAAAACCCCCGTGATGCAGCGGCGGTTGCCACCAGCACCCAGCTAGGCTCCTGCTCAATGCCCCCTGGTGAGTGCGGATGACGGCGTCGGCCCCCTATTACGGCGATTCCGCAGTGATGCGCACCCCGCCGCCAGATCTGCCCTCGTTGTTGCTGAAAGAGCGCATCGTCTATCTGGGATTACCCCTTTTCAGCGATGACGACGCCAAGCGGCAAATGGGCATCGATGTCACCGAACTCATCATTGCCCAATTGTTGTATCTGGAATTCGATAATCCAGAAAAACCGATTTTCTTTTACATCAATTCCACCGGTACAAGTTGGTATTCCGGAGATGCCATCGGCTTTGAAACCGAAGCTTTCGCCATCGCCGATACCCTTCGTTATGTCAAGCCACCGGTACACACCATCTGCATAGGCCAAGCGATGGGGACTGCCGCGATGATCCTCAGCGCCGGCACCAAGGGCCACCGGGCCGCCCTGCCCCATGCTTCCATCGTGCTGCACCAGCCCCGCAGCGGCGCCCGCGGTCAGGCCAGTGACATTCAGATCCGGGCCACCGAAGTACTGCATAACAAGCATTCGTTGCTGGAGATGCTGGCCGAGAACACCGGCAAATCCGTTGAACAGCTATCCAAGGACTCTGATCGCATGACCTATCTCACGGCCCAGGAGGCAGTGGAATATGGGCTCATCGACCGGGTGTTGACCAGTCAAAAGCTGATCGCCGCCCCAGTGGTCACTGCTGCCGGCCTTGGCTGAAACCCCGCTCTCTCGCCCGCAGGCGGGTGCAACACCCGCTTTGTCTGATTTTCAATCCCCCTAACTCTCAAGCGTTCCGCCATGCCCATCGGCACCCCCAGCGTTCCCTACCGCCTTCCCGGCAGCCAGTACGAGCGCTGGGTCGATATTTACACCCGCCTAGGGGTGGAGCGCATTCTCTTCCTCGGCTCCGAAGTCAACGACGCCGTGGCCAATGCCCTGGTGGCCCAGATGCTTTATCTAGATTCCGATGACAACAGCAAGCCGATTTATCTCTACATCAATTCTCCGGGAGGATCGGTGACTGCCGGCCTGGCGATTTTCGACACGATGCAATATGTGAAGTCCGAAGTCGTCACGATCTGCGTCGGTCTGGCAGCCTCCATGGGAGCCTTCCTGCTTGCAGCCGGCACCAAGGGCAAGCGACTGGCCCTGCCCCACAGCCGCATCATGATCCACCAGCCCCTGGGGGGCACCAGTCAGCGCCAGGCCAGCGACATTGAAATCGAGGCCCGCGAGATCCTCCGCATCAAGGACATGCTCAACCAGTCGATGGCGGACATGACCGGCCAGCCGCTCGAAAAGGTCGCCAAGGACACTGACCGAGACTACTTCCTGAGCGCCGCCGAAGCGGTGGAATACGGCCTGATCGACCGGGTTATAGCCCACCCCAGCGAAGCGACTGCCTGATTGATTGAGGGGGGCAGCCCACTTGGGTAGGCTCCCCCTTTGCCCCGCCCGCCGACCGGAATGGCCCAGCTCTTCTACGACTCTGACGCCGATCTCAGCCTGCTGAACGGCAAGACGGTGGCCATCATCGGCTACGGCTCCCAGGGCCATGCCCATGCCCTCAACCTCAAGGACAGCGGTGTCCATGTGATCGTGGGGCTTTATGAAGGCAGTCGCTCAGCCGCCAAGGCCCGCGCCGATGGCCTGGAGGTGCTGAGCGTGGCTGAGGCCGCCGAGCGCGCCGACTGGATCATGGTGCTGCTGCCCGATGAATTTCAGAGGTCTGTCTATGACGCCGAGATCGCTCCCCATCTCAAGCCAGGCAAGGTACTGAGCTTTGCTCATGGCTTCAACATCCGCTTTGGACTGATCAAGCCCCCGGCCGATGTCGACGTCGTGATGATCGCCCCCAAGGGACCAGGCCACACCGTGCGTTGGGAATATCAGAACGGCCAAGGCGTCCCAGCCCTGTTCGCCATTGAACAAGATGCCTCGGGCCAGGCCCGCGCTCTGGCTATGGCTTACGCCAAGGCCATTGGCGGCACCCGCGCCGGCATTCTCGAAACCAACTTCAAGGAAGAAACCGAAACCGATCTCTTCGGCGAGCAGGCGGTGCTTTGCGGTGGCCTCAGCGAGCTGGTGAAAGCAGGCTTCGAAACGCTGGTGGAAGCGGGCTACCAGCCCGAACTCGCCTATTTCGAATGCCTGCATGAAGTCAAACTGATCGTTGACTTGATGGTCAAAGGCGGCCTCACCGCCATGCGCGATTCCATCTCCAACACCGCCGAATATGGCGATTACGTCAGCGGGCCCCGCTTGATCACCGCCGACACCAAAGCGGAGATGAAGCGAATCCTCACCGACATCCAGGACGGCACCTTTGCCCGTAACTTCGTGGCGGAATGCGAGGCCGGCAAGCCCGAAATGGACCGGATCCGCCAAAGGGATGCCGAACACCCCATCGAGCAGGTGGGTACGGGTCTGCGTTCCATGTTCAGCTGGCTGCGGGCCTCCTGAACCGGCCACTGCTGCGCCGCTGATGGCGGCCTGGATACCATTGCACCACCAGGGCCTTGCCCTGGTGGCCGCAGCCTGCCTGCTGGATCGGCTGGTGGGCGATCCGCTCGCCTGGCTCCATCCGGTGCAGGTAATGGGCTGGGTCATCGGGCGGCTGCGCCGGCCCGCCGAGGCCTGGGCTGGCGATCAGCCGGCCCGGCTGCGGCTGATGGGACTTGTGATCACCATGGTGCTGGTGTTGGGTAGCGCCCTGGCGGGCTGGAGTTTGGAGCGACTGGCAGGACGCTGGCCCCTGGTGGGTCTGCCTCTGCTGCTGCTCGGCCTGGCCAGTGCCTTGGCCGGCCGCAGCCTGGAGCAGGCGGTGCGCGGGGTCCTGGGAGCCCTGCCCGACCTGGGCGTAGCAAGGTCAAGACTGGCCTGGATCGTGGGGCGTCAGGTCCAGGACCTCAATGAAGCCGAGATTCTGCGGGCTGCGGCCGAAACCGCCAGTGAGAATGCCGTAGATGGCCTTTTTGCGCCTCTGTTCTGGATGATCGTGGGCGCGATCTTGCTGGGCTGGCCCCAGGCGACACTGACTCCCATGCCAGGCCCCCTGGCCCTGGCATGGGCTTTCAAAGCGGCCAGCACCCTTGATTCGATGCTTGGATACAAACTGGGTCGCCTGCGTTGGCTGGGTACGGCGGGAGCCCGGCTCGATGATGGACTCACCTGGGTACCAGCCCGGCTGGTGGCCCTTACCTTGCCCCTGGCCGCCGGTCGCCCCGATCAGTTGCAGCCATGGTTCAGCGCCGCCTTGAGGCAGGGTGCGGCGGATCCTTCCCCCAACGCGGGGGTTTCCCAGGCTGCCTATGCCATGGCGGCCCAGGTGCGGCTGGGCGGCGTCAACCGCTATGCGGACGGTACCAAGATCAAACCGGTGCTTGCGGCCTTCGCCCCCCCGCCGGATCCAGCCGCCATCGAACGAATCTTGAGCCTGACCCTGAAGTTGGAATTGCTTTGGCTGGTACTAGCCCCACTCGGGCTGGTGGGCTTCTCTCTGGAGCAAGCGGTCAGGTAATCAGGCCCTTTGGGGAAGGCAGCCTTCAGTAGGCACCGCGGTCGCGTGGGTCGAGCACCACCCGAATCGTGCGCCACAGAATGCGCATGTCCATCTTCAAGCTGCGATAGCGGGCGTAATAGAGATCGAGTTGGACGCGTTTGCGATAACTGAGGTTGTTACGCCCTGAAACTTGCCAGAGACCTGTCAATCCGGGCCGCACAGCCAGCACTTCTTCCATGCGCTTGCCATAACGGGGTAATTCCTGGGAGACGATCGGGCGGGGGCCAACGACACTCATCTCACCGCGAAGCACATTCACAAACTGCGGCAGTTCATCGAGACTGGATCGACGTAAAAAGCGGCCCAACCGGGTGATGCGTGGATCGTTGCGCAGCTTGAAATCATTGCGAAATTCCTCCTGCAGATCAGGCGAAGCCGCCAGCACAGCTGAAAGGATGCGGTCAGCATCGCGGCGCATCGTGCGGAATTTGATGCAGCCAAACTGTCCGTAGCCGCGGCCAACCCGCTGCTGAACGTAGAAAACGGGGCCCCTGGATGTGATTTTCACCAGCAGCACCAACAGCACCAAAAGGGGTGAACAGAGGCTGAGCATGGCCAGGGAAAACACGATGTCGCCCGTGCGTTTCAGCACCCGTGAATGGCGGGGTTGGCGCTCAATCAGCTCTTGAACCTTGAGCGTCACGCCCGGCTCGCCCAGGGCAGACTCGCCAGAACCGGGGGAGCCACTGGCATCAAACGGGAAGACAGTGGCCGCTAATGGCACAACAAGGCAAGCAGAAGATTGAGCCTCCACGGATCGACCGAATCGAAACTCCGAAGATCCGGGCAAGACAACCATGGAGCTAGCCATCGATGAACGAATCTAAGGATCAGTCACGAAGAGACTCCAGTTGCCAGGGTCACTCAGGCCAGAGGCACAGCGAGCTCTGGGGCGAGAGCGGGGGCTGAGCGGCCAGAATCAAGGCGGTGGCGATGTTGGTCCCAGCTGTGCGACAGCAGCGCCTGGAAGCGCTCGCGGAAGCGCTCCGGCCCAAAACCCTCGGCCCATTCACGCTGGCCGCTGGCAGGTAGTTGCCGCCAAAGCTGCCCGTGGTGGAAATGCTCCAGGGCCGCCGCCAGGCTGGTGGGGGTCTGTTCGGGGAACAGCAGTCCGGTTGGCCAGCGGTCGCCCCGATCCAGGCAGCGCACGCTGTCGCACAGTCCCCCAGCGCCATAAGCGATCACCGGGGCCCCCGCAGCCATCGCCTCGACGGGCGCGATGCCGAAATCCTCAAGACCGGCGTAGACGTAGGCGCGACAGCGCTCTAGCCAGTGATTGGCCTCGGCCTGGCTACAGCGCCCCAGGAAGCGAATCTGGGGGCCTGCCATGGCCTGGAGTCGGCGCCGTTCGGGGCCATCGCCGATGACCACCAAAGGCAGTCCGGTGCGATTGAAGGCTTCCACCACCACATCCACCCGCTTGTTGGGCACGAGCCGGCAGAGGCTCAGGTATGTGTCGTCGCGGCATTGGTTCCAGCGGAAGCGTTGCACCGCGACTGGCGGATGCAGAACCTGGGCCTCACGGCCCCAATAACGGCGGATGCGACTGGCGGTGAAACGGGAATTGGCCACCAGCACATCGGGGCGGCCCGCGCTGGCCACGTCCCATTGGCGCAGCCAATGGAGCTGCCATCTCACCAGGGGGCCCAGGGGGCCACGGGCCAAGCTGGAATGGCGCAGGTAAGCCCCCATCTGATCCCAGGCGTAGCGAACCGGGGTATGCACGTAACTGACATGCAACTGGTCTGGTCCCGTGAGCACCCCTTTGGCCACCAGATGGCTGCTGCTGAGCACCAAGGGGTAGGGGCTGAGATCAAACTGCTCGATCGCTAGCGGCAGCAAGGGCAGGTATTGCTGAACATGGCTAGCCCCCCAGGGCAAATGCTGGACAAAACTGGTTTGGATGGCCCGTCCCGCCAGCCAAGGGTCCAAGTGTGGGCTCACCCCTGCCACAAGGGCAAAAAGATCAGGCCGTTGGCCCGCCGCCATCAGAGTTTCGTCCATTTGTTCCACCACCAGCTCGGCTCCCCCACGGGAACGGGGGCTGAACCATTCGTGGACGAGGGCGACAGGGCCTGGCAGGGGCGTGAGGGCGGACACAGGGACCGGGCTTTCCATCACGAAAATTCTCAGCTGATTGCATTGGGGACGGACCCTGCCGAAGCTAGGGGCACGATCGAGGGGGCATCAGCCAAACCGGCATGGCGATCCAAGAGCTCCTCGAAGATGAGTTGAAGGAACCATCGATTGGGTCCACAGCACGGTTCCGCTGGCACGCCACCTCGGTGGGGATCGCCGCCCTTTGGAGCGACAAGGAGACCCCAGCCTCACCCCCCTATGAGATGGCCCTGAAGGAGGGATTGGAAGTGGGATTGGATTTGAGTCGCGAAGAAAGGGAATTTCATCAGATTGAATCGGGCTTGGTGCTGTTGTTCCATTCCTGATGTTGGCTCCTGAAGTTGGCTTCTGATGTCGGCAAAATTAATGCCTGACTAAAGCGACAAGCTGCGGCAAGGGTTCTATCCTTATCAAACCATCTCTGCCTTGGGTTCCTGTTTGTTGCCTCCTGCATTGGTAAGCCTAGACATTCTGCGGGTCGGTGGTCGTCCGTTCTGGGCTGATGCCTGCCTTGCTTTTGCAATCATTCTGATCCGCTACCTGTTGGTGGCAGGGCTCAGCGGCTGGTTGCTCAATCTGGTGGCTGCCCCAACGGATGATCAACGCCAGCAAGGATTCGGCCATGACTTGGCCCTATCGGTTGGCTCAGCCGTGATCTTCGCCCTGACGACGGCGTTGATCCTGCAGTGGCATGGGTCCGGAGGCACCCTTCTTTATGGAGATCCGACACGCTATGGCCTTTGGTACTTGGGCGTTAGTTACTTCCTGGTGCTGTTGCTTCAGGATGCCTGCTTCTACGTTACCCATAGGTTGTTTCACCTACCATTCTTTTATCGATGGTGCCATCTTGGCCACCATCGCTCCAAGCGACCCACCCCTTGGACCTCCTTTGCCTTTGATCCAATCGAGGCGGTAACCCAGGGACTTTTTCTGATCGCGATTGTGTTGTTAGTACCATTGCATTACATCACTCTGCTTGCTGTACTCACTACCATGAGTATCTGGGCCGTGGTTAATCACCTCGGACTCGAACGCTTGCCTGCCAAATTTCCGCATCACTGGCTAGGCCGTTGGCTGATTGGTCCAGCCCACCATGGGCTGCATCACCAACGCCAATCCCTACATTTCGGCTTGTATTTTACTTTCTGGGATCGCCTCTGCGGCACCGAGGCCCCCAGTTATCCAGGTCTGAACTGGCCGGCCACCCCTGGGACGGAACCCTCACCTTAAAAGGCGGGGGATGGCTGGAGCCTGTTGCCCAACGCGGTCCTGGCCAATCGGACCTCAACCACGCTTTTCAGGTTCAGTCCCGCAGATGACGGGTCCAGGAGGCTGGCGAAAAGTGGTGACCTTCCGCTTCGGCGATCACAGTGACAGCGGCCGCATCAGTGGCCGCATCAACCTTGGCCTTGAGAGCCGGGTCCGCATTGACCTTGAGCAAAAAGGCCTGGAGCTGGGGTTTCGACATGGGGGCTCATCGGTGAGACCCTCCAGTCCTAACCAGGCTGGCGAAAAACGGTGAAGGCGAGGAAGGGTGTAGGCTAATACAGGTTCAAAGATTTCTCTTCAGGGAGCTGACAACTTTCTTCAGGGCTTTCGGCGGATCAGGTTCATAGTTTCTTTTCCAGGTTCATGACAATTTACGTGGGCAACCTCTCCTTTGACGCCGAGGAGCAGGACGTCCAGCAGCTCTTCGGCGAGTACGGCAAAGTCAACAAATGCAGCCTTCCCCTTGACCGTGAAACCGGTCGCAAGCGGGGCTTCGCCTTTGTCGAAATGGCCAGCGAAGCTGAGGAAGCCAAGGCCATCGCCGATTTGCAGAACGTCGAATGGATGGGTCGCGCCATCCGTGTCAACAAGGCTGAGCCCCGTCCCGAACGGGGTGGTGGTGGCGGTGGTGGCTACGGCGGCGGTGGCGGTGGCTACGGCGGTGGCGGTGGTGGAGGTGGTGGTGGCAACCGCAACCGCTGGTGATACTTAAGGAGTCTGGTGCCTTTACTGGGGCCTTTAACAGCACTCCTTTTCGCATCGTTCAAGTTAACTACCCATCCCCTACCCAATAGGCAGGGAAAATAGAATTTCGATTCAACCGTCTCCGATTTTTCTACCGGGACGGTTTTTTATCTGTTTGGGATTTTTAACCATTGTGTCCTTGATCACATCCGGCAACGGGCAGATACCCGCCTGAAACAAGGCCATCATGTGAAGCAAATTTTACCTGAAACTAACCAGGAGTTGTCACGATCCGGGCGAAAACCAGAGAAAACAAGCAGAATTTGCCAGCCACACCAGTCTTGGGCCAAAGTTGTTACATGAACGCGCAGACAGTGAACGGCCCCTACCGAGTCCGCGAAGCGGTACGGAATGAGAAGATCGTTCCAGCGGACGTTCCTGCCTTCCACTTCCGCACCAGTGTCGCCGCCCACAGCTATGCCCGCCAACTTGCCTCAGAGCAGGGGCGACAGGTGGTGATCGAGAAACTGGCCCCCAGTGGCTGCTGGTTGCAGCTGACGACCTTGGGCTGAGGATGGTTTATAAACCAAACTAAGATCAGGTCAAGCTTGGTCCATCTCAGGGACTTGCTTTTGCTGTTCACATTCGCGCCGAAACAACCAAAAAAGATATTCCGGAGACTTATAACGTCTCGGCAAACTGTGGTGCAAAATCGCCAATCGATCCCAACAGACGGTACGTTCAATTTGTTTTTGCGTACAGCCTTCACGCAATAGCAGCCTCAGGGCCTTGCAATACATCGGATATTTGGCTTCGAGTTCACCGATCGTTAAAACCGGCGCCGAATCATTGGTCATAGGTGGCTTGCGGGGAGGGTAAACACGTGGCGCAACCGTGCTGGCGAAGGTCAGGTCGCCGCAGGGATCTAGTCATTCGCCGTGGTGCCTCCTGGGCCACGAGGTTGGGGGGCGGATGGGATGGCCGAGATCAAGCACTCCTGCCAGCTCCGCAAATCCACCCTAGGCCCGCCCAGCGTTGGATTGCAAAAGTGAGGCAGCAAGATCCTCCCCATCGCTTGAAGAGAGTGCCGGATTCACCAACCGGCAGGCCCTGCGGGCTACGGCGGCGGCATGCCCCCGCTCGATTGGACCCTGCTGGGGACTGATCTCCCCATGGCGACAATCAACGACGATTCGTTCACGCTGACCGCGCTGATCTTCGATGCGCAGGTGCAATTGCCAATCCATCTGGCTGCTGCGGCTGAACAAATCACCGCATACGGGACCCACACATAGGCCCGGGGCCGCCTGGGCAGCGGCAACGCCCAGTACCCAGGCAGCGACCACAGCCATCAACGCCAGCACGATTGCCACCCGGTGGGCTCGCTGCGCGGCGTAACTCAAGGATTGGCCTCCAAGGTGACGGGGGCAACCGGCGCCTCCAGAGAACTGGCGCCTGGGTTGGAATCGGCACCCTCCTCGCGGAGCTCCTGCGGATGGAACCATTCCCATACCTGGCGTGCCAGGGCGGGACCAAGCCCCGGGGCCATAGCCAGGGTCTCGGGACTGGCGAGTTGGATGGCATCCACCGAATGGAAGTGGGCCAAAAGATCCTTGACCCGTTTGGGGCCAAGGCCAGGGATGTCGCCAAGGCGTGAGCGACGCATCCGCTCGCCCCGCTGCTGGCGGTGGAAGCTAACAGCAAAACGGTGGGCCTCATCCCTGAGGCGCCGCAACAACATCACCCCCAGCTGTTCCGGCTCACTGTCCAGAGGCTGGCTGGCGCCGGGCAGAAAAATTTCTTCGCGCTGCTTGGCCAGGGAACACACCACCAGGTCTTCCTGCAGGTTGAGTTCGCGCAGGGCTTCCATCACGGCGGAGAGCTGGCCCTTGCCGCCGTCGATCATGACCACATCCGGCCAGTCATTGAGTCCGCCCGTGTGCAAGGTACTGTTGGCAGCCCGGCGCAGGGCTTTCAGATCCGCCCCCTCGGCCTTGGCCTGGGCCCAGCGCCGGAAACGGCGCCGCATGATCTCGGCCATCGCCATGAAGTCATCGGAGTGACCCGAACGGATGCTGCTGCTCTGAATCTTGTATTTGCGGTAGTGCTGCTTGGCCGGCAGGCCATCAATAAAGACCACCTGGGAGGCGACGGCGTCACTGCCCTGGATATGGCTGATGTCAAAGCCCTCAATACGGCGGGGGGGCACCGGCAGTTCCAATAACTGGGCGAGGTCCTCGGTTGCCAACAGTTGCTGTTCGGCGCCGCGCTGGGCACGCACCAGCTCAAAACCGGCATTGCGTTCCACCAGCTCCACCAAATCCGCCTTTTGCTGGCGCTGGGGCACCGTCAACTTCACCTTGCGGCCACGCCTCTCCCCCAGCCACTCCTGAATCAGGGCCTGCTGGGGCAGGGGGTATTGCAAAAGCAGTTCGGGCGGTATTTCCACTGGCTCCACCTGGCTGTAGTGCTCTTCGATCACCCGCTGCAGGATGCGGCCCCGATCCGCCAGTTCGCCGCTGTCAGCAGCAGCATCGGCGGTATAGCCAAGACGGCCTACCAGCCGACCGGCCCGCATCTGGAACAACTGGACGGCCGCCAGCCTGTCATCGGCCGCCAGGGCCACCACGTCATGGCTTACTGAACTGTCCCCCAGGCTCATCTTTTGGTCGGCGGTGAGGGAATCAAGGCCCTGCAACTGGTCCCGCAGGCCGGCGGCTGATTCGAAATCAAGCCGGTCGGCACAGCGCTGCATTTGTTCCTGTAATAGGGTGAGTAATTCATCATTGCGGCCCTGAAAAACCATCGCCACTTTGCGCAGGCTTTGGTGATAATCCTTAGAAGAAATCTTCTGCTGGCAAACCCCGGGACAACGGCCGATGTCGTAGTTAAGACAGGTTCGGTCGCGATAGAGGGGCTGGGGGCGCTGCCGCAGGGGGAACACCCGTTTGACCAGGGTGAGGGTACGGCGTAACAGGCCGACATCCACGTAGGGGCCGTAGAAACGATCGAGGGGACTACGCTGACGACGACGGCGGGTGATGAAGATACGTGGGTAGGGTTCACTCCAAGTTATGCAGAGATAGGGATATTTCTTATCGTCTTTCAGCAACACATTAAAGTGAGGCTGGTGATTCTTGATCAGGTTCGCCTCCAAGGCCAAGGCTTCCGCTTCGCTGTCAGTGACGATGAATTCGATCTCACAGATCTGCCGCACCATCAAGCTGATGCGGGGACTATGGCCACCGGATTCATGGAAATATGAGCGCACCCGGTTGCGCAGCACCTTGGCTTTACCAATATAAAGAATTGCGTCTTCGCTGTCACGCATCAGATAGCAGCCCGGCTCGGCGGGAATCTCCCGCAGCCGGGCTGCTAACCGCTCGCTCTGCAGCAGCAGGGGCCGGCTGGCGGGTATAGCAATGACAGGGCTTTCCTTCACCCCCCGTACTGCCAGCCGGTGCCCGCCAGTTCGAGGGGGTTGCCATCGTGATGCAACACCGCACTCTTGACTTCGGCCACAAAGACGGTGTGATCACCGTGGGCCACCTGACCCACCAAGGTGCATTCCAGGCCGCCAAGGGCGTCATTGAGGATCGGTAGACCGAGGGGGCCAAGGCTGAAGGGAGCCGCATCAAAGCGACCGCCCACGGCCTGTTGGGGCTTGAAGAACACGGCTGCCAGATCTTTCTGGTTGTCAGCCAGCACATTGAGGGAGAAGCGGCCGGTGCGCTGGATGATGCCATTGCTGGTGGAATCCGCCCGCACCGCCATCACCACCAACGGGGGTTCGAAGGAGCCCTGGGTCACCCAACTGGCGGTGAAACCATTCACCTGGTCGCCCTCAGCAACACCGCAGATGAAGACTCCGTGCGGAATCTTGCGCAGCAAGGTCTTTTTGGCGGCGGCGTCGAGGGTCACGGTGTTGGCCATGGGTGGGCGGGGCCAGACAGGCCCAGGGGAGCAAATATGACTCTAGGAAGGTGTGCCGACGCCATCGACCGGTTTGCATGCGTGTTCTCTATCCAGGCAGTTTCGATCCGATCACCCTGGGCCATCTGGACCTGATCGAGCGCAGTGCCCGTCTTTTCGGGGGGGTGGTTGTGGCAGTGTTGCAGAACCCAGGCAAGCAACCCAGCTTCCCCCTGGATCGCCGTTTGGAGCAAATCCGCGAGGCCACGGCCCATCTCAGCGGCGTGGAGGTGGCCAGTTTTGACGGCTTGACGGTGCAATACGCCCGGCTTTGTAAGGCCCAAGTGATTTTGCGGGGCCTGCGGGCCCTGAGTGACTTCGAATTCGAACTGCAGATCGCCCACACCAACCAAAGCCTCGAACCCGAAGTCGAGACCCTGTTTCTGGCCACCGCCACCCGCCACAGCTTTCTGAGCAGCTCGGTGGTCAAGGAAGTGGCCCGCTTCGGTGGGGACGTGAGCCACATGGTGCCCCCAGGAGTGGCGCGGGACCTGATGAGGCTCTTTAATCGGACCATTCCCCACGGTTGACATGGCAGAGGTCCGCATCACGGTTCTTGATCAACTGGACCAGATCGAGGATCTCGTCCTCGAGGGCAGCCGGATTCCCTTCAGTGGCGGAAGACTGGTGAATGAGCAAGATGCCATTGACCTGGTGGATGCCCTGCGGGAGGCCTTGCCCAGCCAGCTGGCTCAAGCCGAGGAACTGCTGCTGCAAAGGGAGTCCTTCATCGAGAAAGCCCGTCAGCAGGCCGATGAGATCCTGGCCCAGGCCCGCCGCGAGCGGGAGCAGCTGATCAGCAGCGCCACAATCCGTCAGGAAGCCGAGAAGCAGGCGACCGAATTGCGGGAACAGGCACGCCAACAGTGCGAGCAAATTCTGCTGCAGGGTCGTCAGCAGACGGCCCTTGCTGAGCAGGAGCACCAGAGCCGCATGGCCCAGATGGAGCAGCAGTTTGCCCTGCGCCGCCAGCAACTGGAGCAGGAGTCCCAGACCCGGCGCCAGCAACTCGAACAGGAGGCCACAGAGCGCAACCGCCAATTGGTGGAACAACACGAACGGGGCCGTCACCAGGCCATGCAAGAACTCGAAACGATTCGCCTGGAGGGGTTGCGCATTCATCGGGACAGCCAGGCCGAAGCGGAACGCCTGCACCAGGACGCCTTGCAATTCCGTCAGCAGACCCAGCAGCAATGTGATGGCCTGGTGGCACGCAGCCGTCAGGAATCTTCCAGCGTTCAGGAGGGGGCAAACCGCTACGCCGAACAGGTGCTCAGCGAACTGGAAACCCGTCTGCAGGAGCTGAGCCAGGTGGTGCTAGCCGGCCGTCAGGAGCTGGGCCGCATCCAAACCCAAGATGTGATCGCCCCCACCGGGCTGCTGCCAGGCGACAACCAACCCCTCCTGGAGGGCAGTGGCGTCACCCGGGCCCGTCGGGCTGCGGCCCGTATCGGCCGCTCGGCCGGCCGTCGCATGGCCAGTTGAGGCCCAGGACTCCCGCTACCACCCAGGACAGGCACTCAGGACAGGGCGGCTCTTACTGGCTGGCTCCCCTAGTCCCAGCCCTGGCCCAACAGAAAAGTCTCCACTGGCGCCGGCCCCGCCAGCTTGATTTCGTTGCCCGGCTTGAGGGGACCCTCCAGCAGGGTGGCCCTGGCGATTTCGCTACCTGCCGCCAGGGCCGGCTGATCAGGGTCGAAGGCGGTCGGATGGGTGGTGCTGCTGGAGAAACCGCGATAGATCAACAATTCGAATAGTTCGCCACCAGGCAAGTGACCCTCGAGGCGCAGCACCCGATCGGGCCGCTCCCGGCTGAGAGCCTCAAGCACGGCCAGCAAGGCGGCGATGGGGGCTGGCGATGGGGAGGAGGTGCTGCTCAAAATTCACCCGCCACCCGGCCCAGGCGCGGCAGACGCACCAAAAGCCATTGCAAAAGCCCAACCCCATAGGCCATCAGTCCAAGGAAGCCGAGGAAACTTGCCACCCCCTGACTCCAGCTACCCCCAAAGACAAAACCAATCACGACCTCAAGCAATCCATGCAACCCCTTCGGAGCCTCCAGCCACACCTGGCAGAATGGTCGATCCAGCGCTCCATTTAGGCAGGGGAGGGCTGTGGCGGCAAAGACGGCACTGGCGAGCCCGTAGGCCGTCAGACCCCAGCGCCAGATCCGCAACGTCAGGGGCAGCGCCCGCCAGGGGGGCATGTCGGCCAACTCCTCGTTCAAATCGACCCAGAACCACAACGCTGCCACCATCAACAGGGGAGCCAGTACCAGCAACGGATAGGCCACCGCCCTGCCGGCGGTGAGCAATAGCACCGCCACTAGCCACAGACTGGCTACCTTCCAGTAAAGGTCGAGCAACCGCAACATCGCCTTTTCTCGACGCAGGGCGGCCCAGATCAGCAGCACCAAAGGAAGGGCCAGGGCGAACAAGACCCCCAGGCGTACATCCATCCAAAGCAGGGAGCGATAGAGCTGATGCGGCACAGACGCACGGTTCGGTTAGGCGCCATTATCCGTACACCCCTCGGGCGATAGGGTCCGGCCATGGCTGTGCTTCCTCCCTTTCCCTGGCTTCCCCGGCGGGATCCCGGTGCCTGGTGTCGCACCGCCCTCGGGCGGGATGTGTCCCTGCAAGGGGCGGTGGATGAGGTGGCCCGCCAGTTAGCCGGCTGTGGCCCGGCGGATCTGGCCCTGGTCTTCGCCGCCGCGGACTACGCCAGTGATCTGCCCAGGCTCATGCCCCTGCTACGGCAAAAACTCCAGGCCAACCAATGGTTGGGTTGCTGCGGAGCGGGAGTGGTGGGTACCGCCGCCGGGGAGGCCCCCCATGAGATTGAACGCCAACCGGCCCTCAGCGTCATGCTGCTGCGCCTGCCCGGAGTCCGGTTGCATCCATTTTTCATCGACACCGGGGAGCTTCCTGATCTAGATGGACCCGCCGAGGCCTGGCATGCCGCCGTAGGTGTCTCTCCCAACATGGCCAACTCCATGCTTTTGCTGGTGGATCCCACCAGCGAGGGCATCAATGACCTGATCAGTGGCCTGGATTACGCCTATCCCCAAACGATCAAGTTGGGTGGCATCGCCGGCCAGCACAGTGCACCGCATGGCTCCTTGCTGTTGGACGACGGGGTACACAGCGGCGCCATCGGCTGCCTGATCGGTGGCGCCTGGCGGCTGGACCCTGTGCTGGCCCAGGGCTGCCGGCCCATTGGCCCAGTGATGGAGGTGGAACAGGCTCAACGCAACGTGGTGTTGCAGGTAAGCAGCGAGGGCCAACGCCAGCGCAGCCCCGTCGAAGCGCTGCAGGCGATCCTCACCCACCTCAGTCCCAAAGAGCGGGAACAGGTGCGCCACTCGCTGTTCCTGGGGGTGGGCCGCAACGACTTCAGCCTCAGTCCCACCTTGGTGGAGCCCTCCACCTTCCTGGTGCGCAATCTGCTGGGGGTGGATCCGCGCAATGGGGCGGTCGCGGTGGCTGAGCGCATGCGGGTCGGCCAGAAAGTGCAGTTCCAATTGCGGGATGCTGCCGCCTCCCGCGACGAAGCCCGCCAGTTGTTGGCCCGCCAAGCCGATCGTCAGGCCTCCCCCCTGGCGGCCTTGTTGTTTGCCTGCCTGGGCCGGGGCGAGGGTCTCTACGGAGAGGCCGATGGCGATGTGGGCCTCTGCCACGCAGCCTTTGCCCAGCTGCCGATCGCGGGCCTGTTCTGCAATGGTGAAATCGGTCCGCTGAGGGCAGGCGAGAGCACCCACCTGCATGGTTACACCGCTAGCTGGGCTTTTTTGGTGCCCAACCCAGCCGGGGGGCTGGCTGATTTGGCTGAGCCACCTGGCCGCACCCTGGATGGCTGAAGGTGCGCCAACACGTCAACCCCCTCAGCGTTATCTACCAACAGCCCCTGGCGCTGCCGAGCCCGGCAGAGCTGTTCGCCCAGCCTTGCCTCCCCTTGCATCTGGACATCGGCGCAGCGCGAGGACGTTTCTTGTTGGCGATGGCCGAACGCTGCCCCAATCGCAACCACCTAGGCGTTGAAATCCGTCGCCCCCTGGTGGTCGCCGCCGAAGCCGACCGACAGGCCGCCGGCCTCCCCAACCTCCGCTATCTCTTTGGCAACGCCAGCCTCAACCTGGGGGAGTGGCTGCAGGATTTGCCGCCGGGGCTATTGCAATTGGTGACCCTGCAATTCCCGGACCCCTGGTTCAAGAGTCGTCACCACAAGCGGCGGGTGCTGCAACCGGCATTGCTGCGCTCCCTCGCCCTGGCCATGCCGCCGGGGGGCACCTTGCTGATGCAGAGCGATGTGCTGGCGGTGATCAACCCGATGGTGGCCCAAGTTGAGGCCAGCGGTTGCTTCGAGCGCCCGTGCAGCGATCCTTTCCCGTGGCTGGAGACCAACCCCCTGGCGGTGCCCACGGAACGGGAACGGCTTGTGCTGGCCCAGGGTCTGCCCGTCTACCGGGTGCGCTACCAACGCCACCACGGCCCCGTTGCCGCGGTAGCGGATCCGCAAGCCACCCATAATCCCTGCGTCGCGACCAAGGCCTGATGCCACCAGTCACCGCCACTTCGCCCCTGATCCTGCGCTGGCAGGGGCTACTGGCCGAGGCACGCCCGGGTCGCCTGAGCTCCCAGCTGCCCCTGGTGGCGGGGGTAATGCTGTGCGCCCTGATGGGCTGGTTGCCCCAGATCACTCGGGGTGGACTCACCTTGATGATCACGGCCTGCGGCTTGCTGTGGTTGGTATGGTCCCTGCGCATCCGGCCCGGGGGCCTCAACGCCATCAACGGCTGGCTGCTGGCGGTGCTTGCCGTGGCGGTGTTGGCCACGGGATTTTCGCCGGTGCCCCTGGCGGCCTTCACGGGGCTGATGAAACTGGTCAGCTACCTGGGGGTCTATGCACTGATGCGCCAGCTGCTGGATCAGGCCCCCGTCTGGTGGGACCGCATCGTGGCGGCGATCCTGGCGGGGGAATTGCTCACCAGCGTCCTCGGCATTCGCCAGCTTTACGGCGATGCCGGGGCCCTGGCCCGCTGGTCCGATAACAATTCCGTGGCCGAGGGCACGGTTCGCATCTACAGCAGCCTCGATAACCCGAACCTTTTGGGGGGCTATCTGCTGCCGATCCTGCCCTTGGCGGTAGTGGCCCTGCTGCGCTGGCAGGGGCTGCCCCGCCGGCTATTCGCCCTGGCCTCCCTGGTGCTGGGCCTGGTGGCCCTCGTACTCACCTACAGCCGCGGCGCCTGGATGGGCATGGTGGCTTCACTGGCGGTGCTAGGCCTGCTGCTGATGCTGCGCTACACCAGGGCCTGGCCGCCGTTCTGGCGACGGACCCTGCCGATCCTGCTGCTGCTAGTCGCCAGCCTGGTGCTTGTGGTGCTGGTCACCCAGGTCGAACCCTTGCGGGTGCGGGTCATGAGTCTGGTGGCAGGACGGGAAGACAGCTCCAACAACTTCCGCATCAATGTCTGGAGCTCCGTACTTGAGATGATCCGCGACCGCCCCTGGCTGGGCATCGGGCCCGGCAACAGCGCCTTCAACCTGATTTATCCGATCTACCAACAGCCCAAGTTCAACGCCCTCAGCGCCTATTCGATCCCCCTGGAGTTGCTGGTGGAGGCCGGTATCCCCGGGCTGCTGGTGGGCCTGGGATTGCTCTGGAGCGCCTTCAAAGTGGGGCTGGGCCAATGGGCTTCCACCAGTCGGCTGGCGATGCCCGCCTTGGCGGCGGTGGCCGTCTTCGTGGGTCTGGGGGTCCAGGGATTAACGGACACGATTTTTTTTCGGCCGGAGGTGCAGCTGCTGGGATTGTTCAGCCTGGCCACCCTGTCGGCCGCCGCCAACGAGGCGGCCCACCGCCGCAGCTGGGCCGGTGGGGGTGCGAACCAGCCGTGGCGGGACTGATCGCCGGCTTCGATGCCGGCCAGACCCACACCACCTGCCGGCTGGCCCGGGCGGAGCCAGGCCTGGGGGGTCGGATCGACTCGGTGGTCGTGGCGGAAGGACGGGGGCCGGGGGTGAGCCATCTGGCGGCGTCCGGGGGGCCGCAACGCTTCCAGGCGGCCCTGATCCAAAGCCTGGGTCATGCCAGGGCCATCCTGGCCCCCGGCGATTGGGGCGATGGATCACTGCCATTGTGGGCGGCGGCCATCGGCGCCAGCGGCATCGAGCAGGGCAGTGGGGTGCAGAGCCAGGGGCAGGCCCTGGCCTGCAGCGCCTTGAATCTGCCCCTGGAACGGGTGGTGGTGACCGGCGATGAGCGCACCGCCCTGGTCGGTGCCTTTGCAGATGGGGCGGGCATTGTCGTGATCAGCGGCACGGGCACCATCGCCTTGGGTCGCAACACCAACGGCCAGGAACACCGTTGTGCCGGCTGGGGCTGGCTGCTGGATGGGGGGGGGTCGGCCATGGACATTGGCCAGGACGGCCTGCGGCTCAGCCTGCAGATGGCCGACGGACGCCGCCCCGAGGGGCCCCTGCGGGCCGCCCTCTGGCAGGGCCTGGGGCTGGAGCCGAGCCAGGCCCAGGCGGCCCAGGGGCTCAAGGCGCTTGTGGTGGCACCGGAGTTCGGCCCCGCAGGTTTCGCCCGCCTGGCGCCGCTGGTGGCGTCCCTGGCCAGCTCTGGCGATGCCGACGCCCTTGCCATCCTGTGCCGCAACGGAGAGGTCCTGGCCGCCATGGCGGCGGCGGTGGCCGCAGCCCTGGACTTGGCCGCACCAGCGGTGTGCCCCATGGGGGGGGCGCTGGAGCACCTGCCGGCCTTCCGGGCAGCCTTCCGGTCGGCCTTGACTACCGCCCTGCCGGGCTGTCGGTGGACGGAGGCAGCCGGCGATGCCTGTGCCGGTGCCCTGGCCCTGGCAAAGGAGCTGCTCTAAGCCCTAGTTCAGATGGGTATCGGCCATGGCCGCCAACCGATCGGTCCAGTACAGCACCTGTTCTGCTTCGGCGGCCTCCACCATCACCCGCAACAGAGGTTCGGTGCCGCTGGCGCGCACCAACACCCGCCCCTGGCCGGCCATGGCCGCCTCCGCCTCCGCCACCGCCTGACACAACGGTTCGCAGTCCTGCCAAGCCAAGCGCCGCTGCCGATCGGGCACCCGCACATTTTCCAGCCGTTGCGGATAGGGCTTAAAACTGCCTTCCATCCACTCGGCCAGGGTCTGGCCGCGGCCATGGACCAGGGTCGCCACCTGCAGGGCCGTGAGCAGTCCATCGCCACTGAGGCCGTGGCGGGCCGAGAGGATGTGGCCAGACTGCTCACCCCCCAGGCCGGCGCCGAGGGCCTCCATGGCGGCATGGACGTGTTGATCGCCGACGGCCGTGCGCTCCAGGCGACCACCGCCCGCCTGCCAGGCCCGCTCGAAGCCGAGGTTGGACATCACCGTGGCCACGATGCGGTCGTCGGGTAAGTCGCCCGCATCGCGCAGGGCCGAACCCCATAGGTACAAGACGTGGTCGCCGTCAACGATGCGGCCCTGGCCATCGACGGCCAGCATGCGGTCAGCGTCGCCATCAAAGCCGAAACCCATGGCCGCGCCGGTTTGAAGCACCGCCTGGCGGAGGCTTTCGAGATGGGTGCTGCCGCAATCCTGATTGATGCGGGCCCCATCCGGGCTGCCGTGCAACACCGTCAGGTCGGCGCCGAGCTCGGCAAAGACGGCGGCACCGCAAGCGGTCGCCGAACCCCAGCAGAGATCGAGAACGATCGGGCAGCCGTCCAGCCGCTGGCCGGCCACGCTGTCAAGCAAAGATTGGTGGTAAGCCGCCATCAGGTCGGGACGGTGGCTGACGGCACCGTCGCCGCGGAAGGGAACCTGGGGGGGATTCGCCCCCTCAACAGCGGCGCCCTGAATGTCCCCATCCCACCGCAGGCCAGCTTCGATGGCCCGTTGCCGTTCGCGGTCGAGCTTGGCTCCGCCGGGACCAAACACCTTGATACCGTTGTCCTGGGGAGGGTTATGGCTGGCGGAAACCATCAGGCCACCGGCCGCGCCAACTCGCCGGATCGTGCCGGGCACCGCCGGTGTGGGGCAGAGGCCCAGTTGCCACACCTCGCGGCCCGCCGCCGCCAGTCCGGCGCTGAGGGCCGCCACCAGCATCGGACCGCTCAAACGGGAATCGCTGCCGATGACCACCGGCCCATCCGGCGGCAACACCAGACCGCACCAGTAGCCCATCTGCAGCGCCAAGGCGGGGGTGATCGCCGTGCCGACCAACCCGCGGATGCCATCGGTGCCAAATCCCGCCACGCTGTCGCCTAGGGGGGCGCCCAGGGGCTGGGGGGCCGGAAGGGGCATGCAGTTCTCGCGCATCGGCACCAAGCTACGCCGGTTGCGACAGGGGCCTTAGCGCCAGCGGCGCGGCCAGCACAGCCAGGCCAGCAACTCCGCCGCCATCCAAAGCAGCAGGACCCCCACGACCCAGCCAGGCAACCAAAGGAAAGGGGGCCAGGGGCGCAGCATGATGCTCACCCCCGCCAGGGCGGCCACCCCCAGGGCCCGTCGCCGTTGCTGGGCTCCAGGCAGGTCGTTGGGGCTGGACCGCAAGCCGTGCAACGGTCGCCGCAGGCTGGGTAGGGAAAAACGGGCCAGGGGAAGGGTCGGCGGGGTACAGAAAGCCCTTGAGGGGGCCCGGGAGTGGTCCTGTAATAGGGCCCAGGCAGAGGGGCAGGGGCCGGGCAGAGGGGCCGGGCAGAGAGAGGGCCGACCCCGGAGGGGCTTCCGGTTGTCTGGTCAGAATGCCAGCGCGATGCCCCCTTCGCCTTGCCCCGTCTCACCACCCTGCTGGCCGTCTCCTGTCTCGGCACGGCGGCCGCCCTGGTGGGGGGGCGTCAGCTGCTGAGCCTGCTGCCGCCCCTGACCCCCACAACCCCCACCAGCAGCCTGGAGCGCCAGCGCCGCTGGGCCCCGGATCCGGCCCGGCGGCGGGAGGCCGGCCTGTTGCTGCTGGACCAGGCCGCCGGTGATCGTCAACGCCAGGGGCAATTGCTGAACGGCCAAGGCTGGGGCCGCGATGGGCTGGCGGCGGTGGTGATCAAGCAACAGGCCCAGCGGGCCGAGGCCTTGCAGCAGGGTCCCGCGGCGGAACGACGCTGGCAACAGCTGCTGCGCCGCTTCCCAACCTCCCCCGCCAGCGCCGATGCGCTCTATGCCCTGGGCCGCCAGGATCCGGCCCTGCGCCAGCGGCTGCTGAAGCAGTTCCCCGCCCATCCCGCCGCCCTGGCCGCCGCCCTAGAGGAGGGGCCCGCGCCGGCGGATCGGCTGGCGGGCGCCCTACACCTGGCGAAGTGGGGGGCCCGCTGGCCCGGTGCCGACGGGCGCATCCGCCAGGAATGCGGCCGCGCCAGCGACCGCCCCAGCCTGGAGCAGCGGGCCGAGCTGGCCGCCGGACTGGCGGAACTGGGCGCCGGCCAAGACGCCCTGGCCTGCCTGGGCGGGGACGCGGCGCCGACGGCGACCACAGCTACCCCCATTCCCCAAGCAAACCCATCTGCAAATCCATCTCCCCAGGCGCTGGCGGCCCTGTCTCCCCGGGGAGCCCTGCTGCTGGCGGAGGCGCTGGCCAAAGGCGATACCGCCCAGAAAGCCCTGGTTGCACCGTTGTTGCTGCAGGTGGTGAAGCAGCAACCGCAGGGCCCCGAGGCCGAGCAGGCGGTGCGGCGGCTCAGCCAGGAGGAGGGGCCCGGCGTGGATGCGCAGCTGGCAAGCTTGCCCCCCCCATGGCGCCAAAGCGCCCCGGTGCAGGCCCACCGCGCCCTGGCCGATCCCAGCGGCCGGCTGGCCCTGGAGGTGATGCAACGCTGGCCGGATGATGCCGCCAGCTGGGATCTGCAGTGGGATCTGGCCCGCAAGCAGCTGCTGGCCGGCCAATGGGGCGGGGCCCTGACGCTGCTGCAGGCGATCGGGGCCGACCGGCAGCCGCCGATGCTGGCGGCCCGCCACCGCTTCTGGAAAGGCTTCAGCCAGCACCAGCTCGGCCAGGACGAGGGGGCCACCGCCACCTGGCGAGAACTGCTGCTGCACCATCCCGGCGGCTACTACGGCTGGCGGGCCTCGGTGCAGCTGGGTGAGGGGGAGCTGGGGTTGCAGCAAGGCGCCGCCGCTGAGGTGAATCTGCTGGCAAAGCCGGCCTGGAGCCCCCTGGCCAGTGGCGATGCCGAGCTGGATCGGCTCTGGCGCCTCAAACTCAAGGAGGAAGCCTGGGAAACCTGGCGCACGCGCAGGGGCAAACCAGAGTTGCGGGCCAGCCGCGATCTGCTGCTGGAGGGACGGCTGCGCCAGGCGGTGGGGGATGACTGGACTGGCCTGCACCAATTGGAGCAGGCCAGCGCCAAATTGCGACCGGATCAATGCGAGCTGCTACCGGCGATCGAGCGGGGCTTGCACCCGGTGCGCTTCGGCGACGACTTTGCCGCCGCCGCCGCCGCCGCACGCTTGCATCCCACCGTGCCCCTGGGCGTGGCGCGGCAGGAATCCCGCTTCACGCCGGGGGTCAGTTCCGGCGCGGGGGCGGTGGGTCTGATGCAACTGCTGCCGTCGACCGCCAGCGAACTGGCGGGTCGGCCGATCAGCGCCGAGGCCCTGAAGGAACCAGCCCTGAATACAGACCTGGGATCCCGCTATCTGCGCCAGCTATTGGATCAATTCAAGGGAAATGCCTTCCTGGCGGTGGCCAGCTACAACGCCGGCCCCGGGGCGGCCCAGGGCTGGGTTACGCCCCTGCTGCAGGCCTCACCAGAGCTGTGGGTCGAGGCGATTCCGTACCCCGAAACCCGCCTCTATGTCAAAAAGGTGCTGGGCAACATCTGGAGCTATCAACAGACCCGCCAGCCGAGCTGTTAAGTTTAAAAAATTGACCTAGACAATCAAATGTATTTACTATTCCAAGGCACTTATAGTACTACTTTGCTGTGAATTTCAGAAGTTAACGATTAAATCCGCTCACTTAGTTGCCGAACAACCAAGGTCATTTCATTGTTTTGATCGAGGAGCGAGAGAAGTTGCCGCGTCTGCTGCAGCGCCAATTGCTGCTCCTCATGCATTTCAAACGCAATCTCCTCCCTGTGTTTCGCATCCGCTTCTGAATGGGCCTTATCCCTATCAGCCCGCCTAGTCTGGGCAAGCAAAATCAACGGGGCAGCATAGGCAGCCTGAAGACTAAATGCCTAATTCAGCAGAATAAATGGATAGCAATCAAAAGTAGTGTAGTTAGCAACCGCCTGCGGGCCCTTGAGCTGGCCTTGGAGCAAACTAAAATCTGTTCCTGCAACAAATCTGTTCCTGCACAAACGTGACCCTTTGGGTTTCGATCGCGGTCTGAGCCACGCCAGCCCCAGCCGGGATCAAAGTTGTAAGTAGTGCCGCTGCAACCAAGGCGAGTGGGGCATTGATTGGACCCTTGGAAGTAACCATGATGAAACCCTAACTCGGCACAGCTCAGCGCATAAGGAAGTGGCCACGTAATTGAAAATGCTGCTGCGATCATTGGATGGCCATAGAAACCGTGGCCAAACGCTTGCGGCGATCACCTTGCCGGACCGCTGCAGCAGAACACGGGTTTGGCCGGCTCGCGGCCTGTGGCCGGGCCCCCTCGGCCTAGGCAATCTCACTTATTGGGCAACACTGGGACCGCTGAGCTGCTTGGGTTGCGGGCAGTATCCGGGAGAAACGAATCGGGACACTACCGGTAGCGTGTGTGAAGCTGTTCGCTAGGAGAAGTCTTTTCGGAAGGCCGTCCTGGAGCCCATGACGGCTCAAATGGCAACGATCACAAGGTTTGCGGGCGGCGGAAGTGCCCATCCTGCTTTTGTCTCTGCTTCTGGAGGCGGCTGTGGCCAGTGAAGACATCAAAAAAGGGCGCCACTTGTCCATGAATTGTCCAATATCAAAGCAACCTGACAAGGCGTCGCCTCGCCTTGAAAGGACCTAAAGTAACTTTCTTAATGCATTGTGATCCGTGATCAAGCCCTTTACTGCAACGGTGCTTTTGTTGAGCCTTATGCTGAGTGCGCCAGGGGCTTCGGCATGTGAAAAGCACATCAACGGCCATCAAAACAGCAGCGATTCCCGGGCTGAGGCTGTTCATAAATAAGTGCTTTTAAGCGACCATCATCAAGTCCAACTCGCTCTTCCCGAGGGCTGATCCAGGGCTTCCTCGCCTGCTTTGCTGATTGGTAATGGCAGTGGGCCCAGCCCTCGCCAGTAGATTCCCTCCCAGCTGTTGGCCCTGTTGATGCTCGCCGTAGCGGTGCTGGCTGCCGGAAAGGGCACCCGCATGAAAAGCCAGCTTCCCAAGGTGTTGCAGCCGATTGCCGGTGCGACCCTGGTGGAGCGAGTGCTGACCAGTTGCGAACCGTTGGCCCCCGAGCGCCGGCTGCTGCTGGTGGGCCACCAGGCAGAGAGGGTGGAAGCCTCCCTGGCCGGCCATGCAGGGCTGGAATTTGTGCTGCAGTCCCCCCAGAACGGCACCGGCCACGCCATCCAACAGTTGCTGGGTCCCCTGCGGGACTTCCAGGGGGAACTGCTGGTGCTCAACGGCGACGTGCCCTTGCTGCGCTCCCAAACCCTGGAGGCCCTGCTGGCCAAACATCGTCACAGCAAGGCTGCGGTGACGCTGCTGACGGCCCGCTTTCCAGACCCCACGGGTTACGGCCGCGTCTTCAGTGATGGGGATGACCGGGTGAGCTGCATCATCGAGCACCGGGACTGCAGTGCCGAACAGCGCCGCAACACCCTCACCAACGCCGGCATCTATTGCTTTGACTGGCAGAAGCTGGCGGCCGTTCTGCCCGAACTGCGCACCAACAACGACCAGGGCGAGCTGTACCTCACCGACACCATCGCCCTGCTCAGCCCCGCCTGCCATCTGGAGGTGGAAGATCTGGCGGAGGTCAGTGGCATCAACGATCGCCTGCAGTTGGCCGAATGTGAGGCGGCCCTGCAGGATCGGCTGCGCCGCCATTGGATGGCGGAGGGTGTCACCTTCACCGATCCCGCCAGCTGCAGCCTGAGTGAGGCCACCCGCTTCGGCCGCGATGTGGTGGTGGAACCCCAATGCCATTTCCGGGGGGCCAACACGATTGCCGATGGCTGCCGGATCGGTCCGGGCTGCCTGATCGAGGCCAGCAGCCTGGGTGAAGGGGTTGAGGTGCTGTATTCGGTGTTGCGTCAGGTGCGCGTCGATGCTGGCTGCGCCGTGGGCCCCTTCGCCCAGCTCAGGGCCGGCGCCCACCTGGCCGCCGACTGCCGCATCGGCAATTTCGTTGAGGTTAAGAACAGCCAGCTGGGCGAGGGGGTCAAGGCCAACCACCTCAGCTATCTCGGCGATGCCGAAGTCGGCGCCCGGGTCAACATCGGCGCCGGCACGATCACCGCCAATTTTGATGGCGTAAACAAGCACCGCAGCGTTATCGGCGCTGGCAGCAAGACCGGCGCCAATTCGGTACTAGTGGCTCCGATCGTGTTGGGTGCAGGCGTGACGGTGGCGGCCGGGTCGACCCTCACCAAGGACGTGCCGGCTGGAGCCCTGGCCTTCGGCAGGGCCCGCCAAGAGATCAAACTGGATTGGCGGCCCCCCGCTCCAGCCGCTTGATGCGATAGAGAACGTCCTCTAGGGCCGCAGCCATGGCAGGACCTTGGTGGTTGATGCCCTTCAGAGTCCGGCAGCGCTGCGGTGCAGTCCCAGCAGTTCGGCGCCGTACTGCTCGCTCATGCTCGCCTGCAGTTGCCAGGCCGAGAGCAGGGTTCTGGCGACGCGGCGCAACTCCTCAATGTCGCCACATTCGTCGATGGCCCGACCGTGCAGCTCCATCGAGAACTGGCGGCTCAGGGAAAGGGATGGCACCGTCATCAACTGCAACCTCAAAACGTCACAAAACGTTAACGCCTGCCGTCGGTAGCGGTGGCGGCGGTTTACCCGACCGGCCAAGCGACCAAGCGGCCAAGCGACCGAGCGACCTAACGGGGCCCTGGCACCGTCCCCCGGGGCCTTGCCCCCCCCGGGCCCTCAGAGCAGGGCATCGCTTGCGCAGGCATGGACCACCACCCGGTAGGCCAGCTGGGAAGTCACGCCCGTGCCCCGGTAACGGCCGCTAACCGCCGCGGCCAAGCGGTGGTCCGGGGCCGCCGCTAGCACCACATGGCCCTCGGCCACCGCCAGCCCCAGACTGGGGTCGTAGCCCCGCCAGCCCGCCCCCGGCAGATACACCTCGGCCCAGGCGTGCAGTTCGTGCTCGGTGACCTCGGGGGGGTGATGCATCGAGTATCCGCTGACAAAGCGGGCCGCTAGGCCCAGGCTGCGGCAGGCGGCGACGTAGAGCATGGCTGTGTCGCGGCAGGCGCCGCGCCGTGCCATCAGGCAGGCGGCGGGTTCGAAGGGGTCGCCATCGAAGCGACCGACATGGTCGAACTGCTGGTGAATGGTGTCCGCCAAGTGCATCAAGAAAGCGGCTGTGTCGTGGTCCACCGCTGCGGCCAGCTGCCTGGCCCAGGGGCCCACGCCACTGAGGTCGGGGCCTGGGGGGGCCAGGCAAGGGGCCAGGGATTCGGCCTCCTCCGGGGGGTAGGTGGCTGGCAGGCGGCGGGTTGGCGCGTGGGTGATGATCCAGTCGAAGGGATTGGTCCGCAGCGTCTCGACCCGGGCCTCCAGCTTCAAGCTGAGGTGGTCGGTGAGTTCCTGGAACCAGATGCCGACAGCCTCATTGCCGTTGGCTTCCAGCACCAAACAGCGTCCGCTCGGATCGGGACTGACCTCCAGGCTGTGCTGCAGCAGCCGCTGGGCCGGGTCACTGCGGGGCCGCAGCCGCAGTTGAAAGGGCTCCAGAAAGACAGGCCGGTCGTAGCGGTAGTCGAGGTGGTGCTCGATGTGGAAATACATGGCGGCCGGCTGGGGCGATCAAGGCAGAGCCTGGCGTACGTCGTCGCTGAAACCTGGTTCGATCAGGTACGTCTGCAGAACCTCAGACCCCAGGTCTTCGACCAAGGGGAACAGGTTGATCTGGAACCAATGCCTGAACATGGTGAAATCGCGGGGGCTGGGCCAGAGGGCCCGATCCAGGCACCAAAGTTCGAGCTCGGCCTCAAAGATGGCGCCATGGTGCTGCTCAAGCAGGGTCATGGCACTGGCCTCATCGTCATAGGTGGGCACCAGATAAAGGCTTTTCTCGTCGCCCAGGCTTTCCATATCCTCCCGGGTCCAAAACGGCCGGCTCCAGTCGACCATGGGAGGTTGCGGCGAAACGGCCACCGCGCAGCGATTGACTACGGCCATTAGTACCCGTAAAAAAGCATGTCGAAAAGATAGGGTGCCCAAGGCCTGTCACTGGCCTGCCCCAGCCTGTTTCCACCCCTTTTTGAGCGGGGAACAACGCCTGTCTAAATGTACCTAAATGAAAATGCTGGGGTCGGCCTCAGGATTCGAGCCGGGGGTCGGCTTCCCGGGAGAGCAACCGGTTCAAGTTGACGCCGGCCTCGTAGGCGGCGGCATGGAGATGGAGACGTTGTTCGGGGCTGAGGCCATCCCAGAAGGCATGGAAAAGGTCCAGGGAGGCCTTGCCCAACCCCACCACCCCCAGCACTGCCATCGGCATGGCCAGCCATGGGCATACCAGCAGCACCAAGCTCAGCACCAGGCTGACGGCCGTTCCCTCCTTCATCGAGGCCCAGACCGATCGACCGATCAGGGCCACCTGGCCAGCCCGGCCCAGTTCGCCGCGCCGCACCATCGCCTCGGTACGCAGGCCGCTGAGCAGGGTCTGATAGGCCGCGTACACCAGCACCCCCGCCAGGGTGGCTTCGCTGATCAGCTGGCGGGGGCCCAGGTTGGCCTGGCCGCCCAGCAAAGGCAGGGTCGCCAGTCCCGCCAGGGGAATGGTTTCAAGGCCCGCCCGGGGAATGCGAAAGGGGTCCAATTCACGCGCCATGGTTACGGTGTCGGCACAGAAAGCAATAGTTATCTTGGCGTGGCCGGAGCGGGCTGACCAGCGGTGGGACCGCCATGGCTGGTCCGCGGCGGTGGGGATCTCCGCCTGATGGCACCGGCTCTGATGGCACCAGCTTCAGCGCACGACCAGCACCGGCACCGTCGCCCGCAGCAGCACCCGCTGGGTTTCGCTGCCCAGCAGCAGCCCCTCCATGCCACGGCGGCCATGGGAGGCCATCACGATCAGGTCGCAGCCCAGCCGTCCCACCGCCGCCAGGATGGCCCGGTGGGGGATGTCGTCTTTCACCCGTTCGCCAGCCACCGGAATCCCAGCCTCAACGGCCAAGGCGCAGGCCGCCGCCAGTGCCGCTTCGCTCTCCTGGTGGCGAGCGGCC